>NZ_AP022600.1:5411259-5716889 GCF_010725885.1 Mycolicibacterium tokaiense | reverse complement strand
ATGGCGCGCTTCCGGCGGGACATGCAGCTGGATTAGCGGCGCGAGGCCGCCAGCGCACCCGGGCCGGTGAAGGCCAGCAGCAGGAAGGCAAAACAGAACAGCACCGCGGGTTCACCGCCGTTGTTGATGGGCCAGAAATCTTCTGGCAGATGCTGCCAGAAGAACGCGACGGCCATCTGACCCGCCCCGATGAGCGCCGCGATGCGGGTGAACAGGCCGATGGTGACCAGTACACCCACCGCCACCTCGATGATGCCGGCGTACCAGAACGGCCAGGTGCCCACCGGAACCTGCGGACCGCCCGGCCAGCCGAGCAGTTTCGAGGTGCCATGCAGCAGGAACAGCAGGCCGACAACGATGCGGAACACGCCGAGGGCGAGCGGGGAGCGGCTGTCCAACTGGGCGTCGAATCTGGAAGTCATGGCCACACCCTAATTTTCGAGGCGCCCTCGGTCAGAGTTCCAGCAAGATCGTCACCGGACCGTCGTTGACCAGCGCCACCGACATGTCGGCGCCGAACACCCCGGTGGCCACCGTGGCACCGAGGTGGCGCAGCGCGTCGGCCAGCGCGGTCACCAGCGGCTCGGCCGCCGCCGCGGGCGCGGCGGCGTTCCAGGACGGCCGCCGGCCCTTGACGGTGTTGGCGTAGAGGGTGAACTGGCTGACCACCAGGATGGGCGCGCCGACGTCCGCGGCGCTGCGCTCGTCGTCGAGAATGCGCAACTGCCAGAGCTTTTCGGCCATCCGCCGGGCGGTGCCGGCGTCGTCGTCATGGGTGACGCCCACCAGCGCCACCAGCCCCTGGGGATTCGGCGTGATGGCGCCGATCACCTGTCCGCCGACGGTGACACTGGCCGAGGTGACGCGCTGGAGCAGGACCCGCATGGACAGCAACTACAGCACATGCGCAGGAGAATTCAGCTGATCGACTCCCGGAACGCGATGCCTTCCTGGGCGGCAGCCATCCAGTCGGCGACGTCGACCACCGGAAAGACCTCGAAGGCATTGAGCGCACCGAATTTGGAGACGCCGTCGAGGATGCCGTCGATGGTGTCGGCCTCGACCACCGCAAAGCCGCCCGCGCCGTCGACGCGGCCGACGAACTGATGAAACGTGGTGCCCTCCGGTGCCTGCCATTTGGCGAACAGCTCGGAGCCTCGGCGCATGGCGTCTTCGTTGTCGCGCTCGGAGCCGTTGAGCCGGCTGGTCCAGGTCAGTACGTATTTCATGACTCCTCCTCACACAGGACTGACCTCTGTCAGTGTCCTCGCCGCGATGCGGCGCAGGCGCTGTTCGGACATCCGCGCCGGCGATGGTTGACCGTGAAATCTCTAGACGGACAAACCATGTCTTGCTGGACAACAAAAACGCCCCGTCCGGATGGACGGGGCGTCTTTGCGCGTGTGGTGATTACACGTCGTAGTACAGGCTGAACTCGTACGGGTGCGGACGGATCTGCACCGGCATGATCTCGTTCTCCCGCTTGTAGGAGATCCAGGTCTCGATGAGGTCCTCGGTGAACACGCCACCTTCGGTGAGGTACTCGTGATCCTCTTCGAGCTTGTCGATCACGGCGGACAGCGAGGTCGGTGCCTGCGGGATGGCGGCGGCCTCGTCCGGCGGCAGCTCGTAGAGGTCCTTGTCGACCGGGGTCAGCGGCTCGATCTTCTTCTTGATGCCGTCGATGCCGGCCATCAGCATGGCCGCGAACGCCAGGTACGGGTTGCCCGAGCTGTCCGGGCAACGGAACTCGAGGCGCTTGGCCTTCGGGTTGTTGCCGGTGATCGGGATACGCACACAGGCCGAGCGGTTGCGCTGGCTGTAGACCAGGTTGATCGGGGCCTCGTAACCCGGCACCAGACGCTTGTAGGAGTTCACCGTGGGGTTGGTGAACGCCAGCAGCGACGGGGCGTGGTGCAGGATGCCGCCGATGTAGTGGCGGGCCAGGTCCGACAGACCCGCGTACCCGGCCTCGTCGTGGAACAGCGGCTTGCCGTCCTTCCACAGCGACTGGTGGGCGTGCATGCCCGAACCGTTGTCACCGAACAGCGGCTTGGGCATGAAGGTGACGGTCTTGCCGGCGGCCCAGGCGGTGTTCTTGATGATGTACTTGAACAGCTGCACATCGTCGGCCGCATGCAGCAGCGTGTTGAACTTGTAGTTGATCTCAGCCTGGCCTGCAGTGCCGACCTCGTGGTGGCCACGCTCCAGGACGAACCCGGCGTTCTGCAGGTTGGTGGCCATCTGGTCGCGCAGGTCGACGTAGTGGTCGTACGGCGCGACGGGGAAGTAGCCGCCCTTGGGACGCACCTTGTAGCCGCGGTTGGGGGAGCCGTCGGCCTCGAACGGCTCGCCGCTGTTCCACCAGCCGGACTCGGAGTCCACCTCGTAGAAGGTGCCGTTCATCTTGGAGTCGAAGCTCACCGAGTCGAAGATGTAGAACTCGGCCTCGGCACCGAAGAAGCAGGTGTCGGCGATGCCGGTGCTGGTCAGGTAGTTCTCGGCCTTACGGGCCACGTTGCGCGGGTCGCGCGAGTAGGCCTCACGGGTGAAGGGGTCGTGCACGAAGAAGCTGAGGTTCAGCGTCTTCGCCGCACGGAACGGGTCGATGCGGGCGGTCGCGGGATCCGGCAGCAGCATCATGTCGGACTCATGGATCGACTGGAAGCCGCGCACCGACGAACCGTCGAATGCCAACCCGTCCTCGAACACGCTCTCGTCGAACGCGGCGGCGGGAATCGAGAAGTGCTGAACCACACCAGGCAGATCACAGAACCGGATGTCGACGTACTCGACGTTTTCGTCCTTGATCATCTTGAAGATGTCGTCAGCAGTCTTGTCTGCCACTTAGTGCTCCTTTGTGCATCTGTCGGTGCAGTGTGCGTGGAATTAACCCGGCGCTGACGGTATGGATCCGATGTTGCACTGCGGTCAACCACATGTTGCGCGGACGTTACGCAATCAAAGTCACTCTATGCTGAGGGTATGCCCAGCGCGCTCTCCTCCTGGCTGTCCGGCCCTGAACCTGCGGATTCGGGGCACCAGTCCACGTACCCGGGAGAAGCGTTCGATTTGCCCGAATCAGGGCCCCGATCGGTGGCCCGATCGGGTCGCCGCTTCGCCGCGCTGCTGGTCGACTGGCTGATCGCTTACGGACTGGCCGGCCTGTGCATCAGCCTCGGGTTGTTCTCCGCGCCCTGGCTGTCCACGGCGGTGCTGGTGATCTGGCTGGTACTGGGCGCGGTATCGGTCCGGCTGTTCAGCTTCACCCCGGGCCAGTACGCGCTGGGGCTGATGGTTGTCTCGGTGGACAACCGCATGCACGTCGGGATCGGCCGGGCGCTCGGTCGCGGGCTGTTGCTCACCCTGGTGATCCCGGCTCTGTTCATGGACAGCGACATGCGGGGCATGCAGGACAAGTTCACGTTCACCGCCGTGGTGCGGCGCTAGTTCTGGAAGACGATCCGTCCGTCCATCAGCGTCATCTGGACGTTCGCGGCGTGGATGTCGTGCGGATCGATGTCGAAGATGTTGCGCTCCAGCACGATCAGGTCCGCGCGCTTGCCCACCTCGACCGAGCCCACCCGGTCGTCGAGCCGCAGTTGGTAGGCCGCGCCCAGGGTGTTGGCGTGCACCGCCTGCTCGACGCTCAACCGCTGGTCGGCGGGGGAGAGCACCGGTGCGTCCGGGTTGCCGATCAACTGCCGGGTGACGCCCACCTGGATGGAATCCAGCGGCTTGTAGGTGGAGTAGTAGCCCGCCGCGGGCCAATCGGTGCCCAGTGACACCCGTCCGCCCGTGCGCAGCACATCCTGCGTGCGGTACATCAGGTCCTTGCGGGGCGACCCGTACCGCGCTGCCATGTTCTCGAGAGTGTCCGGGTCCGCCGAGGACCAGTTCGCCGAGAATTGCGCGATCACACCCAGCTCGGCGAACCGGGGGTTGTCGCTGTCGGCCACATACACCAGATGCGCAACGGTGTGGCGCCGGTCGCGCGGTGGATTGACGGCGCCCGCGCGCTCGATGGCGTCCAGGGCCACTCGTGCTGTGCGCTCCCCGCAGGCGTGCACGTGGACGTCGAACCCGGCGGCGTCGACGTCGGTGACGAGCCGGTGCCACTGCTCCTCGGTGAAGGGGGAACCGCCGGTGGAATCCGGTTTGTCGGCGTAGGGCTCGAGCAGCCACGCGGTGTACCCGCCCTGGGTGCCGTCGCCGACGATCTTGACCACATCCACCGACACATGCGGGCCCGAGACCTCACTGCGGACCTGCTGGAACTGCTCCACCGTGCCCTCGACCGGCGTGCCGCGCACCGAGTAGGACGCCACGACGCGAAACGGCAACCCGCCGCTGCGGTCGGCGTCGGTGTACAGCCGGAGGATCGAGGCCTGGTCGTCGCCGATGGGCGGGACGCCGGCGTCGAACACCGAGGTGATGCCGGCGGCGGACGCCTTTGGGAGCCAGTCGTGCAACAGCGTGCCCATGGTGTCCGGGGAGATGGGCTCGACGGCGTTCACCACGGCGAGCACCGCGTTGACCTCGAGGATGTAGCCCGTCGGATCGCCGGACGCGTCGCGCGCGTAGTAGCTGAACCCCGGGATGGGGTCGGGGGTGTCGCGGTCGACGCCGGCGAGTTCGAGGGCCTTGCTGTTGGCCCACAGACTGTGTCCGTCGATGGCGAAGAAGAAGCCGGGCCGGTCCGGCAGCACGACGTCCAGGTCAGCGCGGGTGGGGCCGTCGGGTCCGAACATGTCCACCCGCCAACCGAATCCGCGCACCGGGCCGTCGGGATGCTGCCGGGCGTACTCCGCGATGGCGGTCTGGGCGTCGGCCAGGGTGGGCACCTGCAGGTCCACTCCCGAGGTCAGGAACGCCCCGAGAAACGGATGAGTGTGGCCCTCGACGAAGCCGGGCAGCAACAACCGGCCCGCGAGATCGACCACCCGGGTGCCCGGACCGACGAACGCGTCGGCTCCGGCGTCGTCGCCGACATAACTGATGGTGGTGCCGCGCACGGCGACGGCCTGCGCCCACGGCGCCGGGCCGGCGACGGTGTACACCGAGCCGTTGCGGAACACCAGGTCGGCAGGCCCTCCGGGCACACCGGGAGCGTCGGGTGTGGCGTGGGCCGCGGGCGCCAACCCGGCGGCCATGGTGGCGCCGACGGCGGTCGCGGTGACCGCCGCGACCGCGCGCAACGCCGAGCGACGGCTGAGGGTGGCTGTTGGAGTCTGCCCGTATGCCGCGAAATGCGGTGCCCAGTCGCACGCAGTGCACATGGTCGGTACCCCCTCAGCTGGCCGAACCGATGTCGGCGGGCTGGCGAAGTATCGCGTGCGTCAACGATGTATGCAAGACCCCACGCGCGAGGTGGGGTGGTGTTCAGCTAACTGTCAGCGACGCTGGACCTTGCGCTGCACGCCCCGCAGCTTGGCGGCATTGGGCAGCGGGCCCTTGGGCAGCGCGGCGGGCCCCATCTTGGTGCCCAGCGCCTGCAGGCGGGATTCCAGGGAGTCCATCTGCTTGGTGTTGATGTTGGCCGGCAGCTTGTTGAGGTGGCGCTCCAGCTTGGCCAGCGGAACCTGGCCTTCCTCGTTGCCGACGATGAAGTCGTAGATCGGCACATCGCCGACCAGGCGGGCGGTGCGCTTCTTCTCCTGGGCCAGCAGCGGCTTGACCCGTCCCGCGTTGCCCTCACCGACGAAGATCACCCCGGGCCGGCCGATCACCCGGTGCACCGCATCGAAGTTGCCCGTGGCGGCCACCCCTGGGGTGACCCGCCAGCGGCCCCGCAGATTGTCCAACGCCCAGGCGGCCGCACCGGTCTGGCCTTCGGCCTTGCGGTACACCGACTTCTGGGCGCGGCGGCCGAAGATGATGAAGGCCACCAGCGCGCCGAGCACGATGCCGAGCGGAATCAGCATGTACATGGTGAACCCGCCGATGGCGATACCCGAGACCACCGCGAGCGCCACGATCAGCACGAACGCGCCGATCATGTAGGGCAGGAGGCGTTTGTCCTCCTTGCGCTGCATCTGGAAGGCCTGCCACAGCTGGCTGCGGCGCTGCTTGGATGCGGCCTTGCGGGCGGCCTTCGCCTGGGCCTTTGCCTCTTTGGCCTCAGCTTTGTTGCGGGTTGCCATGCGATCAGGATACGGCGCTTCGGGCCCGCTTCTCGACGGCCTGCTGATAGAGCCGACCGGCCCGGTATGACGAGCGCACCAGGGGCCCGGCCAGCACCCCGGCGAAGCCGATGCTCTCGGCGTAAGCGGCGTGCTCGACGAACTCTTCGGGCTTGACCCAGCGTTCCACCGGATGGTGGCGCGCCGACGGGCGCAGGTACTGGGTGATGGTGATCAGATCACAACCGGCGCCCAGCAGATCGTCGAGCGCGGTGCGTACCTCGTCGGGCGTCTCGCCCATGCCGAGGATCAGGTTGGACTTGGTGACCAGGCCGAATTCGCGGGCGGCGGTGATGACATCGAGGCTGCGCTGGTAGCGGAAGGCCGGGCGGATGCGCTTGAAGATGCGCGGCACGGTTTCGACGTTGTGCGCCAACACCTCCGGGCGGGATTCGAAGACCTCGTTGAGTTGCTCGGGGACGGCGTTGAAATCAGGGATGAGAAGCTCGACGCCGGTGCCGGGGTTGAGCTGCTTGATGTAGCGCACCGTCTCGGCGTAGAGCCAGGCGCCGCCGTCGGGCAGGTCGTCGCGGGCCACGCCCGTGACAGTGGAGTAGCGCAGACCCATGGCCTGCACGCTCTCGGCGACCCGGCGCGGCTCGTCACGGTCGAGGTCGGCGGGCTTGCCGGTGTCGATCTGGCAGAAGTCGCAGCGCCGGGTGCACTGCTCGCCGCCGATCAGGAAGGTGGCCTCCCGGTCTTCCCAGCACTCGTAGATGTTGGGGCAGCCGGCCTCTTCACACACCGTGTGCAGACCCTCCCGCTTCACCAGGCCTTTGAGCTCGGTGTATTCGGGGCCCATCTTGGCGCGGGTCTTGATCCACGGTGGTTTGCGCTCGATGGGGGTCTGCGCATTACGCACTTCCAGTCGCAGCAGCTTACGGCCCTCGGGAACGACGCTCACTGGGACGATCCTACGCTTGCCTGCTGCTCCAACCGGACCGGCAGCACACCGTCGAGAGCGTCGCATACCGCGGCGCCCACCTGCTCACGTACCTCGGCGACGGTGACCGGGCGACCGAGCTCGGCCGTCAGCGACGTCACACCGGCGTCGGTGATGCCGCACGGGATGATCGACGCGAACGAGCCCAGATCGCAGTCGCAGTTCAGGGCGAAGCCGTGCAGGGTCACCCCGCGCGACACCCTGATACCGATGGCGCCGATCTTGCGCTCGGGCCGCCGGCTGTCGCCGGGCAGCCACACCCCGGAGCGGCCGGCCACTCGGCCGGCGTCCAGACCGAACCCGGTGCACACGCTGATCAGGGCCTCTTCGAGGCGCCGGACGAAGTCCACCACATCCAGTGGCTCGGTCAACCCGACGATGGGGTAGCCGACCAGCTGCCCGGGACCGTGCCAGGTGATCTTGCCGCCGCGGTCGGTGTCGATCACCGGCGTGCCGTCCTGGGGACGCTCGCCGGGCTCGGTGCGTCGACCGGCGGTGTACACCGACGGGTGCTCCAGCAGCAGCAGGGAGTCCGGCCCGCCTGCCACCCTGGCGTCGGCCAGCTCGCGCTGCAGATCCCAGGCGCTGCCGTAGTCGAGGACGCCCAGCTGTTGCACGTCGACCGGGGCGGAGCTGGACCGGATGGAACTCATGACAGCCAACCTACGCCGGTTCACCACGGCGGACGGCGTAGCTCAGGGCCTCCCCGATGGTCTGGTGGTGGAATTGGAAACCGGCCCGCTCCAGCGCCGCCGGGATGGCTCGTTGTCCCACCAGCAGACCCTCCTGTGCGAACTCGCCGAGCACGGCCTGGATCACGAAGCCGGGCGCGACCAGAGGCGCCGGGCGGCCCAGCGCGCGGCCCAACGCGGCGGTGAACTCGGCGTTGGTGACCGGAGCCGGGCCCGTCAGGTTCACCGGCCCCGACAGCTGGTCGTGGTCGATGGCGAACAGCAGCGCCCGCACCTCGTCGTCGAGGCTGATCCAGGGCATGTACTGGCGTCCGCTGCCCAACCGGGCTCCCAGACCGAGGCTGAACAGGGGCCGCAGCCGACTCAGCAGGCCGCCGGCGGGGGAGAGCACCAGTCCCGAGCGGGTGTGCACCACCCGGGTGCCGGCGGCCTCGGCGACCACCGTGGCGGCCTCCCAGTCCAGGCACAACCGGGCCAGGAAACCCGCCCCGGGTGCGCTGTCCTCGTCGACCACCCGGTCCCGCGTGTCGCCGTAGAAACCGACCGCACTGGAGTTGACCAGGACCGGCACCCCGGCCTCGGCCACTGCGGCGGCCAGCACCTCGGTGGGGGTGATCCGGCTGTCGCGCAGGCTCTGCTTGAACGCCCCCGACCACCGGGACCCCGCGACGTTGACGCCGCACAGGTTGACCACCGCGTCGACATCGGCCAGGCCGGCCGGGTCGAGTTCGCCGGTCACCGGATTCCAGTGCAGCTCATCGGCATTGGACGGCACCCTGCGCACGATGCGCACCACTCGGTGATCCTCGGCGCGCAGCGCGTTGACCAGTGCCGAACCGATGAGGCCGGACGACCCGGCCACGGCGACGATGCTCATCGTGGGTTCGCCGACCTCCCGGGCCGCTACAGGCCCAGGTCGGCTTCGAACGCCCCCTCTTCGAGGCGACGCTTGATCGTGGTCAGGAAACGGCCCGCGTCGGCGCCGTCGATGAGACGGTGGTCGTAGGTCAGCGGCAGGTAGCTCACCGAGCGGATGCCGATGGACTCGTTGCCGAACTCGTCGACGATCACCCGCGGCCGCTTCACGATGGCGCCGGTGCCCAGCATGGCGGCCTGCGGCGGCACCAGGATCGGGGTGTCGAACAGCGCACCCTCACTGCCGATGTTGGTGATGGTGAACGTGCCACCGGACAGCTCGTCGGGCTTGAGGTTGCCCGAGCGGGCCCGGCCCGCGATGTCCTTGATGGCGCGCGCCAACCCGGCCAGCGACAGGTCGCCGGCGTTCTTCACCACCGGGGACAGCAGACCCTGCTCGGTGTCCACCGCGAAGCCGAGGTGCTCGGCGTCGTAGTAGGTGATCTCCTTGGCGTCCTCGTTGTAGCTGGCGTTGACGTTCGGGTGCGCCTTCAGCGCGTCGATCACCGCGCGGGCGATGAACGGCAAGTAGGTCAGGTTGACGCCCTCGCGCTCGGAGAAGGACTTCTTGGCCTTGGCCCGCAGCGCCACGATCTTGGTCATGTCGACCTCGTGGACCTGCGTCAGCTGCGCGGTGGTCTGCAGCGATTCGCGGGTCTTCTTGGCGGTGATCTGGCGGATCCGGTTGGCCTTCTGCGTGGTGCCGCGCAGGTGTGCCAGCGGGCTCTCCGCCGGGGCGGCGGCGGCCGGCTTCTGCGGCGCGGCGGCGGCCGGTGCCTGCTCGGCGGGCGCCTTGGCGCTCTCGGCGGCGGCCAGCACGTCCTGCTTGCGGATGCGGCCACCGACCCCGGTGCCCTTCACCGACGCCAGGTCGACGTTGTTCTCCGCGGCGAGCTTGCGCACCAACGGCGTCACGTACGGGCTGCCGTCCCCGGAGGGCTCGGAATCCTTCTTGGCTTCCGGCTTGGCTTCCGGCTTCGGTTCCGGCTTGGGTTCGGGCTTCGGTTCCGGCTTGGCCTCTTGCCTGGGCTCGGGCTTCGGTTCCGGCTTGGCCTCTTGCTTGGGCTCGGCCTTCGGTTCCGGCTTGGGCTCTTCCTTGGGTTCGGGCTTGGGCTCCGGCTTGGGTTCGGGCTTCTTCTCGGCCTTCGGCGCGGCGCTCTTGTCGCCGATCTTGGCCAGTTCGCCGCCGACGGCTACCGTGTCGTCTTCTTCGGCGGTGATGCTCAGCAAGGTGCCGGCCACCGGAGACGGGATCTCGGTGTCCACCTTGTCGGTGGAGACCTCCACCAGCGGCTCGTCCACCTCGACCGAATCGCCGACGCTCTTGAGCCAGCGGGTGACCGTGCCCTCGGTGACCGACTCGCCGAGCTCCGGCATCGTCACCGACGTGCCCTCACCATCGCCACCCGACGACTCCGCTGCCGGCTCGGGCTCGGGCTCAGATTCGGGCTCGGCCTCCGGCTCGGGAGCGGCTTCTTCGCTGGGGGTGGCCTCGGGCTCGGTGGTCTCGCCCTCGCTCGCATCCCCCGAAGTGTCGCCGCCTGCGTCTTCACCTTCGGAGGCGTCGCCGATCACGGCCAGTTCGCCGCCCACCTCAACGGTGTCGTCTTCCTGGGCCACGATCTTGGTCAGCACACCGGCTGCGGGGGACGGGATCTCGGTGTCCACCTTGTCGGTGGAGACCTCGAGCAGGGGCTCGTCGACTTCGACGGTGTCGCCTTCTTGTTTGAGCCAGCGGGTGACAGTCCCCTCCGTGACGCTCTCACCGAGTGCGGGCATCTGGACTGAAACGGCCATCTGTTGACTCCTCGAAGGTCAGTCGTTGTTCGACTAAACGAGCGGTTCGCGTTCCGGCTTACCACAACGTCGTGTACCGGTTCAGAAACCCAGGTGCATTTTGTGCGCAACCATCCTTTCACTCTCGGCGGATCCTCATGCACTCAGGGTTGCTCCGCGCTCTGGCACTATCGAAGTGAGAGTCAACTCATCAATCGGGCAAGGAGTGTTCCGGCGTTGGGATTGTTCGACAGGCTTCGGCGCAGCGGATCTGCGCGCGGCACCGACCCTGCCGCTGACCTGCGCTACATGCGGGAGTGGGTCGCCTCGCACACCGGCGTGGAGGCGTTCGTCGAACCCAAGACCACGGTCACCGAGCTAACGGTGGTGCTGGTGGCCAACGACGGTGAATGGACGCGACGGCGTGTCGGCGGTGAGAAGGGCGCCCGCCGGCTGTCCGACCAGCTCAAGATCCCGGTCTACGACGTGCAGAAGGTCGGTTACCCCCAACGCATGCGCGACCACGACGCCCGCCGCCGGGTGGAGCGCAAGCGCGCGCTGCGTGACGAGCTGGCCTCCGAGGACTGATTCGCGGTCTCGAGCCCGACACGTAAACGTCTGCGACGACACGCCGCGTTGTGTCGCAGAGGTTTACGCCTCGGCGCGGGCACGCCGGACGGAAACCCCTTGATTCCGGTACCGACGGTATGAGGTACTGGCCCGATGGAGCCCACCTTCATCAACAGCGTCGACGGTGTCCGCATCGCGACTTACGAGCAGGGCAACCCGGACGGCCCCACGCTGGTGCTGGCCCACGGCTGGCCGGACTCGCACGTGCTGTGGGACGGCGTGGTGGCGCTGCTGGCCGACAGGTTCCGCATCATCACCTTCGACAACCGGGGCGTGGGCGCCTCCTCAGTGCCCGCCCCGGTGGCCGCCTACCGGATGGAACGCTTCGCCGATGACCTCGAGGCCGTCCTCGCTGCCACCTCCCCGGGGGTGCCCGTGCACGTCCTGGGTCACGACTGGGGCTCGGTGGCGACGTGGGAGTTCCTGGGCCGCCCGGGTGCCGCCGACCGGGTGGCCTCGTTCACCTCGGTCTCCGGTCCGAGCACCGACCACTACAAAGCGGGCATCTGGCACGACCTGGCGCGCCCGCACCATCCGGTCCGCTTTCTGCGGGCCGCCGAGCGGCTGCTGCGGCTGACGTACATGTTCCCGCTGTCGGTGCCGGTGCTGACCCCGATGCTGATGCGGGTGCTGTTCCGGGGGCGGCGGGCCTCGGTGCTGCTGACCGATGGCACCCGCCGCTACCGCGGGGACACCGCCACCCGCGATCTGGTGAACTCGCTGAAGATCTACCGCGCCATGGTCCGGCAGTCCCCGCGCCGCTACCGCGGCGACCATTACGTCACGGTGCCGGTGCAGCTGATCGTCAACCGCCGGGATCCGGTGGTGCGCCCGCACGGTCTGGATGCGGTGGGGCAATGGGTGCCGCGGTTGTGGCGCCGTGACATCACCGCCGGGCACTGGGCCCCGATGTCGCATCCGCAGGTGCTCGCCCAGGCCGTCACCGAACTCGCCGACCACCTAGCCGGCGCACCGGCCGCACGAGGACTCCGACGCGCGCAGGTGGGCCGCCCGCGCAGGGAGTTCGACGACACCCTGGTCTCGGTGACCGGCGCGGGCAGCGGGATCGGCCGGGCCACCGCGACGGCGTTCGCGAAGCTGGGGGCCGACGTGGTGGTCAGCGACATCAACGAGGACGTGGCGAAGGAGACCGCCGCGCAGATCGAGGCCGCCGGTGGGGTCGCATACCCCTACGTGCTCGACGTCTCCGACGCCGCCGCCGTGGAGCGCTTTGCCGCCGAGGTGTGCGAGCGGCACGGGGTGCCCGACGTGGTGGTGAACAATGCGGGCATCGGCCAGGCCGGGGACTTCCTCGACACCCCGGCCGAACGGTTCGACCGGGTGCTCGACGTCAACCTCGGGGGCGTGGTCAACGGCTGCCGGGCCTTCGCCGGCCGCCTGGTGGATCGCGGCACCGGCGGACACATCGTCAACGTGGCCTCGATGGCCGCGTACGCGCCGCTGCAGGGGATGAATGCCTACTGCACGTCGAAGTCCGCGGTGTTCATGTTCTCCGACTGCCTGCGCGCCGAATTGAGTTCCGCCGGAATCGGTCTGACCACCATCTGCCCGGGCGTCGTCGACACCGACATCGTGCGGACCACCCGCTTCGACGTGCCCGCCGACAAACGGGCCGCCGCGGACGCGGCCCGGGCGCGCGCACAGAAACTGTTCGGGATGCGCAGTTACGGCCCGGAGAAGGTGGCCGCAGCCATCCTGGATTCGGTGCGCAAGGACAGCGCGGTGCGGCCCGTCACCCCGGAAGCGCACCTGGTCTACGGCGTGTCCCGGGTGGCGCCGCAGATCCTGCGCAGCACCGCGCGCGGCAAGGTGGTCTAGTTTCCGTTCAGCGTGGCGGTAAAGCCTTGGAGTACAACGTCCTTCCGGTGCTGTCGCACAGATCGACGGTGAGCATCCGCGAGTCGGAGTCGATGCGCACCTGGCCGAAGTGCTGGAAACCCTCGGCCGGGGAGACGTTCGACTCCTGCGGGGCGTGCACGAATTCGTAGGTGGCGCCGAAGGTGCCGTCCAGCGGGCTCGACGGGAACGCGCCCGCATTCAGCGGTCCCGACACGAACTCCCAGAACGGGCTGAAGTCGGTGACCGTGGCGCGGTCGGGATGATAGGAGATGGCCGCTGTGTAATGCACATCGGCCGTCAGGTACACGATGTTGGCAATGTCTCTGGTGGAGCGCAGGATTCGAGCCACCTCGAACTCGCGGCCCAGCGGTGCGCCGGGATCACCCTGAGCGACCGCCTCCATCGACTTCGGCCCGCCCTCCGGAGTGGTCGCCGAGTCGGCCACCACGATGCTCAGCGGCAGATCGGCGGCCACCACCTTCCAGGTCGCCGTGGACGCCCGCAACGAATCGATCAGCCACTGGGCCTGCGCCGGTCCCAGGATCGAGGTCCGCTCGTCGGTGGACCAGCTGTCCGGGTTCGGGTTCTTGTAGCTGCGCATGTCGAGCACGAACACCTCCAGCAACGGCCCGTACGAGATCGTGCGGTAGAGCTTGCCGTCGACTGCTTCGCGCACGTCCACGGGTTGCCACTCGCTCCAGGCCTGGGTGGCCATCTGCGCCAACCGATCCACGCTGGTCTCCTGGTAGCCCTTGCGGTTTTGCCCGGCCAGACTCTCGCCCGGGAACCAATTGTTGACCACCTCGTGGTCATCCCACTGAATTATCTGCGGCACAACGGAATTGAAGTAACGGTAGTTCGAGTCCAGCAGGTTGTACCGGTAGTTGCCGCGGAACTGATCCAGGGTCTGGGCCACCTGTGCCTTGTCCGGCGAGGTGATGTTGCGGTAGATCCGGCCGTCGTTCTGCTTCTGGGTTTCCTCGATCGGATTGTCGGCGTAGATGGCGTCACCGGAGTGGATGAAAAAGTCCGGGCGCCGGTCGGCCATCACCGACCACACCGTCATGCCGCCGGTGTCGGCGTTGATGCCCCAGCCCTGCCCGGCGACGTCACCGGACCAGACGAAGCTGATGTCCTTTCGCGTGGCGGGTGCAGTGGTGAACATCCCGGTCAGTGCCTCGCTGCGGGCCCCTTCCTCGCCTTCGAGGGTCACCCGGTAGTGCACCTGCGCGCCCGGTTCGAGACCGTGCAGTCGCAGCCGCCCGGTGCCGTCGGTCGCCGGCGTCAGCATGGGACCGCGCACCGCCACCGGGTTGGCAAAACTCTCCGTCGCCGAGGTCTCGACGATCATGGTGGCCGGCACGTCCGAGCGCCCACACCAGCACGCCGTCGGTGCGGGGGTCGCCGGTGGCGACGCCGTGGGTCAGCTGCGGCCGTGCCTGCAGCAGCCCCGGCGACGCGGCGGCCGTCCCGTGCAAGAGCGCGCCGGTCAGGGCAGGGGCGGCGGGAACCAGCAGGGCTGCGCGCAGCAGCGAACGACGTGGGACGGATGTGGTCATGCGCCCACCGTTGCCCGCCGAGATGGCCGAGCGGTGACGGGAACACTAACCCTTGTCGGCGATGTCCTCCAGCACGGCGAACATGGTCCGGGTGGGGACCCCGGTCCCGCCCTTGGGGGTGTAGCCCCACGGGCCGCCGGTGTTGTAGGCCGGGCCCGCGACATCCACATGCGCCCACTGCACGCCCTCGGCGACGAACTCCCGCAGGAACACCCCGGCCACCAGCATTCCGGCAAAACGCTGACCGCTGATGTTGGCCAGATCGGCAACCTGCGACTTCAGGTCGTCCTTGAGCTCGTCGGGCAGCGGCATGGGCCAGCCGTTCTCGCCCACGGCCTGGGAGATGGCCGCCACCCGGTCGCGGAACTCGTCGCTGCCCATCACGCCCGGGTGGCGCGCACCCAGGGCGACGGTCTGCGCGCCGGTCAGCGTCGAGGTCTCGATCAGGTAGTCGGGGTTGTCCTCGCACGCGCGCACGATGGCGTCGGCCAGGATCAGCCGGCCCTCGGCGTCGGTGTTGAGTACCTCCACCGTGGTGCCGCCGTACTGGGTGAGCACGTCGCCGGGGCGCTGTGCGGTGGCCGAGGGCATGTTCTCCGCCATCGGCACCGTGGCGGTGACGTCCACCGGCAGCTCGAGCTGCGCGGCCAGCGCGACGGTGGCGATGACGGCGGCGGCCCCGCCCATGTCGGAGGTCATGTGGTGCATGGAGGCGGCGGGCTTGATGGAGATGCCGCCGGTGTCGAACGTGATGCCCTTGCCGACCAGCGCCACCTTCTTGGCCTTGCGCTTGCCGCTCTTGTAGCTCAGCCGCACCAGACGCGGTGGGCGCGACGAGCCCTGGCCGACACCGATGATGCCGCCGTAGCCGCCCTTGGCCAGCGCCTTCTCGTCGAGCACCTCGACCGAGAGGCCCGCTGCCTCCCCGAAAGCCTTGGCGCGCTTGGCAAATTCGTCCGGATACAGGGCGTTCGGCGGGGTGTTGACGAAGTCGCGGGCGGTGGCCACCGCGGTCGCCACCGCCACCGCGTGCGCGGCCGCCGACTTGGCCGCCTTGGCGGAGTTCAGCGCAGTGATCCGGCGCAGTCCGGTGTCCTTCGGCGCGGTCTTCGCGCTGCGGAAGGCGTCGAACCGGTAGCCGCCCAGGATCAGCCCCTCGATCGCCGCCTCGAGGTCCAACTCCGAGAGGGTGGTGAGCACCGATTCGATGCCGTTCAGCGAACGGGCTGCGGTACCGGATGCCTTGCGGATCACGTCTGCGGGCCACTCGTCGCGGGCGCTGCCCAGCCCGACGGCCAGCACACTGGCCACCGGCAGGGACGGCACCACCAGCCGGGTCAGCGACTCGGCGCCACCCTTGGCGCCCAGCGCCTTCAGCGCCCGCTCGATCTCGCCGGTGGCCTCGGCGTCCAGGAACGGGGTGGACACCACCGCGGCTCCGCCGTCGTCGGTGCTGGTGACCGCCACGATGAGGACCGCCGAGGAGATGCCGCGTTTGGGCAGTGCGGTGGCGACGGTGACGGTGGGGGACTGGTAACCGGGTGTGGTGCTCACGGGATTCACCCTAGCTATCAACCACTAATGTGGTGCACCGTGACCGAACCACTGCAGGGCCCCCTCGAAGACCGTCACCGCGCCCTCGGCGCCAGCTTCGCCGAGTTCGGCGGCTGGCTGATGCCGGTGTCCTACGCCGGCACCGTCGCCGAACACAACGCCACCCGCAACGCCGTCGGCCTCTTCGACGTCAGCCACTTGGGCAAGGCCCTGGTGCGCGGCCCGGGCGCCGCCGAGTTCGTCAACTCCGCCCTGACCAACGACCTGCGCCGCATCGGCCCCGGCAAAGCGCAGTACACCCTGTGCTGTACCGAGTCCGGCGGGGTCATCGACGACCTGATCGCCTACTACGTCAGCGACGACGAAATCTTCCTGGTGCCGAATGCGGCCAACACCGCCGCCGTGGTGGCCGCGCTCAAAGCTGCTGCACCAGAGGGCATCACGGTCACCGATGAGCACCGCTCGTACGCCGTGCTGGCCGTGCAGGGACCGTTGGCCGGCGAGGTGCTGAGCGCACTGGGCCTGCCCACCGACATGGACTACATGGGCTACGCCGACGCCGAGTACGCCGGGGTGCCCGTGCGGGTGTGCCGCACCGGGTACACCGGCGAGCACGGCTTCGAACTGCTGCCGCCGTGGGACCAGGCCGGAGTGGTGTTCGACGCGCTGGTGGCCGCCGTCCGCGAACGCGGCGGCGAACCGGCCGGCCTCGGGGCCCGCGACACCCTGCGCACCGAGATGGGCTACCCGCTGCACGGCCACGAGCTGTCGCTCGACATCTCCCCGCTGCAGGCCCGCACCGGCTGGGCGGTGGGCTGGAAGAAAGACACGTTCTGGGGTCGCGACGCCCTGCTCGCGGAGAAGGCTGCCGGCCCGGCGCGGCTGCTGCGCGGGCTCAAGGTGCTGGGCCGCGGCGTCCTGCGGCCCGAGCTGACGGTGCTCGACGGGGGAACCCCCGTCGGGGTCACCACTTCGGGGACGTTCTCGCCGACGCTGAAGGCCGGCATCGCGCTGGCGCTGGTGGACACCGCCGCGGGCCTGCAGGACGGTGCGCACGTCACCGTCGACGTCCGCGGCCGTGCCGTGGAATGCGAACTGGTGAAGCCGCCCTTCGTCGCAGTTAAAACCCGGTAGCGCGCAGTTATACAATCACCTGCATGACCAACGGCCACCTCGAATTCAGCCTTGCCCGCAACACCGCACCGGCAAGCGACGAGGTACGTGCCGGGATCCTCGCGGAGCCGGGTTTCGGTCGCTACTTCACCGACCACATGGTGTCGATCGACTACTCCGAGGGACAGGGCTGGCACAACGCCCGGGTGCTGCCCTACGGCCCCATCACCGTCGACCCGTCGGCAGTGGTGCTGCACTACGCGCAGGAAGTGTTCGAAGGGCTCAAGGCCTACCGGTGGAACGGTGACGCGATCGTCTCCTTCCGGCCGGAGGCCAACGCGGCCCGGTTGCAGCGCTCGTCGCGGCGCCTGGCCATTCCCGAGCTCCCCGAAGAGCTGTTCATCGAGTCGCTGCGGCAACTGATCGCCGTCGACAGCGCCTGGGTGCCGCCCGCCGGGGGCGAGGAATCGCTGTACCTGCGGCCGTTCGTCATCGCCACCGAGCCGGGCCTGGGGGTCCGGCCCGCGACGGAGTACCGCTACCTGGTGATCGCCTCGCCCGCCGGGGCGTACTTCAAGGGCGGTATCAAGCCGGTCAGCGTGTGGCTGTCCACCGAGTATGTCCGCGCCAGCCCCGGTGGCACCGGCGCGGCCAAGTTCGGCGGCAACTACGCCGCGTCGCTGCTGGCCCAGGCCGAGGCCGCCGAGCACGGCTGCGACCAGGTGGTGTGGCTGGATGCCATCGAGCGCCGTTACGTCGAAGAGATGGGCGGGATGAACCTGTTCTTCGTGTTCGGCAGTGGCGGCTCGGCGCGGCTGGTGACCCCGGAACTGTCGGGCTCGCTGTTGCCGGGCATCACGCGGGACTCGTTGCTGCAGTTGGCCACTGACGCCGGCTTCGCGATCGAGGAGCGCAAGATCGATGTCGAGGAGTGGCGCAAGGGGGTGGCCACCGGTGAGATCACCGAGGTGTTCGCCTGCGGCACCGCCGCCGTCATCACCCCGGTCTCTCATGTGAAATACGGAGATGGGGAGTTCACCGTCGCCGACGGCGAGCCCGGCGAGGTCACCATGGCGCTGCGCGACACCCTCACCGGGATCCAGCGCGGCACCTTCGCCGACACCCACGGCTGGATGGCCCGGCTGGGCTGACGCCACCGACGACGACAGCAGCCACACCACGGAACCGTGGTGTGGCTGCTGTCGTTGTGGGGCGCGGCAAACTTTCTGTTGCGCAGGCAAGCAAAATCACTATTATCGACGCCAACGTAAATATGACGGGCGTCGAGGGGGGTCGCGTGTCCGGACCGGAAGTGAACGCATGACGCAGCGCGGGGTGGGTGTCGAGGTGGTCCGGGTGTGGCTGACCGAGGCCAGCTGGCAGACCCACCGGGAGCTCAACGGACTGGACTCGACGCGCTACCCGGTGATCGTGCAGCTGTCGCGGCCATTGGATCCGTTCGAGGCCGTGGCGTTGGACCGCCTCGGTGCGCTGGTCCGCCAGATTCCGGACCAGCCCGGGTTGGGGATGATCGCCGACACCACGCTCCCGCTGGTGAAGAACTCGATGTTCCGCATCCAACGCGAACTCGCCGACGCCCTGGCCTTGGCGGTTCGCCTGCGCGACGCCGCCGCCGCGGCCGATCTGCAGATGGCACGGCTGGTCAACGACATCAACACCGAGCTCGGTGCGCAGCGGCTTCCGGAGCCTCCGGCCATCGCCGCGTCGCCGGACCCGGCATTGGAACCCGCGGCCCGGATCCTGACGCGCGCCTACGAAGACGGCACTCTCTCGATCGGCGCCTAGCCCTGCCTAGCGGGCCAGCAATCCCAGCGCCACCACCGTCGTTGTCACCTCGACGGTGAAGCCGAGAACGTCGCCGGTGATCCCACCGAACCGGCGCACACAGTGCGTCACCAGGATCGCGGTCACGGCCAGCCCGGCCAGTACCGCCACCGGACCCTGCCACAGCCGTGGCGTCGCGAAAGCGGCCAGCCACACCAGCAGTCCGACCCACAGCGCCACCGACCAGATCGGCTGGGTGCCGGCCACCGCACCACCGAGGGCACTGCCCGCGGCGGCCGGCACCGAGCGTCGGCACGCCGCCACCGCGGCCACCCGCCCGGCGACAACGGCGACCACGATCGCCACCCAGTCCAGAGTCGAGTACGCCGCCGCCTGCACGCCCAGCACCAGCACCACCGCCGCCACGCCGAACGGACCCGCCGTGCCGTCGCGCATCACCGCCAGCGCCCGCTCGGGAGGTCCGTAGCAGCCCAGTCCGTCGACGGTGTCCGACAGCCCGTCGATGTGCAGTCCGCGGGTGGCCAGCAGCAGCGCCGCCACCGTCAGCAGGCCCGGCAGCATTCCGTCGAAAAGCGCTGCAGCACCGGCGTTCACCGCCGCCGCGAGTACGCCGAGGGCAATGCCCACCACCGGCAGCAGCGCCACGGTGGCGCGGCCGATCGGGGCCTGGCTGCGCACCGGCAGCACGGTCGCGAAGGAGAACGCACTGGCGAGTGCGCCCATCACGGCGTCGCCGGATCTGACTCCTGGCGGCTCGTGACCCCGGCGGAATCGAAGGTCGCCATATGTGCAAGGGTGGCCACCGCACCGCGCAGCACCGACAGCGCGACCACCGCACCGGTGCCCTCACCCAGGCGCATCTGCAGATCCAGGACGGGTTCGAGCTCCAGCTGCGCCAGTGCCAGCGCATGTGCGGGTTCGGTGGAGCGGTGCCCGGCCTGCCACCATGCCCGAGCGCCCGGCGCCAGCCGTTCGGCCGCCAGCGCCGCGGCGCCGATCACCACGCCGTCGAGCAGCACGGGAGTCCGCCGGATCGCCGCCTGGGCCAGGAATCCCGCCGTCGCGGCCAGATCTGCACCGCCGGCGATGCGCAGCAGGGCCAGGGTGTCGAACCGGTCGCCGTACGCGCGGTACATCGCGTCGCGCACGGCCGCGGTCTTGCGGCGCCAGCCGTGATCGTCGATCCCGGTGCCGCGGCCCACCGCCACCACCGGTTCGGTGTTGGTCATCAGCGCGATCAACACCGTTGCGGGCGTGGTGTTCCCGATGCCCATGTCGCCGGCGATCAACAGGTCGGCGCCGGCGTCCACTTCTTCGTCGGCGACCCGGGCGCCGGCGCGCACCGCGGCCTCCACCTGCTCCTCGGTCAGCGCGTCCTCGACGGCGATGTTGCCGCTGGACCGCCGGATCCGGTACTCGGCTTCGGTGTCGGTGTCGTCATCGATGGCGACGTCGACCACCCGCACCGACGCCCCGGCCACGTCGGCCAACACGTTGACCGCGGCGCCGCCGGCGGCGATGTTGGCGGCCATCTGTGCGGTGACCTCCGGCGGGTACGCCGACACCCCGGCGGTGGCGACGCCGTGATCGCCGGCGAACACCACCACCCGCGCACGCGCGAATTGTGCTGGCGGACACTGTCCCTGGCACGCGGCCGCCCAGATCGACAGGGCCTCCAGCCGGCCCAGGGCGCCGGTGGGCTTGGTCAGCGTGCCCTGGCGCGCGGCCGCGGCGGCCGCGGCGTCGGCGTCGGGCGCGCCCACAGTGGGGAACATCGAAGCGGAGTCCATCTACGACCTCTGCGGGGTCAGGGTCAACGGCTGCCCGGCGATCACCAGGACCACCCGGTCGCACACCGCGGCCAACTGCTGGTTCAGCGCACCGAGCGCGTCGGCGAACCGTCGTCCGGCCTCGGTGTCGGGCACCACCGTCAAGCCCACCTCGGGGCTGACCAGCACCAGCGGTGATCCGAACTCCTCGACCGCGGCCACCAGGGCGTCGGTGTCCGCGGTGACCGGGCCCCCCGACCAGGCGCCGGCCCGGTCCATCGCCGTCGTCAGCCAGTTCCCAATGTCGTCGACCAGTGCAGCGGTGCCCCGGTGGGCACGCAACTGCGCTGCCACATCCGAGGTTTCGACGGTCTCCCAGTGCGGCGGCCGGCGCAGCTGATGGGCGGCCACGCGCGCCGACCAACTCTCGTCGTCGGCCACCGGGCCGGTGGCCAGGTACCGCACCGGTGCGTCACCGCACGATTCGGCGATGGCCTGCTCGGCCCAGCGTGACTTGCCCGATCGGATACCGCCGAGCACCAGCGTGCGCACCAGCTGGGGTCAGGCGACTTTGTCGCCGCGGTTGACCATCGGCCTCGGCGCTCGCATCCTGCGCAGCTGCGAGGCCCGCCCGGCGGCGTAGAAGCCGAGCTTGACGCGGCCCTCGGTGTTGTCCGGGAACTTGACGTCCACGGCGTTGTTCACCTTGCGCGCCAACAGGATGCCGTCGATGGCCATGATCGCCATCAGCACCAGCATGGCCGGGGAGATGTAGTACTGCACCTGCGGCACGGCCAGCATCACGAAGATCAGGAACAGGGCGGCGGGCATGAAGAGGCCGAGCAGGTTGCGCCGGGAATCGACAATGTCGCGGGCATAGCGGCGCACCGGACCCTGATCCCGGGGCAACAGATAGGCCTCGTCGCCGGCCATCATCCGTTCGCGACGCTCGTTGGTGCTCGCGCGGCGTTCGGCGCGCTGGATCTTGCGCTCTTCCTTCGACAGCTTGGGGCCGGCCATCGCCTTGCGACGGGCCCGGGCCTCCTTGGTGGTCATCGGTGCGGGCGCCACGGGGCCACGCCGCTTGGCGCTGTCACGTTTGGGGGTGGGCCTGCCCTTGGGCGCGGTACCGGGAGCCGTCACCTCGTCCGAGGTGTGGTTCTCCTCCGTCGTCGTGACGCTGACGTCGTCGGGATCTCCGTCGTCTTTCTTGCGGCCCAGCAGTTTCACACTGCCAGGTTACTTGGGACACGCCCGTGCCCGGAAATGCACCGGGAGAACGCGCACCCTAATCTGCAGGGATGACGGTCACACAGGATTCAGCTCTGCGCGTGTTGATCGCTCCTGATTGTTTCGGTGACACCTTGACGGCGGTGGAGGCCGCCCAGGCGATCGCGGTGGGCTGGCAGCAGTCGCGTCCCGGTGACGAGTTGACGCTGGCCCCGCAGTCCGACGGCGGTCCCGGGTTCGTCGGGGTGCTGGCCAGTCGGCTCGGCGAGCTGCGGCACAGCCGGGTGTGCGGTCCGCTGGACTCGCCGGGGGCGGAATCGGTGGACGCCGAGTGGGTGTTCGACCGCGTCACCGACCCGGAGCGGCCCACCGCCTACATCGAATGCGCGCAGGCCTGCGGGCTGACCTTGCTGGGCGGTCCGCCGACCGTGGCCACCGCAGTGGCCGCACACACCTACGGGGTCGGTCAGTTGGTGGCCGCCGCACTGGCGGCCGGGGCCACCCGGATCGCCGTCGGCCTGGGCGGCAGCAGCACCACCGACGGCGGTCGCGGCATGATCGAGGCACTCGGCGGTCTGACCGCCGCCCGCGCCGGGCTGGCGGAGGTCGAGGTGATCGTGGCCTCCGACGTCGAGCACCCGCTGCTGGGGCCCATGGGCGCCGCGCACGTGTTCGGCCCGCAGAAGGGTGCCGATCCGGCCACCATCGAACTCCTGGAGAAGCGGCTCGCCGACTGGGGCGCCGAACTGGACGCCGCGGCGGGCCGTCCGGTCAGCACCGAGGCCGGCGCCGGGGCGGCAGGAGGATTGGGCGCGGCACTGCTGGCCCTGGGCGGGCACCGGGAGTCCGGCGCGGCCATCATCGCCGAACACACCCGGCTGGCCGACGATGTCGCCGTGGCCGAGCTGGTGATCACCGGCGAAGGGCGCTTCGACGACCAGTCGCTGCACGGCAAGGTGGTCAGCGCCCTGGCAGGCGGAGCCGGCGCGCACAAGATCCCGGTGCTGGTCTTGGCCGGTCAGGTGACCTTGGACACCGACGCGCTGCGCGGGGCGGGAATCGCCGCGGCGTTCGCAGTCGCCGATTACGCCGGCTCGGTGCAGGTGGCCATCGACGACGCGGCAAATCAGCTTGCCGGGCTGGCGCGCCGGGCGGCGGCGGAGATCGCGAAGTCGGTCGAAGATCGGGAATAGCCATCGGAGAAGGTACCGTTGGAGCTGTATGGGTTGACGCCCGTACCACGTATGTCACCGAGGGAGACGTAATGACTGTTCAGGAAGAGTCAGCGACCACCACCGCTGCCCACGGTGTGACGCTGTCCGACGCCGCGGCCGCAAAGGCGAAGGCGCTGCTCGACCAGGAGGGCCGCGACGATCTGGCGCTGCGCATTGCTGTGCAGCCGGGTGGTTGCGCCGGGCTGCGGTACAACCTGTTCTTCGACGACCGCACGCTGGACGGCGACCTCAACGTCGAATTCGGCGGGGTGTCTCTGACCGTCGACCGGATGAGCGCTCCGTACGTCCAGGGCGCCACGATCGATTTCGTGGACACCATCGAGAAGCAGGGTTTCACCATCGACAACCCGAACGCCACGGGCTCGTGCGCCTGCGGCGATTCGTTCAACTGATCGTCTGATCCACCCAGCCGGGCACGTTCTAGCAGCTGCTAGAACGTGCCCGCTGTGCGTAGTACGTAAGAACACACCAACACGTCGTCGCCGTAGGCCAGCAGTTGGGCCACCCCCTGGCGGGTGTCGTCACCGCCGCGATTGCCGACCGCAGGTACCACCTGCATGCTGAACAGGGCCTGGGCGCTGCTGGGTGAGGCGAACACCATGGTGTCGACGCTGGTGACGCGGGCGCTGGAGAACTGCTTCTGGAACGCGTCACTGCTCAGCCGGGCCAGCGCGTCGTCGGCGCGACGGTCTTTCACCCCGTCGTAGAGCCCACACAGACTGTTGCGCGAAATTGCTTCCACATCACTGTCGGACAGCGCATCGAGATACCCCTGGATGGCCTCCTGGGCGCTGGCGGTGGTGAGCACCGCGCCCCGCGCGTCGTCGCCGCGACCGAGCAGCGTCACCGCCGCCACCACGGCACCGATCACCACCACAGCCGTCACCGCTGCCAGGATCGGTTTCCACCGACTCTTGTCGGGATACGGCACCGGCGGGGGCACCGGCCCGGGGAACGGCGGTGGTCCCACCGGTCCCGTCGGGAACTGCGCACTGGGCGGCGGCTCCGGAGGACGGTAGGGACCCCAGGCGCCACCGAAATTGGGCGGGAAGACGGGCTGCTCGGGTCTGCGCTCGGGTCCTGGCATGCCGGCGCCCTGGTGGGGCGGGTAAACGCCGGACATGGTTTCTCCCGGGGTAGGGCCGACAACATCGCGTGGACGGCCAGGCTATCGCACCGGGGGAGAGATGAGCCGATGCGCAGGCACCGGTAGGGTCGGATGCGCCTGACCCCGAAACCTCACAAAAATCGGATGGAGCTGCTGGTGAGCATTGCCGTGACCGGATCGATCGCAACGGATCATCTGATGCGTTTTCCGGGTCGCTTCGCCGAGCAGCTGCTCGCCGAACATCTGCAGAAGGTCTCGCTCAGCTTCCTCGTCGACGACCTGGTGATGCACCGCGGCGGCGTCGCGGGCAACATGGCCTACGCCATCGGCATCCTGGGCGGCAGCCCCACGCTGGTGGGGGCCGTCGGCTCGGACTTCGACGACTACCGGCAGTGGCTGGAGTCCAACGGGGTGGATTGCTCGCAGGTGCTGGTGTCGCAGGACGCCTACACCGCCCGCTTCGTCTGCACCACCGACCAGGACATGGCCCAGCTGGCGTCGTTCTACCCCGGCGCGATGTCGGAAGCCCGCACCATCTCACTGGCCAAGCTGGTCGAGGCCACCGGCACGCCCGAGCTGGTGATCGTCGGCGCCAACGACCCGGAAGCGATGTTCCTGCACACCGAGGAGTGCCGTTCCCTGGGTCTGGCCTTCGCCGCCGACCCGTCGCAGCAGCTGGCCCGACTCAATCGCGAGGAGATCCGCCGCCTGATCGACGGCGCCACCTACCTGTTCACCAACGACTACGAATGGGACCTGCTGTTGCAGAAGTCCGGCTGGTCCGAGGCCGAGGTGATGCAGCAGATCGAGTTGCGCGTCACGACGCTGGGGGAGAAGGGCGTCGACCTGGTGGGTCGCGACGGCACCTTCGTGCACGTCGACGTGGTACCCGAGACCCACAAGGCCGACCCGACGGGGATCGGCGATGCGTTCCGCGCGGGGTTCCTGACCGGGCGCACCGCGGGCCTGAGCTTGGAGCGCTCTGCGCAGTTGGCGTCGCTGGTGGCCACCCTGGTGCTGGAAGCGCCGGGTCCCCAGGAGTGGACCTGGGACAAGGCGGCCGCGCTGCCGCGCCTGGCCGAGGTCTACGGCACCGAGGCCGAGTCCGAGATTGCCGCCGCGCTGCTGTGATTTGAGGGGTTTCACCGGCGGTGAGCGCCGGTGAGACTCCGCAAATCGCTCTAGAGCTCGACGGGGTAGACCGGCTCGTCGATGTGCGGGGTGATGGACCGCTCGATGAAGATGGCGTGCCAGAGCATGAAGATCAGCACCGTCCACAGCCGGCGGCTGTGATCGGCGGCGCCGGTGCGGTGTTCGTCGAGCATGCGCTGCACACCCGCGAGGTCGACCAGGTGACCGGCCTGCGAGGTGGTGATCATCGCGTGCGCCCACTCCAGCAGCTCACCGGAGCGCAGCCAGTGCCGGATCGGCACCGGGAAGCCCAGCTTGGCCCGGTGCAGCACATGCGCGGGCACGATCGGTTCCAATGCCCGGCGCAGGGCGTATTTGGTGGTGGTCCGGGTGATCTTCTGCTCCAGCGGCAGCCGCGACGCCACCGCGAACACCTCGGGATCCAGGAACGGCACCCGCAGCTCCAGCGAATTGGCCATCGTCATCTTGTCGGCCTTGACCAGGATGTCGCCGCGCAGCCAGGTGAACAGATCGAGATGCTGCATGCGGGCCACCGGGTCCCAGCCCGCCGACTGCCGGTAGATCTCGGCGGTCACGTCGGTGTGCGTCCAGTCGGCGCGGAACCCCGGCAGCACCGCCCGTAGCTGGGCGTCGGAGAAACTGCGGGCATTGCCGTAATAGCGCTGTTCGAGGGTCAGCGAGCCGCGGTGCAGCAGGCTCTTGCCGCGCATGCCGTCCGGCAGCGGTTGTGACGCCTTGCCCAGTGAGCGCCGCACCGGCCGGGGCAGATAGTCGAATGCCTTGAGTGACAACGGTTCCCGATAAATGGTGTAGCCGCCGAACAGCTCGTCGGCGCCCTCGCCGGAGAGCACCACCTTGACGTGCTTGCGGGCTTCCCTGGCGATGAAGAACAACGGCACCAGCGCCGGGTCGGCGACGGGTTCGTCCAGATACCAGACGATCTCGGGCAGCGCGGCGACGAACTCGGCCGGGCTGACCACCTTGGCGACGTGCCGGGCGCCGATGGCCTCGGCGGAGGCGACCGCCACGTCGACCTCGGAGAAGCCCTCCCGTTCGAACCCGGTGGTGAAGGTGATCAGCTTCGGGTTGTGCCGGATGGCCAGCGCGGCGATGGCGGTGGAGTCGATGCCGCCGGACAGGAACGCGCCCACGGTCACGTCGGCGCGCATATGCTTGGCCACCGAGTCCTCGAGCACCCGGGTGATCTCGTCGTAGCGGGCCTGCTCGCCACCGGCCCGGAACGCGGACACGGGGAAGGTGGGCGTGAAGTACCGCGACACCTGCGGCTGCCCGCCGGGGGAGATGCGGGCGTAGCAGCCGGACTCCAGCCGGCGGACCTGCCGGTGCAGGGTCTCGGGCTCGGGCACGTACTGCAACACGGTGTAGTGCTGGACAGCGCGGTGGTCGAGGCCGGTGTCGCCGACATCGATCCCGAGCACTTCCGACAGATCGGTGAGGCACTTCTTCTCACTGCCCACCGCGGTGCCGCCCGGGCCGGTCGCCATGAACAGCGGCTTGATCCCGAACGGGTCGCGGGCGCAGAACAGTTCACCGGTGACGGTGTCCCACAGCGCGAAGGCGAACATGCCGCGCAGCCGCGGCAGGGCGTCCACGCCCCAGTGGTGGTACGCCGCGACGATGGCCTCGCCGTCGCCCTCGGTGTGGAACTGCGCGCCGAACTCCTCGCTCAGCTGCGCGCGCACCTCGAGGTAGTTGTAGATCTCGCCGTTGAACACCAGCACATAGCGCTGCGGTGCGTCGGGCGGTCCCCAGCGCAGCGGCTGGTGCGAATGGGCGATGTCGATGATGGACAGTCGGTTGAAGCCCAGGACCACCCGATCGTCGGACCACGTGCCCGGTTCATCGGGTCCACGGTGGCGCATCAGGTGCGCCGCGCCGGCCACCGCATCGACGATTTCGGGTGTGACGGGCCGGCCCGGTTCACACAGCAGAGCTACGAGTCCGCACATCGCCGCCAAGTATGCCAAGCGGCGGTGAAACGCATACGGCAGGTGGTTCGAGCTCGGCTAGTGGGCGTGGTCTACGCTGCGTAGTATTCGACGGAAATCCGCCGTGTCCGCGGTGGGAACCCAGCGGACGGAATACAGGAGGCGCCAGCGTGAAGACCGGCCGTTCTCGTCGGCTCAGGATGGTGGCTTTGGCGGCCACGTTCGGTGCGCTGGCCTTTGTTCTCAGCGGCTGCAGCCTCACCGACGCGCTGGCCCTGGGATGGCCCAAGGGCATCACCCCGGAAGCGCATCTGAACCGCGAACTGTGGATCGGTTCGGTCGCGGCGTCCTTCGTCGTCGGCGGAATCGTCTACCTGCTGCTGTTCTGGACTTCGGTGTTCCACCGCAAGAAGGCCACCGACACGGAGCTGCCCCGGCAGTTCGGCTACAACATGCCGCTCGAGCTGGTCCTGACGGTCATCCCGTTCCTCATCATCTCCGTGCTGTTCTACTTCACCGTGGTGGTGCAGGAGACCATGCTGGCCAAGGAGCCCAACCCCGAGGTCGTCATCGACGTCACCGCCTTCCAGTGGAACTGGAAGTTCGGCTACCAGAAGGTCGCCTTCGCCGACGGCACGTTCGACTACGACGGTGTGGACAACGAGCGCAAGGAAGCCATGGTTTCCGCGCCCGCCGAGGGCGACGGGCGCGCCGGCGAAGGTGAGGGCCAGGAAGGCCACCCCGAGGTCGGGCCGCTGGCGGGCAAGAACCCCGAGGACCGCTCCTACCTGAACTTCGACGAAGTCGAGACACTGGGCACCAGTGACGAGATCCCGATCCTGGTGCTGCCCACCGGCAAGCGCGTCGAGTTCCAGATCGCCTCCGCCGACGTCATCCACGGGTTCTGGGTGCCCGAGTTCCTCTTCAAGCGGGACGTGCTGCCCAACCCCAGGGAGAACAACTCCGACAACATCTTCCAGATCAGCGAGATCCTGGAGACCGGTGCGTTCGTCGGCCGCTGCACCGAGATGTGCGGCACTTACCACTCGATGATGAACTTCGAGGTCCGTGTGGTGGAGCCCAACGACTTCAAGGCGTATCTGCAGTACCGCATCGACAACCCCGACGCCACCAACGCCCAGGCGCTGCAGGCCATCGGCCAGGATCCGGTCGCCGTCACCACCCGGCCGTTCGACACGCGCCGCGGTGAGCAGGCGCCCCCCCTGCGGAACTGACGGCAGCAGGACCGAGAGGAATTCACCATGCACATCGAAGCCCGGCTGTTCGAGATCCTGACCGCCTTCTGCGTTGTCGCAGCCATCGTCTATGCGTCGTTGACGCACTTCTACCAATACGGTGGCATCGAGTGGGCCGGCACCACCGCCCTCGTGCTGACCGCGGGCCTGTCCTTGATCATCGGCACGTTCTTCCGCTTCGTGGCTCGGCGTCTGGACACCCGGCCCGAGGACTACGAAGATGCCGAGATCAGTGACGGCGCCGGCGAGCTGGGCTTCTTCAGCCCGCACAGCTGGTGGCCGATCCTGATCGCGTTGTCCTTCTCCACCGCCGCTGTGGGCGCCGCCCTGTGGCTGCCCTGGCTGATCGTCGCGGGCGTCTGCTTCGTGTTGTTCAGCGCCGGTGGTCTGGTGTTCGAGTACTACTGGGGCCCCGAGAAGCACTGAGTCCGAGCGGGCTTGGTTTGTCACGGTCTGTCGCGATCGTCCGGGCGCGTCGGTTGGGTAGTGTTGCCCACGCACGAGTGGGTGATCGACTCGAGAAGGACAGGCGGACATGAGCGGGCCGAATCCACCAGGGGCGGATTCCGGGGACGACGAGGGCACCTCGTCGACTCCTGACGGCTTCGTCGAGGATCTCAGCAAGGAGTACGGCACCGACCTGGTGCCCGCCGAGTTTCCGTCCCGCGCTTACTCGGCCCCCGAGTCCGAGCAGTTCACCACGGGACCCTATGTACCGGCCGATCCCCACCTCTACGACTACGACAACTACGACGGTGTTGGCGCAGCCGAGGACAGCAAGCCGCCGCGCTGGCCGTGGGTGGTCGGCATCACCGCCATCATCGCCGCGATCTCCCTGGTGGTGTCGGTGTCGCTGCTGGTCACCAGTACCAGCACCGACGATCTCGCCACGCCCGGGACGTCCACCACCAGCCGGGCACCGGTGCAGGACGAGATCACCACCACCACGCCACCCCCGCCGCCACCACCGCCGACCACGACGGAGCCCCCGCCCCCTCCGCCGCCACCGCCCACCGAGACGGTCACGGTGACCCCGGAAGAACCGCCTCCTCCTCCGCCGCCGCCCGTGGAGGAGCCCCCGCCTCCGCCGCCGGCCACCACCGAGGCGCCGCCGCCTCCGCCGCCGACCACCACGGCGCCCCCGGGACCGCGGCAGGTCACCTACTCCATCACCGGCACCAAAGCGCCCGGTGACGTCATCTCGGTGACCTACATCGACGCGTCGGGCCGCAGCCGCACGCAGCGCAACGTCTACATCCCCTGGTCGCTGACGGTCACGCCCATCTCGCAGTCCGAGGTCGGCTCGGTGCAGGCCTCCAGCCTGTTCCTGGTCAGCCGCCTCAACTGCTCCATCACCACCAGCGACGGCACGGTGCTGTCGTCGAACAACGGCAACGCGGCGCAGACCAGTTGTTGAAGCAGAAATCGGGGGGAAGCTCTATGGACAGGCGCCCGCAGGACCGGCTGTCGGGCTCACCCGAGCTGATCGACCGCGGTGTGATCGCGGCCTGCGCGGTGACGTGGCTGGCGGCCCTGGGCGTCGCGGTGGCGGCAGGCGTGGCCCTGGTGAAGCTCGGATCCGTGCACACCTCCCGGCCGGCCGAAGACGCCGGCACCCCGTGGTTGCTCTACACCGTCATCGGCGTCTCTGCGCTGGTGATCCTCTTGGCGGTGCCGCTGCTGTTGCGCGCCCGGCGCGCCGTCGACGAGCCCGCACCGCCACCGCGCACCGGCCCCAAAACCGTTCAGGCGCGCGCCTTGCTGGCCGATCAGGACCCGCCGGACTATCCCGGGCCCACCCCCGCGCGGCACTCACCGGAAGCCGTCCCGGCGACCTTCCTGGACCGGATGTGGTTGCGCTGCGGGCTCGGGGTGCTGACCGGTGTGGGACTGGCGTATGTGGCGGTGGCGGTGGCCACCTATCTGATGGCGCTGGGCAGCACCACCGCCTCCTGGGTGGCCTACGGGGTGGCAGGCGCCATCACCCTGGCGACGGTGGCCATCCCGCTGGTCTATCTGCGTCAGCTGCGCGGCCTGCTGGCCGCTGAGGCCGACTAGAGCTCCGCGATACGTAACCCTGTGTGACGAGTGTGGGCCGCGCAGGTTTACGTCTGGCGCTGCTGGGGCCGCTGACGTCGACCAGAGCCGTGGTCCGGCGCGACACGTAACCGCCTGCGACGACTCGCCGGTGTGGGTCGCGCAGGTTTACGTCTGGCGCAGCTGCGGGACGTCGACCAGAGCCCTGGTCCGGCGCGACACGTAACCGCCTGCGACGACTCGCCGGTCTGGGTCGCGCAGGTTTACGTCTCGCGCCGTAGCGGGGCCGCTGAGGCCGACTAGAGCTCCGCGATACGTAACCCTGTGTGACGACTCGCCGGTGTGTGTGGGTCGCGCAGGTTTACGTCTGGCGCTGCTGGGGCCGCGGTGGTGGGGGAGGGGAGCGGTCCGCGCGGGTCCCCGCACAAACAAAACGGCTGCGAGCACCGAAGTGCGCGCAGCCGTTTCGCTGTCCGGAGTCGGTCAGTGATGACCGTTCGAATGTCCGTTGGAGTGGCCGTTCGAATGTCCGTTGGAGTGCCCGTTCGACGAACCGTTGGTGCCGTGTTCGGTGTCCTGGTACTCCTTGAGCGCCGTGAGCTGGCGGTGGTGCGACGCGTGCTCGGCCTCGGTGAGTGCGGCGTCCTCGGTCACCGGATCCGGGTAGAGGAAGCTGCCACGGCCCGGGGCACCGCCCGATCCCAGCTTGTTCATCTTCTTCGGCACCGCGGCGCCCTGGTACTCCAGCGGAATGGGATGGCCGTGGTCGTCGACCGGGCCGATCGGCTGGTGCAGCTCGACGTACGCGCCGTGCGGGAGCCGCTTGATGATGCCGGTCTCGATGCCGTGCTCGAGCACCGCGCGGTCGGCGCGCTGCAGCGCAACGGCCCACCGGTAGGTGACGAAGTAGACGATCGGGGGCAGCACCACCATCGCGATGCGCGCGATCCAGGTGGTCGCGTTCAGCGAGATGTGGAATTTCAGGGCGATGATGTCGTTCATGCAGGCGTAGGTCATCAGGATGTAGAACGAGATGGCCATGGCGCCGATGGCAGTGCGCACCGGAGCGTCACGCGGGCGCTGCAACAGGTTGTGGTGCGCGTCGTCACCGGTGAACCGCTTCTCCAGGAACGGCCACGCGATCAGCAGGGTGAACACCAGGCCCATCAGGATCGCGATCCAGAACGGCTGGGGGATGGTGTAGTTGCCGATGTAGAACTCCCACGCCGGCCAGATACGGATCAGGCCGTCGGTCCACATCATGTAGAAGTCCGGCTGGCTTCCGGCCGACACCATGGACGGCTTGTAGGGACCCAGATCCCAGATCGGGTTGATCTGCAGCAACCCACCCATCAGGCCCAGGATGCCGACGGTCATCGCGAAGAAGGCGCCGGACTTGACGGCGAACACCGGCATGACGCGGACGCCGACGACGTTCTTCTCGGTGCGGCCGGGGCCGGGGAACTGGGTGTGCTTCTGGAACCAGACCAGCGCCAGGTGCGCACCGATCAACGCCAGCATGATGCCCGGGAGCAACAGGATGTGCAGGGCGTACAGGCGCGGGATGATGATGGTGCCCGGGAAGTCGCCGCCGAACAGGGCCCAGTGCATCCAGGTGCCGATCACGGGGATGCTCATCGTGATGCCGGAGAACGCGGCGCGCAGGCCGGTGCCGGAGAGCAGGTCGTCGGGCAGCGAGTAACCGAAGAAGCCCTCGAACATCGCCAGGATCAGCAGCAGCGAGCCGATCACCCAGTTGGCCTCACGGGGCCGCCGGAACGCGCCGGTAAAGAAGATGCGCGCCAGATGGACCATGATCGACGCCGCGAACAGCAGGGCCGCCCAGTGGTGGACCTGGCGGACGAACAGGCCGCCGCGGACCTCGAAGCTGATGTTCAGTGCCGACTCGTAGGCCTTCGACATCTGGATGCCGCGCAGCGGCTCGTAGACGCCGTTGTAGGTGACCTCGGCCATGGACGGGTCGAAGAACAGCGTCAGCCAGATGCCGGTGAGCAGCAGGATGATGAAGCTGTACAGCGCGATCTCACCGAGCAGGAACGACCAGTGCGTGGGGAACACCTTGTTGAGCTGTCGCCGCACCGCCGCTGACGGGTGATACCGCGAATCGATCGCGTCACCCTGCTTGGCCATCGTTTCAGCGAGTTTGGGACTCATGATCTCCGCTCCCAGAAGGCCGGTCCGACGGGTTCGATGAAGTCGCCGTTGGCGACCAGATAGCCGTCCTGATCAATGGTAATCGGCAGCTGCGCCAAGGCGCGGGCCGCCGGGCCGAAGATCGGCTTGGCAAAGTGCAACGCGTCGAACTGCGACTGGTGGCACGGGCACAGGATGCGGTAGGTCTGCTGCTCGTACAGCGAGGACGGGCAGCCCAGGTGCGAGCAGACCTTGGTGAAGGCGAAGAAGTCGCCGAAGTTGAAGCTCTCCTGGCCCTGACGCTTGACCACCTTGGACATGTCCTGTGGCTTGATGCGGATCAGCATCACCGGGTTGCGGACACCCATCTGGATGTGTGCCAGCGTCTCGTGCGATTCCACCGTGGTGCCGTCACCGTCGGATTCACGCCACGGGAACACCGTTTCCATACCGCCGGCGTCGAGATCCTCGGGCCGCATCTTGATGAAGGGGGAGTGGGCGTCACCGGTCGCGCGGGCCAGCCAGATGGTCTCGCCCTGGAACCGCGGGGTCCAGCCCGACGTCCACAGCACGGCCTTGGGGCCGTCGGCGGTGGGCACCACGGGCTTCCACGGGTTCTTGATCAGACCGCCGATGAAGGCGACCAGCGTGCCGACCCCGAAGGCGCCCAGACCCAGGCCCATCGAGATGCCGATCATCTTGCGGCGCTTGATCGTCGAGCCCTCGAGCGCGTCGGTCAGGTTCGCCACCACGGTCTTGCGCTGCAGCTCCGGCGACGCGCCGTCGTGGCGGTCCTGGATGGAGATCTCTTCCGGGATGAACTTCTTCTGGAAGAGCACCGCGCCCACACCGATGGCCAGGATCGACAGACCGAAGGTGAGGCCGTACAGCGGGGTGGTCAGGTTGTACATCACGCTGTCGGGGTTGTACTCCCACGGCCAGAAGATGAAGACCAGCAGCAGCGCCAGTCCGGCGACACCGCCGAGCATCAGCCAGTAGGAGACCGTGCGCTCGGCCCGCTTCTCGGCCTTGGTGCCCTCGACGGGCCAGCGCTTCTCCTTGAAGACGGTTTCGACGCCGTCGATCTTGCCGCCGAGGGCCAGCAGCTCCTCGCGCGACATCTTGGCCAGCTGCTCGTCGGTGGGGTCACCGGCGTCCAGGGTCTGCCCGGGGCTGTCGGTACCGGTGTTCACCTGATCGGGATCGTTGCCCCGTGCGTGTTCGTCGCTCATGCCCTTGCCCCGATCCACATCGCCACGCCGATGATGGCGACCATGCCGATGATCCATGCCGCCATGCCCTCAGAGGTGGGCCCGAACGCGCCCAGCCCGTAACCGCCCGGGCTGGGGGTTTCGGACGCTCCACGGACATAGGTGACGATGTCCGCCTTCTCCTCGGGAGTCAGCTGGCGGTCCGAGAACTTCGGCATGTTCTGCGGGCCGGTCAGCATGGCGGTGTAGATCTGCTGCGGATTGGCGTCGCCGAGGTCGGGGGCGTACTTGCCCGACGACAGGGCGCCGCCCTTGCCGGTGAAGTTGTGGCAGGAGGCGCAGTTCAGCCGGAACAGGTCCCCGCCGCGGGCCGCGTTGCCATGGGTCAGTGACTCCTGGGCGATCTGGCCGTTCTCGTCGCGGAGCACCATCGGGCCGCCGCCGTTGGCCTGGATGAAGGCGCCGAGGGCGTCGATCTGCGACTCGTCGAAGTTGGGTGGCTTCTGGGGCGCCTGGGCGTTGAGGCTCATCGCCGGCATGCGGCCGGTGGACACCTGGAAGTAGACGGCGGCCTCACCCACGCCCACCAGGGCGGGTCCGCGGTCGCCGACACCCTGCAGGTTGGCACCGTGGCAGGAGATGCACGACGTGTCGTAGAGCTGCTTGCCGGTGCGCAGCAGCGCCGACGCTGACTCGTCCGCCACCGCGACCTGCGGCTTGGGGGTCAGCACGGCAGCCAGGCCGCCGGCCATCGTCAACGCGATCAGCAGCAGCAGACCGGCGGTGAGCCGCCGGCGGGTGCGCCGCCGTGACTTGTCGGTGCCGGCTGATCGGGTCAACCGCGAGATCTTCAACCGAGCACTCCTGTTCATCGGGCTGGGTGAGCTCATCGGACGAAATAGATCACGGCGAACAGCGCGATCCACACGATGTCGACGAAATGCCAGTAGTAGGACACCACGATGGCCGCGGTGGCCTGGGCCGGGGTGAACTTGCTCATCCGGGTGCGGGCGAGCAGGAAGACGAACGCGACCAGACCGCCGATCACGTGCAGGCCGTGGAAGCCGGTGGCCAGGTAGAAGACCGTGCCGTACGCGCTGCCGGGGATCGTCGTCCCGGTGTGCACCAGGTGGTAGTACTCGTAGCCCTGGCCGAGCACGAAGAACGTGCCCATCGCGAGCGTCAGGGTGTACCAGCGGCGCAGGCCGAAGACGTCACCGCGCTCGGCGGCAAACACGCCCATCTGGCAGGTGAACGACGAGGCGATCAGCACCAGGGTGACCGGGACGGCGAGCGCGAGGTTCAGCTCGGTCGGGGCCGGCGGCCAGTCACCACCGGCCTGCGCCCGTGCGGTGAAGTACATCGCGAACAACCCCGCGAAGAACATCAGCTCGCTCGACAGCCACACGATGGTGCCGACACTGACCATGTTTGGCCTGTTCAGCGAATGAATCCGCGACGTGATGGCGGTTCCCGAACTCCCTACAGCGCTCGTCACATCAAGAAGTATGACGCTTTGTAGTTGTCGAACTCCACCCGGGGAGGGGTTTGGTAACAACTGTGTTCCTGGTAAGGGGGTCTAACAGCCCCGGGCGCTGTCGGCGTGTCTTCCGCGACATGGGAAAATCGCGCCCGTGACTGTGCCCGATTCGACGCTGAACCCCTCCATCACGTGGCCGCTGATCCTGGCGCGGTTGACCGATTCCCAGCCGCTGGCGACCGGCCAGGCGGCCTGGGCAATGGAACAGATCATGACCGGTGCCGCCACCCCGGCCCAGATTGCCGCCTTCGGGGTGGCCATGAAGATCAAACGCCCCACGGCCGCGGAGGTCAGCGAGCTGGCCGACACCATGCTCAGCCACGCCCGCAAGGTCCCCACCGATGTGATCGGCACCGACACGGTCGACGTGGTGGGCACGGGCGGTGACGGCGCGAACACCGTCAACCTGTCCACCATGGCTGCCATCGTGGTGGCCGCCGCGGGTGTCCGGGTGATCAAGCACGGCAACCGGGCCGCGTCGTCGATGTCGGGTGGAGCCGACACGCTCGAGGCACTGGGCGTACGCATCGATCTGGGCCCCGACGACGTGGCACGCTGCGTCGCCGAGGTGGGCATCGGATTCTGCTTCGCGCCGCAGTTCCACCCGTCGTTGCGGCACGCCGGTGCGGCCCGCCGCGAGATCGGGGTGCCGACGGTTTTCAATCTGCTGGGCCCGCTGACCAATCCGGCCGGCCCGCGCGCCGGACTGATCGGCTGCGCCTTCGGGGACCTGGCCGAGGTGATGGCCGGGGTGTTCGCGGCACGCCGCTCCAGTGTGCTGGTGGTGCACGGCGACGACGGTCTCGATGAACTGACCACCACCACGACGTCGACGATCTTCCGGGTTCAGGCCGGCACCATCGACCGGCTGACCTTCGACCCCGCCGGCTTCGGGTTTCCCCGTGCCCAGCTCTCGGAGCTGCTCGGCGGCGACGCGCAGAGCAACGCCGCCGAGGCGCGATCGGTGTTCGCCGGGGCGACGGGGCCGGTACGCGACGCGGTGATCCTCAACGCCGCCGGAGCCATGGTGGCGCACGCCGGTCTGACGTCCACCGCGGAGTGGCTGCCGGCCTGGGAGAGCGGACTCGAGCGGGCCGCGACGGCCATCGATTCGGGTGCCGCGGAGAAGCTGCTGACCAAGTGGGTGCAGTTCACCCAGAAGCTCTGAGGCGCCGGCGGACCGGGGCCAGCAGATCGGCATAGTCCGGCTCGGTGACCTGCTCGGCCGCCAGTCGCGCCGAGCGCGCCGTGGCCGCCCACCCGGCCCAGCGACCCGCTGCGTGTGCCGGCGACGCCCAGCCGTCGCTGGTCCGCACGATGCGGGTGCCCGGAACGGCCAGCCAGCGGACCAGCAGTGCGGTCTCCTCGACCAGGGCGCCACCCAGCGGAGCGGGTTCGGGGAGCACAGTCTGCGCGCCGGCGGTGACGGCGTCGACCACCGGCATGGGCGGCACCCCGCGCCGCGCGGTGCCCGCCGCGGCCAGCTGGCCGTGCCGGATGACCGCCAGATGCCAGCCGCCGGCACCGTCGGGCTGGGCGGCCACCAATTCGGCCACCGCTGCCAGAGCGCGGAGTCGCTGCCCGCGCCACACCACGTCCACGGCGGCGGCGGTGTGGTCCCGCAGCCGGGCCGCGCTCTCGAAGTGGCCGCGCCCGGCCAGGACGTCGATGTGGGCCAGGGCCGCGGCGAAGGCCTCGCCGTGGCCGCCGGCCATCAGCTCGGCGGCGCGGGCCACGGTGTGCGCGTAGTCGGCCGCCCCCACCTCGCGGGTCGCCGGGCAGGGGGACACCTCCCGCTCGGGGCAGCTGTGCAGCGCCGAGCGGCCGAACCGCTGCGTGCACGTGCGGATGCCGCTGAAGCGCGCCAGCAGGGCGCCGGTGTCAACGGCATCCGAGCGGGCCCGGAACGGGCCGATGGCCGCCCGCGCCCCCGGGGCGCGCACCACCGTCCAGCGCGGGAACGCCTCCTCGGACAGCGCCAGCCACCACCAGCGCTGCGGGAACTTCGACTTGCGGTTGTACGGCGGCGCGTGGGCGGCCAGCAGCCGCAGCTCGCGCACCCCGGCTTCGAGGGCGTGCGCGCACTCCACGTGGTCGACCGACTCTGCCAGCGACACCATCTCTTTCATCCGGGTCCGCGGATCGGCCCCGTTGAAGTACTGGCTGACGCGGCGATGCAGGTTCACCGCGGTGCCGATGTAGAGCACCTCGGCGGCCGGTCCGCGGAACAGGTAGACCCCCGGGGTGGTCGGTACTCCGGTGGCCAGCACCCGCTTGCGGCGCTGGGTCGGGGTGGCGTTGGGCAGATACGAGCGCAGCTGGGCGTAAGTGTGGACGCCCTGATTGCCCACCCGGGCGATCAGTCCGTGCAGGACGTCGACGGTGGCGCGGGCGTCGTCGAGTGCGCGGTGGGTGGGTTGGGTGCCCGAACGGAACAGCTGCGCCAGGGCGGACAGCCGCACGCTGGGGGCCTCATCCCTGGTCAGCACGCGGCGGGCCAGTCGCACGGTGCACAGCACGGGCGGGCGGGGCCAGATCAGGTCGCACTGCTGCGCCGCGGCTTTGAGGAAGCCGATGTCGAAGCCGGCGTTGTGGGCCACCAGCACCGTGCCGCGGCAGAACTCCAGGAACATCGGCAACACCGCTTCGATGGGCGGGGCGTCGCGGACCATTGCCGTGGTGATACCGGTCAGATGCACGATCTGCGGCGGGATGGCGCGTCCGGGATCGACCAGTGTGGCAAATTCTCCGAGCACCGCACCACCGCGCACCTTGACCGCACCGATCTCGGTGATGGCGTCGCTGTGGGCGCCGGTCCCGCGGGCCACCGCGCGTCCGCCGGTGGTTTCGAGATCCACCACCACGAACGTCGTCTCGTGCAGAGACAGGTCGGCCGACGGGTCGATGTCCGCGAAGCTCAGCTGCGCGGTGCGGTCGGCGGTCACAGCACCAGACGCTAGGAGGTCGCACCGACATCGTGCGGCAGCGCTGGGTCCGGCGCGTCTGTGCGCCAGCTGCCGGTGACTTGTCGGAGGGTCCGTTTAGCGTCAGCGACACCAACCTCGAACTGGAGTGAAAGGACCCGCGACATGGGAACCATCGGACGCCCGCCGGACCACGATGAACCGGTGACCATCGACTGCGATGACTGTGCGGTGCGCGGCCCCGGCTGCAGAGACTGCGTGGTCAGCGTCTTGCTCGGGGTGCCGGACACTTTGCTGGCCGACGAGCGCGCGGCGCTGGAAGCGCTTGCGGAGGTGGGTATGGCACCGCGATTGCGGCTGGTGCCCATCCATCGCAACCGGAAACCTGGGGTAGCGTGAGGCGCGCTGGAGACGACGCGCGACAACCGCACGCGGGACTGTTAAATTTGCGTCTCCTGTTGGACAACGCCGATGCCGTTTCGTAACCTATTTGAGACCTGAAGGCGATTCGGCGGCGACGCGGCATGCGGCACACCGAAGGCAGTTTAAGGACCCGTAATCTTGAGTTTCGTCTGCTCGCAGTGGATCTCGCGTGTTTCGAAGCGCTCTCGCAAGAGCCTCGTCTGCGCGGTCGCCGGTGTCACCGTGCTGTCCGGAGTCCTGGCCTCGAGCGTGCAGGCTGACCCTGCCGAGGATGCCCTGGCAAAGCTCAACGACCTGTCGCGTCAGGCGGAGCAGACCACCGAGGCGATGCACAGCGCGCAGCTGGACCTCAACAACAAGGTCGAGATCCAAGCGGCCGCCGACCGTAAGCACGCCGATGACCTGGCGGCGGTCGACGCGGCCAAAGCCCAGCTGGCGACCTTCCAGACCGGGGTCGACGAGTTTGCTGCCGCCATGTACATGGGCGGGCGCACCGACGGTATGACCGCCATCCTCACCGCGGAGTCGCCGCAGGGGCTCATCGACCGGCTGGCCGTGCAGCGGGTGATCGCCGGCGAACTGTCCGACCAGATGGCCAACTACCGTCGCGTCAGCGAGCAGGCCGCGGCGGCGGAGATCGCCTCCGCGCAGTCGGCCGCCGACGCCAAGACCGCTGCCGAACAGGCTGCCGCGGTACGCGCCGAGCTCCAGGCCAAGCAGAGCGATCTGCAACTGAAGATCGCCGTCGTCAAATCGCAGTACGACTCCCTGACCGAAGCCCAGCGGATGGCGCTGGCAGCACCCGGCCCGGTGCCGCCACCACCCGCCGCCGCGCTGCCCGCGCCGCCCCCGGGCGACCCCGCGATCCTGGCCGCACCGCCCGCACCCGGACTGCCCGCCCTGCCGCCGCCCGCCGCCATCCCGCCGGGTGACGTCGCGCCGCCGGTCGAGCCCGCACCGGGTGCAGGTAGCCCCGTCGGATCGACCGTCGTGCAGGCCGCGCTGACCAAGGTCGGCTCGCCGTACTCGTGGGGTGGGTCCGGCCCCGGCCAGTTCGACTGCTCGGGCCTGGTGATGTGGTCCTTCCAGCAGGCAGGCATGTCGCTGCCGCACTCCAGCCAGGCGCTGGCCGCCGGTGGGCAGCCGGTCTCGCGGGATCAGCTGCAGCCCGGCGACGTGGTGAACTTCTACTCCGACGCCTCGCACACCGGCATCTACGTCGGCAACGGCATGGTGGTGCACGCCTCCACCTACGGTGTGCCGGTCAAGGTCGTGCCGTTGGACGGTGCGGGACCGTTCTACAACGCCCGCCGGTACTGAGTCGTCGGCGATACTGGGACCTGTCGCTACCGATCGCTCCACCATGCCGAGCTCCCGGCCCCGCTGGCCGGTGGTCGTCTTGTCGACCCTGCTGACCGCCGAGCTGCTGTTCGCGGGCGTGGTGGTGACCCGAACCCCCGAACCGATGGCACCGCCGGCGGCAGCCGCGGTGGGCGCGGCGCCCGGTGGACAGCGCGAGGTCACGCTGGTCAGCCTCGGCGGCATCGCCACCGACCCCCTGCTGCGCAGGGTGGCCGACGAACTGGATGCGGCCGTGGACGCCGTCGAACTGTTCTGGGGACCGGAGTGGCCGCACGAGGTGGTGATCGTCGCGGCGGGTTCCGACGCGGAGTTCCGCGCGCAGGCCACCGGAGTGGCCGACACGTCCCACATCGCCGCAGTCACGGTGGCCGACTCGGTGAACCCGCAGGAGAACTCGGCGACCGGCCAACGCATCGTCTTCGCCCCGGGCGCGGTGACCATGAGCCCGGAGGCGCTGCGCCTAGTGTTGACCCACGAACTCTTCCATTACGCCGCCCGCGCCTCCACCGCCGCCGATGCCCCGAGCTGGATCACCGAGGGGGTGGCCGACTACGTGGCCCGGCCGACGCCCGTGGGCGCGGACGCCCGGTGGCCGCTGCCCGTGGCGCTGCCGTCGGACGCGGACTTCGGCGCCGCGGGCGATCCGAGCCTGGCCTATGACCGGGCCTGGTTGTTCGCCCGCTACCTCGCCGACCGGTACGGAGCGCCGGCACTGCGGGCTTTCTACGTCCGCGCTGCCGGCCCGCACCACCCCGACCCCGACACCGCGCTGTGGGAGGTGCTGCGGGTGCGGCCGGTCGACGCGTTGCGGGGCTGGCAGCAGTGGTGCGTGCGCAACGGGCTAGCGTGACATCCGATGACGCGGATCCTCCTGGTGACCAACGACTTTCCTCCGCGCCGCGGGGGCATCCAGTCCTATCTCGAGCAGCTGGTGGTGCGGCTGGCCGGTAGTGACGAGCTGACGGTGTACGCGCCGCAGTGGAAAGGCGCGCCGGAGTACGACGCCCGTGCCCCCTTCGAGGTGGTGCGCCACCCCGGCACCCTGATGCTCCCCGAGCCCGGCGTCGACGCGCGGATGCGCCGGCTGATCCGCGACCGGGACATCAACACCGTGTGGTTCGGTGCGGCCGCCCCGCTGGCGCTGCTGGCGCCGCGTGCCCGCGAGGCCGGTGCGCGCCGGATCATGGCCAGCACCCACGGGCACGAGGTCGGCTGGTCCATGCTGCCGGTGGCCCGCTCGGCGCTGCGCCGCATCGGTGAGGGATCCGATGTGGTGACGTTCGTCAGCCGCTACACCCGCGGGCGGTTCGCCGCCGCGTTCGGGCCCGCGGCCGGCCTGGAACATCTGCCCTCGGGCGTCGACACCGAGCGGTTCCGCCCCGATGCGGCTGCGCGCGAAGAGCTTCGGGCCCGGTACCGCCTGGGCGGCCGCCCCACGGTGGTGTGCGTGTCGCGGTTGGTGCCGCGCAAGGGGCAGGACATGTTGATCCGGGCGCTGCCGGTGCTGCGGGAGCGGGTCCCCGGCGCGGCGCTGGTGATCGTAGGGGGCGGTCCCGACCGCAACCGGCTGCACGGCCTCGCCGCCGACGCCGGTGTCACCGACCACGTGGTGTTCACCGATGGGGTCCCCGCCGACGAACTGCCCGCGCACTACGCCATGGCCGACGTGTTCGCCATGCCATGCCGTACCCGCGGCGCCGGTCTGGACGTGGAGGGCCTGGGCATCGTGTTCCTGGAGGCCTCGGCCACCGGAATCCCGGTCGTGGCAGGCGATTCCGGCGGCGCCCCGGAGACGGTGCTGGAGGGCCAGACCGGCCACGTGATCGACGGCCGGGACGCCGAGCAGTTGGTCGACACACTGAGCCTGCTGCTGGCGCATCCCGACCGCGCTGCCAAGATGGGCCGCCGCGGCCGCGAGTGGGTCACCGAGCACTGGCGCTGGGACACCATTGCCGCCCGCGCCGCCGACCTCCTGCGTTGACGCTGCGCTGACCGCGACCGCTTCTCGCACAGCGTGTCGCTGAGCGCAGCGTCAACGCCGGAGATCAGCCCTTGGCGTAGAGCGCGTCGATGTCGTCGGCGAACTTCTCGGCAACCACCTTGCGCTTGACCTTCATCGTCGGGGTGAGTTCGCCGGTGTCCTCGGTGAAGTCGACCCCCAGGATGCGGAACTTGCGGATCTGCTCGGCGTGCGAGACCGCGGTGTTGGCCTGTTTGACCGCGCCGTCCACTTCCGCCATCAGATCGGAATCGGTCGCCAGGTCGGCGACGGTGGCGCCGGAGTCCTTGCCGTTGCGCTGTTTCCAGCCCTCGAAGGCCTCCGGGTCGATGGTGATCAGCGCACCGATGAACGGCTGCGCATCACCGACGGCCATCGCCTGGCTGATCAGCGGGTGGGCGCGCAGCTGATCCTCGAGCACAGCGGGGGCCACGTTCTTGCCGCCCGCGGTCACGATGATCTCCTTCTTGCGGCCGACGATCTTGAGGAACCCGTCGGTGTCCACCTCGCCGAGATCGCCGGTGTGGAACCAGCCGTCTGTGAAAGCGCCTGCGGTCGCCTCGTCGTTGCGCCAGTAGCCGGCGAACACCACGCCGCCGCGCACCATCAGCTCGCCGTCGTCGGCAATGCGCATGCTGTTGCCGGGCACCAGCTTGCCCACACTGCCGACCTTGAGCGCACCCACCTGGTTGACGGTGATCGCGGCGCTGGTCTCGGTGAGGCCGTAGCCCTCGTAGATGGTCAGCCCGACGCCCCGGTAGAAGTGGCACAGCCGCGCACCCAGCGGCGCGCCGCCGGAGATCGAGGCCCGGCAGTCGCCGCCGAGAGCGGCGCGCAGCTTGCCGTACACCAGCTTGTCGAACACGGCGTGCTTGAGCCGCAGGACCAGCCCGGGCCCGGTTCCGTCCTGGGCCTCGCTCCACTCGATGGCGGTCTGTGCGGCGATGGCGAAGATCTTGCCCTTGCCGTCATTGGCGGCGTTCTGTTCGGCGGTGTTGTAGACCTTCTCGAACACCCGCGGCACCGACACCACGATGGTGGGCTTGAACACCGAGAACATCGGCACCAGGTTCTTGATGTCGCTGGTGAACCCCACGGTGACGAGGTTGTGGAACGCGGCCAGGGTGATGGCGCGGGCCAGCACATGGGCCAGCGGCAGGAAGACCAGCAACCGCTCGCCCTTCTGCAGCAGCGTCGGGACCGCGGATTTGGCACCGCGGATCTCGTGCAGCAGGTTCGAATGCGTCAGCTGGCAGCCCTTGGGCCGGCCGGTGGTGCCGGAGGTGTAGATCAGCGTGGCGGGCGCATCCGAGCGCAGCGCTCCCACCCGCGCGTCCACCTCGCCGGCATCGACGGACGCACCGGCCTCGGCCAGCACGTCCAGCGCGGCGGGGGTGGAGCCGTCGATGGTCAGGACTTCCCGCAGGTCCGGCAGCTCGGCGGTGAGTTCAGCAGCCAGCGCGGCATGCTGGTCGGTCTCGGTGAACAGCAGCACCGCGCCCGAGTCGGTCAGCACCCAGCGCACCTGCTCGGCCGAGGACGTCTCGTAGATCGGCACCGTCAACGCGCCCACGCTCAAGATGGCCAGGTCCAGGATCGCCCACTCGTACCGGGTGGCGCTCAGGACCGCCACCCGGTCACCGGGGTTCACGCCCTTGGCGATCAGTCCCCGGGCGGCGGCGCGGACCTGTGCGGCGGCCTCGGCGCAGCTGACGTCGGTCCAGGAACCGCCGACCAGCCGCTGGTAGATGACGTGGTCGGGATTGTTGCGCTCGTGCTCGTAGACAGCAGCGGCGACGCTGTCGTGCTCGCCCACTGAAAACGATGCAGGAACACTCAACTCACGCAATGGTCGGCCCTTTCCTCGGTTGACACGAGAGTAATCCCTGTCCAGGCGTCGATGTGACTGCGGACACCTCCCGGGTCTGCCGCGGGCAACCTCCGGCGGTATGTGAAGCTAGGACGGTGAACAGCATCCAGGTGGCCGACGAGACGTTTGTCGCCGCTGACGGCGCGACGGTGGCCGCGGTGCTGGCCGACCCGGCGCGCTGGCGCCGGTGGTGGCCGGACCTGCTGCTCGAGGTGGTCGACGACCGCGGCCCCCTCGGGGTGCGCTGGACGGTGGCCGGCCCGGTGACCGGAACCATGGAGATCTGGTTGCAGCCGGTGCTCGACGGGGTGAAGCTGCACTACTTCCTGCACGCCGAGCCCGCCGGGGTGGCGGCGTGGCAGCTGGCCAAACTGAACCTGACGAAGCTGACGCATCAGCGCCGGGTGGCGGGCCGGCGGATGGCGTTCGACGTGAAGGCCGAAGTGGAACGCAACCGCCCGGTCGGGGTGGCACCGCAGCCCCGTTAGTGGGCGGTCGGTTCTTCCCAACGGGTACCGTTCACGGTAGGTGTGGCTCGACGAGGCAGGACGGAATCAGTGGCGGACAAGACGGCGCAGACCATCTACATCGATGCCGACCCGGGCACGGTGATGGACGTGATCGCCGACATCGGCTCCTACCCGGATTGGGTCAAGGAGTACAAGGACGCCGAAGTGCTCTCCTCCGACGCCGACGGCTATCCCCGTAAGGCGCGGCTGGTGCTCGACGCCGCGGTGCTCAAGGACACCATGGTGCTGGAGTACGAGTGGCCTGCCGACCGGCGCTCGGTGCGCTGGTGGCTGGACTCCAGCACCCTGCTCAAGGCGCTTGATGGGGCATATCGTTTGCAGCCCAAGGGATCTGGCACCGATGTCACCTACGAACTGTCGGTCGACCTGATGATCCCGATGATCGGGCTGCTCAAGCGCAAGGCCGAGAAGCGGCTCACCGACACCGCGTTGAAGGACCTGAAGAAACGAGTCGAGGGCTGAAAGACTCCAGCACCCGGATCAGCCTGTTCGTCGGCAAGGGCGGGGTGGGCAAGTCGACGCTGGCTGCCGCCACCGCCGTACGGGCCGCCCAGGCGGGGCAGCGGGTGCTGGTGGTCTCGACCGACCAGGCGCATTCACTCGGCGACGTCCTGGGTGTGCCGGTGCCGCCCACCGGCGAGCGGGACCCCGTGCGGGTGTTCGCCGACGAGGGCGGCGGTTCGCTGGATGCGCTGGCGCTGGACACCTTGGCGTTGCTGGCCGCCCGCTGGCGCGACGTGGCCGGCCCGGTGGCCCGGCGTTTTCCTGATTCGGAATTGGGAAACGTTGCTCCCGAGGAACTCTCGGCGCTACCCGGTATCCAGGAGGTGCTGGGGCTGCACGAGGTGGGTGAGCTGGCAGGCTGCGGCAGTTGGGACCGGTTGGTGGTCGACTGCGCCTCCACCGCGGATGCGCTGCGCATGCTCACCCTGCCCGCGACGTTCGGGCTCTACCTGGAGCGGGCGTGGCCCCGCCATCGCCGGCTCAGCATGGCAGACACCGGTGCCTCGGCGGTGGTCATCGAACTCACCGAGCGGGTCACCGAGGGCGTCGAGCGCCTGGGCGCCCTGCTCACCGACCCCGAGGCCGTCAGTGCCCACCTGGTGCTCACCCCCGAGCGGGTGGTGGCCGCCGAGGCGGTGCGCACCCTGGGTTCCTTGGCGTTGATGGGGGTGCGCGTCGCCGAGCTGATCGTCAACCAGGTTCTGGTGCAAGACGATTCGTACGAGTATCGCAACCTTCCCGACCACCCGGCGTTCGAGTGGTACGCCGCGCGGATCAATGAGCAGCGGCTGGTGCTCGACGAACTGAGCGCCCGCACCGGTGAGATCGCGCTGGTGCTCACCCCGCATCTGCCCGGGGAGCCCATCGGCCCGAAAGCGCTCGCCGAACTGCTCGAGATGGCCCGCAGGCGCGGGGGAGCGCCACCGCCCGGGCCGCTGCGGCCGGTGGTGGATCTGGAGTCCGGATCGGGGCTGGGATCGGTGTACCGGATGCGGTTAGAGTTGCCGCAGCTCGACACCGGCTCGCTGACGCTGGGCCGGGTGGACGACGACCTGATCATCGGCGTGGGCGGAATGCGGCGCCGGGTCCGCTTGGCGTCCGTCCTGCGGCGGTGCACCGTCATGGATGCGCAATTGCGGGGTACAGAACTGACTGTGCGTTTCACACCGAATCCGGAGGTATGGCCGGCATGAACCCGACGGGGCACGCCGACCTCGGTCCTGAGCTGCGTCAGCTGGCGCAGGCCATCCTGGACCGCATCGACCCGGCGCTGCGCGCGGCGGCCATGGTGGCCGCGGCCCGCGCCACCGAGGGGCCGGGCAGGTGCCAGCAGCTGTGGTGTCCGGTGTGTGCGCTGGCGGCCCTGGTCACCGGTGAGGAGCATCCGCTGCTGACGGTCATCTCGCAGCACAGTGTGGCGCTGTTGGCGGTGGTGCGCGCGCTGCTCGACGACGAGCGGACCGAGGACACCCCCGCCGCGCCCGAACCGACGACCGAGCCGACGCCTGACCCGTCGGCGCCCGACCCCACGCCCACCGGGCGCTATCAGCCGATCCACATCGACATCGACGAGTGACCGGTGTGTTCGGCGGCTGACCTGATCGGGTAGAACTTCTTCAGTAGAGTTGGCCCGAGCACCGTCCGGTGCGGCCGTCGCGGGAGGGTCCATGTGGTATTGGCTGTTCAAGTACATCTTCATGGGACCCCTGTTGTCCTTGCTGGGCAGGCCGAAAATCGAAGGGCTGGAGCACGTTCCGCACGACGGCCCCGCGATCTTGGCCAGTAACCACCTGGCGGTGGCGGACAGCTTCTACCTCCCGCTGGTGGTACGCAGACGCATCACCTTCCTGGCCAAGGCCGAGTACTTCACCGGCACCGGCATCAAGGGCTGGTTCACCCGTTGGTTCTACACCGTGGCCGGACAGGTGCCGATCGACCGCACCGACGCCGACTCCGCGCAGAGCGCCCTGAACACCGCCGCGCGCATCCTGGATCAGAACAAGCTGTTGGGGATGTACCCCGAGGGCACCCGTTCTCCGGACGGCCGGCTCTACAAGGGCAAGACCGGCCTGGCCCGGCTGGCGCTGGAATCGGGCGTTCCCGTCATTCCGGTCGCGATGATCGGAACCGACGTGGTGAACCCACCCGGGAGCAAGATGTGGCGCTTCGGTCGCGTGCAGGTGCGCTTCGGCAAGCCGATGGACTTCTCGCGGTTCGAGGGACTGGCCGGCAACCGCTTCATCGAGCGCGCCGTCATCGACGAGGTGATGTACGAGCTGATGCGGCTCTCCGGCCAGGAGTACGTCGACATCTACGCTGCCAGCCTCAAAGAGGGTGCAGGGCCTGAGCCGACTCCTGCTCCGGGCTCGCGCCTGCCGGAGAGCGCGGCGGGCTGAGCCGGGCGGTCGCCACAGCGCCCACCGCAGCGATGACCGCCAGCGCCCACCACACGTAGGACCCGCCCAGCAGCTGGCGCCACCACGCCGCCGCCGCCTCCTGGTGTTCGGGCAGCAGCTCGATGGGCGTCCAGACCAGCAGCCCGATCCCGGCCACCGTCACGGCGGCGAGCACGACACTGCGCCTGCGCCAGGCCGCCACCACCAGCGCCACCAGTGTCGGCAGCGTCCACACCCAGTGATGCGACCAGGACACCGGCGACACCACCAGCCCGAACAGGGCGATGCAGATCAGTGCCAACACCGGTTCGTCGGCCCGCACCGCCCGCCGGCCCGCCCACACGGCCAGGCCCAGCACCGCGAAGCACGCCGTCGTCCAGAGCACGAAGTGCACCGTCTCGCTGTACTGCTCACGTGCCAGCAGCGCCGCGATGTTCTGATTGGTGTTCAGCGTCGAGTTGCCGATGCGGTCGGTGTCCCGCAGCGTCGTGGTCCAGTACTCCCACGAATCCCGCCACGCCAGCGCACATCCCAGCAGGGTGGCCGCGACGAACGAGCCGACGGCCACCACCGCGGCGCGCGCGTCGCGCCGCAGCGCGAGGTACACCAGGAACACTGCGGGGGTCAGCTTCAGGGCGATCGCCAGACCCAGCAGCAGACCCCGCGGCCACGGCGTACGCCGCGGCACCAGGTCGGCGATCACCAGCGTCATCAGCACCACGTTGATCTGGCCGAACTCGAAGTTGGCCCGCAGCGGCTCCAGGTGGCTGACCGCCAGTGCCACCAGTGCCAGCGCCACGAAGGTCCGCCGCACCAGGGTGGGGTCGGGGCCCTGGCGCCAGACGTCCAGCCGGGTCAGCACGATGACTGTCGAGACCACCAGCAGCACCAGCGTGATCACCGTCATCGCGGCGCTGGCGACCGGCAGCGGCAGCCACGCGAACGGTGCGAACACCACCGCCGACAGCGGCGGGTAGGTGAACGGCAGGTCGATCCCGCCGAGGGTGTGGAACATGGCGCCGTCGGCGTACAGCGGGTTGCCGTCCAGCCAGGCCTGCCCGCCCATCCGGTAGACGTCGATGTCGATGCGGTACGGGGTGTGGCCGAGCAGCTGCCAGGCCGCGTAGCCGAAGCCGACCAGCGTCAACAGCTGGAACAGTCGCCAGCCCAGCCGCTCTACCCCCACCCGGTCGACGCCGGGCCACCACCGCATAGTCATGTCAGGCGACAGCCTATCGGGGCCCAGGGTGCGATAGTCGGACCGCGGTGGCTGCCGACGGCCGTTTCAGCACCACATTCGGCGCAGGTGAGCGTAAGTTCACAGCTCGTGTCCGATGACTGGAACTTCGATCTGGATCTGGTGCCGCAGATCCCGGCAGGCCGGATCCCGCTGCTGTGGTGTCTGATCGCTTTCCTGGTCACCTTCCTGGTCACCCGGACGATCGTGCGCTACATCCGGGCCACCGCTGCCAGCGACAAGCCCAAGAAGTGGTGGCAGCCGCGCAACATCTCCGGCAGCGGTGGCACCCACATCCACCACGTGGTGATCGGTGTGGTGCTGGTGATGGTCTCCGGCGTCACCATGGTGACCCTGGCCGTCGACGGCGGGGTTCGTGAATTCACCGCCGCAGCAATCCTTTTCGGAATCGGCGCCGCGCTGGTGCTCGATGAGTTCGCGCTCATCCTGCATCTGCAGGACGTGTACTGGGCCGAGGACGGCCGCACGTCGGTGGACGCGGTGTTCGTGGCCGTCGCGGTGGCCGGGCTGCTGGTGCTGGGGTTCAACCCGCTGTCGTTCTTCGACATCACCATCTGGCGTGAGGACGATTCGGTGGCCTCGCGGGCCCTCGTGGTCGGCGGGGCGGTCTACACCCTGGCCATGGCGGTGATCGTGCTGCTCAAGGGCAAAGTATGGACGGGCCTGGTCGGGATGTTCTTCAACCCGCTGCTGATCGTCGGCGCCATCCGGCTGTCCCGCCCGCACGCGCCCTGGGCGCGCTGGCGCTACACCACCCGGCCCAAGAAGATGCACCGCGCCCTCGAACGCGAGCGCTACATGCGCCGCCCGGTGGTGCAGGCCAAGCTGTGGTTGCAGGACGCCGTGGCCGGGATGCCGCACTTCCCCGACGACGCCGAGGTGGATGCGCAGCTGGACCTCGAGATCCACGCCGCGGCTCCGCCGCCGTCGCTGCGTCAGGAGGCCGACGAGGCCCGCCAGGCCGAATCGGCGCTGCCGGGCGCTGGATAGGGTCTGGGGGTGCGGTACTTCTACGACACCGAGTTCATCGACAACGGGCGCACCATCGAGCTCATCTCGATCGGTGTGGCCGCCGAGGACGGTCGCGAATACTACGGGGTGTCAAACGAATTCCCGCCCGAGCAGGCAGGCAGCTGGGTGCGCAAGAACGTGTTGCCGAAACTGCCGCCGCCGGCGTCGCAGCTGTGGCGCTCCCGGCGCCAGATCCGCGAGGACCTCGAGGAGTTCTTCGGCATCGACGGGGACGAACCCATCGAACTGTGGGCCTGGGTGGCCGCGTACGACCATGTGGCCCTGTGTCAGCTGTGGGGACCGATGACCAGCCTGCCGCCGCAGATCCCGCGCTTCACCCGGGAACTGCGGCAACTCTGGGAGGACAAGGGCAGCCCGCGGATGCCGCCGCGGCCCCGCGACACCCATGACGCACTGGTGGACGCCCAGCACAACCTGCGGCGCTTCCAGATCATGTCCGACATGGAGGACGACTACGCACGCTGGGCCGCCGGGCGCGGGTAGTTACCATGATTGGGTGAACTGGACCGTCGACGTTCCCATCGAGCAGCTGCCCTCGCTTCCGCCACTGCCCGATGGCCTGCGCCAGCGTCTCGACGCCGCGCTGTCGAAGCCGGCGGCGCAACAGCCCACCTGGGACGCCGGGCAGGCCGCGGCCATGCGCACGGTGCTCGAGAGCGTCCCGCCGGTGACGGTGCCCTCTGAGGTGGAGAAGCTCAAGGGGCTGCTGGCCCAGGTGGCGCTCGGAGAGGCGTTCCTGCTGCAGGGCGGCGACTGCGCCGAGACCTTCGCCGACAACACCGAACCGCACATCAAGGCCAACATCCGCGCGCTGCTGCAGATGGCCGTGGTGCTGACCTACGGCTCGAGTATGCCGGTGGTCAAGGTGGCCCGGATCGCCGGCCAGTACGCCAAGCCGCGCTCCTCGGACATCGACGCCCTGGGGCTGCGGTCCTACCGCGGCGACATGGTCAACGGCTTCGCCCCCGACGCCGCGGTGCGCGAACACGACGCGTCGCGCCTGGTGCGGGCCTACGCCAACGCCAGCGCCGCGATGAACCTGGTGCGGGCGCTGACTTCGTCGGGGCTGGCATCGCTGCATCTGGTGCACGACTGGAACCGCGAGTTCGTCCGCACCTCGCCCGCGGGCGCCCGCTACGAAGCGCTGGCCGGGGAGATCGATCGCGCGCTGCGGTTCATGAGCGCGTGCGGGGTGGCCGACCGCAACCTGCAGACCGCCGAGATCTTCGCCAGTCACGAGGCGCTGGTGCTGGATTACGAGCGGGCCATGCTGCGGTTGTCCACCGACACGTACGGGGAAACCGAGTCCGAGCCCAAGCTCTATGACCTGAGCGCGCACTACATCTGGATCGGGGAGCGGACCCGCCAGCTCGATGGCGCCCACATCGCGTTCGCCGAGGTGGTGGCCAACCCGATCGGCATCAAGCTGGGGCCCACCACCACCCCCGAGCAGGCCGTCGAGTACGTCGAGCGCCTGGACCCCCACAACGAACCGGGCCGGCTGACGCTGGTGACCCGCATGGGCAACGGCAAGGTGCGCGATCTGCTGCCCCCGATCGTCGAAAAGGTCGAGGCCACCGGACACCGGGTGATCTGGCAGTGCGATCCCATGCACGGCAACACCCACGAGGCCTCCACCGGCTACAAGACCCGGCATTTCGACCGGATCGTCGACGAGGTGCAGGGCTTCTTCGAGGTGCACCACGGGTTGGGCACCCATCCCGGGGGCATCCACGTCGAGATCACCGGCGAGAACGTCACCGAGTGTCTGGGTGGGGCCCAGGACATCTCGGACGACGACCTGGCCGGCCGCTACGAGACCACGTGCGACCCGCGGCTGAACACCCAGCAGTCCCTGGAGCTGGCCTTCCTGGTCGCGGAGATGCTGAGGGGCTAGCCGGCCTCAGATCAGCGACTGCAGATTGGTGCCCAGCGTCCAGGCGCCGGCGGCCACCCCGCCGGTCAGGATCAGCACCACCAGTAACCAGATCACCGTGCTGCGGCGGGCCCGCTGCCGTGCCCACTCGAACTCCGAGATCTCGATGCCTGCGAATTGCCCGGCAGGGGAGTCGAATTCGGGGACCTGTGCCGGTTCGGCGGCGGGAGTCGGTGGCGGCACCCAGTCGTCGGGTCCGCGGGTGAATGCGCGGGTGGGGTTGCGGGGCGCCTCGGTGGCCCGGCTGTGGTGTCGTGCCGCCGAGGTGTGCTGAGCGGAGTTGCGGGGCGCCGGCACCCGGAACGGCGGCAGCACCAGCTCGTCGGCGATGGCGTCCAGTTCGGTGCCCATGTCCACGGCGTCGGCGAAGCGCTGCGCCGGGTCGCGTGCGGTGGCGTGCAGCACCAACTCGTCGAATTCGGGGGGAATGCCCGCGATCGCCGCACTGGGCGGTGGCACGTCCTGGTCCAGCCGCTGGTACGCCACCGCCAGCGAGGTGTCGCCGGTGAAAGGTGTTGCGCCGGTCAGCATCTCGTAGATCAGGATGCCGAGGGAATAGACGTCGCTGCGCGGCCCGGCGTTGCCGCTGCTGACCTGTTCGGGGGACAGATAGGCGGCGGTGCCCAGGATCACGCTCGTGGAGGTGATGCCGGCCTGCGCGACGGCGCGCACCAGGCCGAAGTCGGCCAGCTTGACGTCCCCCTCGTCGGAGATCAGCACGTTCTCCGGTTTGACGTCGCGGTGCACCAGTCCGCCGCGGTGGGCCACCGCCAGCCCGCCCAGCAGCGGGCGCAGCACCGCCGCCGCGGCGTGCGGGGGCATGGGTCCGCGCTCGCGCAGCAGTTCACGCAGCGTGCCGCCTTCGACGAGTTCCATGACCAGGAACGGGTATTGACCGTCGAGACCCTGGTCGAAGACGGCCACCAGGCCGGGATGCGACAGCCGGGCCACCGCACGGGCTTCCATCTGGAACCGGGTGAGGAACTGCTGATCGCCGGCGTAGCGGGAATCCATCACCTTGATCGCGACGGGCCGGTCCAGGCGCAGATCGGTGCCGCGGTACACCGTGGACATCCCTCCGGTGGCGATCGGCGTCTCCACGCGGTAGCGGCCGTCCAGCAGGATCCCGTCCAGGGGGTCGTGCGGCGTCGGTGCGGTCACCGCGCCAATGTTATGTGCACGGGTGGTGCCCGCCGTCCTACACTGCTCCGGTGAGCAGCATTCCCGCTGGCGACGACGTCCTCGATGCGGACGAGCCGGTCCACGATCTCCCGACCGTCGCCCACATGCTCGGTATCCCGGTCACCAAGGTGCACCAGCACCTGCGCGACGGCCATCTGGTGGCGTTGCGCCGAGACGGCGTGGTGGTGGTGCCGCAGGTGTTCTTCACCTCCTCCGGGACGGTGGTGAAACCGCTGGCGGGGCTGCTGGCGGTGCTGCGCGACGGCGGATACCACGAGACCGAGATCCTGCGCTGGCTGTTCACCGCCGACTCGTCGCTGACGGCGACGTTCGACGGTGACCGGGAGCCGGTGTCCAACGCCAGGCCGGCGGATGCGCTGCATTCCCACCAGGCCCGCGAGGTGGTCCGCCGGGCCCAGGCCATGGCCTACTGAGCGGTGGGCTGTTCCGCGCGCTTGAGGTAGTACCAGGCCGCCACCGCACACACTGTGGCCAGGATGACGTGCACCCAGACGTACATGCCGTGTGACCCGTCGGGTTTGAAGATGACCATGATCCAGGTGGAGAACCCGGCGATGGCCGCGACGGCGGGCCGCGACTGGGCGATGGCGGCGATGATCGCCAGCGGCCAGGTGTAGTACCAGGGCAGCGCGGCGGGCACGAAGAGAACCACCACCAGCATGGCCCAGCCGATGCCCACCAGGGTCTCGCGGTCGTCGTGGCGGAACCGCCACCACAGCAGCGGCAGGCTGACGGCGATGATGATGATCCCGGCGATGCGGGTGGCGTCGAGCACGGCGTAGAAGTTCACGCCGAAGAACAGTCCGCCGACGGCGTTGGTCACGTTGGCGATCGCGGTGGGCACGGTCAGCCAGTTGATGATCTTCACCGAACCCGCCAGTGCCGTCAGCCATCCCAGGCCGACGCCGGCGGCCAGCGACAGCACGGCGAACACGCCAACGAAAATGGCGATCGAACCGGCGGCGGCCATGGCGAAGGCGGTCAGGCGGCGGTGGCCGCGTTCCCGCAGTGCCCGTATCCACACCCACACCATGAACGGAAGGGCCAGCCCCGCGGTGGCTTTCACCGCGACGGCCACGGTGGCCACGACGAAGCCCGCGACGAACCGGCGGCTGAACACCAGCGCGATCCCGGCGGCCATCAGTCCGACCATCAGCATCTCGTTGTGCACTCCACCCATCAGGTGAATGATCACCAGTGGGTTGAGCACGCAGATCCACAGGGCCACAGCGCCGCTGGCGCCGATGTGGCGGGCGATGCGGGGGGCGGCCCAGATCAGGAGGGCCAGTCCCGGCAGCATGCACAACCGCAACACCATGGTGCCCGCGATGACGTTGTCGCCGGTGATCATGGTGACGAACTTGGCCACCAGGATGAACGCCGGTCCGTACGGAGCGGTGGTGGTGGTCCAGATCGGACTCACGTTGTCCAGCAGGGCATTCGGATTCTCGATCGGTCCCACGACGTAGGGATCGAAGCCGTCGCGCAGCAGGGCGCCCTGCGCCAGGTAGGAATAGGTGTCGCGGCTGAACAGCGGGACCGAGAGCAACAGCGGCGCCAGCCAGAACCCGGTGGTGGCCAGCATGGTGTATTCGCTGCTGCCGTGGTCGAGCATGCGTCGGCCCAGCCACAGCCAGGCCACCAGCATCAGCGCGACGCCGCCCCACAGCAGCACCGAGGACAGCACCAGGCCGTGGCCGAAGCGTAGCCAGGACAGGTGCATCGACTCCAGCACCGGGTCATGTGAACGGGTGCTGCCGGCACCCAGGCCGCCGGCGGTGATCATCAGCGCGCCCAGGAAACCGAGCAGCGCGGGCCGGGCCTCGTCGGTGCGGGCGAACTCACGCAGCTTGGCCAGGTGTCCGGCGGTCGAGGAGGACGTGGTGGGGGTGGACATCGGGTTCAGGCGGACCGGTTGGAGACCAATCTGGCGAGCTCGGCCAGACCGATCTTCGCCTGCGCATCGATGGGAGCGGCCTCGAGCATGTCGGTGGCCCGCCGCGACAGCATCTCGATGCGACTCTCCACGGCTGTCAGCGCGCCGACGGATTCGATGACCTGGCGCAGCTCGCTGACCTGGGGATCGCTCAGCTCGGTGCCGATGGACGTGCGGATCAGCTTGGCGGCCACCGGGTCCGCCCCGTCGGCGCGGTGCAGCGCTTCGGCCAGCAGCACGGTGCGCTTGCCGGAGCGCAGGTCGTCGCCCGAGGGTTTGCCGGTGACGGCGGGGTCGCCGAACACCCCGAGCACGTCGTCGCGCAGCTGGAACGCCACCCCCAGGTCGTTGCCCACCTCCTGGAAGACCGCCTGGACGTCCGGGCGGTCGGCGGCTGCTGCGGCGCCGAGCTGCAGCGGTCGGGCGATCGTGTAGGAGGCGGTCTTGAAGGTGTTGACCTTCATGGCGGCCTCGATGGATTCGTCGCCGCTGGATTCGTTCATGATGTCGAGGTACTGACCACCCAGCACTTCGGTGCGGATGTCCGACCACACCCGGCGCACCCGCAAGTGTGCGCCCACGGACAGGGGAGCGGTGGCGATCACGTCGTCGGCCCAGCACAGCGACAGGTCGCCGAGCAGGATGGCCGCCGAGAGCCCGAACTGGCCGGCCGAACCGCGCCAGCCCTGGCTGCGGTGCAGCTCGCCGAAGTGCACGTGGACGGTGGGCCAGCCGCGCCGGGTGGCCGAGGCGTCGATGACGTCGTCGTGCACCAGGGCACAGGCCTGCAGCAGTTCGAGTGCGCCGAACAGGCGCAGGATGTCGGCGTCGAGAAGGTCGGCGGGCGGCTCCGGTACCACCGCGCGCCAGCCCCAGTACGCGAAGAGAGGGCGCATGCGCTTGCCGCCGCGCAGGACGAACTCTTCCAGCTGGGCGATCAGGTCGTCGTAGCCGCCGCCGATGTAGGCGGCAGCTTCTCGGCGCTCCCGAAGGTAGACCCGTAACTGCTCGGTGACGGCGCCGGCCAGCTCTGCGGCCGACGGTGCCGCTCCTTCGACGCTCAGCGCGGCGCCCCTTTCTTCTGCGTGCAGGTTGGCTACCCCCGCTCTGGACCCCCGAGCGCATACAAGGGTAGAGCGTCGGCAGCGGTTTGCGTGACTCAGACCACCGGGTGTGGCGGATGGGACGGTCGGTGCCATCCGCCACCCGCATTTATGCTGTTCGGATGAGCGTGAGCAACGTCGGCAGCCGTACTCTCTCGGTCGTCGACCGCATCGCCGAGGTCGGCCGCGACCGGGTGCCGTTCTCCGTCGAGTTCTATCCGCCGCGGGACGCGGCCGCCGAGGCCCGGCTGTGGCGTGCGGCGCGGACGTTCGAGCCGATGGGCCCGGCGTTCGTGTCGGTGACCTACGGAGCGGGCGGCTCCACCCGCGACCGCACCGTGCGGGTGGTGGGTGAGTTGACCGAGGCCACCACGCTGCTGCCGGTGGCGCACCTGACCGCGGTGGGGCACTCGGTGGCCGAGCTGCGCGCGATGGTCGGGGCATACGCCGACCGCGGCATCCACAATGTGCTGGTGTTGCGTGGCGACCCGCAGGGCGGCGTGCACGACGAGTGGGTCAAGCACCCCGACGGGCTCGAGTACGCCGTCGAGATGGTCGACCTGGTGCGTCGGCTGGGGGACTTTCACGTGGGCGTGGCGTCCTTCCCCGAAGGTCACCCGCGCGCAGGTGGTCTGGAGCAGGACACCGCGAACCTGGTGGGCAAGCTGCGGGCCGGGGCGGAGTACTCGATCACGCAGATGTTCTTCGACGTCGACGACTACCTGCGGTTGCGCGACCGAGTGGTAGCCGCCGATCCGGAGCAGGGCGCCAAGCCGCTGATCCCCGGGATCATGCCCATCACCTCGCTGCGGGTGCTGCGCCGCCAGTGTGAGCTGGCCGGGTCGCAGATCCCCGTCGCGCTGCTGGACCGGTTGACCGCGGCGGCGGGCACCGGGGCCGAGGAGGACCGTGACGAGGTGCGCAAGGTCGGCATCGAGCTGGCCACCGAGATGAGTGCCCGGCTGATCGCCGAGGGGGCGCCGTGTCTGCACTTCTGCACCCTCAACTTCGCCAGGGCCACCGGTGAGGTGCTGGCCAACCTGGGGATGATGGCGCGGGTCTAGCTGTCCGGCCGGGCCGGCGGCGCGGCCTGCGCCCCAGATGACAGGATGGCCCGATGCCGGCCGATTATCCGGTCACCCCGCCTGCCTTACCGCCGCCGGTCTTCACCTCACAGCGGTGGACCGACGTGACGTTCATCCACTGGCCGGTGGAACCTGCCGCCGTGGCCCACCTCTACCCACAGGGCACGCGGCCCGATGTGGTCGACGGTGTCACCTACGTCGGGCTCATCCCCTTCACGATGCGGGATCTCACGCTGGCGCTGCCGCGAGCGGTGCCGTACCTGGGGCACTTCCTCGAGACCAATGTCCGGCTCTACTCCACCGACGACGCCGGGCGTCACGGTGTGCTGTTCCGCTCGCTGGAGACCGAGCGGCTGGCGATCGTGCCCGCCATCCGGGCGTCGCTCGGCGTGCCGTACACCTGGGCGCGCATGTCGATGTCCCGCGACGGTGACCGGGTGACCTACGACAGCGTGCGGCGGCTACCCCGGCGCGGTTTGCGCAGCCGCGTCGTCGTCGACGTCGGCGAGCGCGTCGAGCCGACCTCGCTGGAGGTGTGGTTGACCGCGCGCTGGGGCGCCCACACCCGTAAGGCGGGCAGAACCTGGTGGGTACCCAACGAGCACGAGCCCTGGCCGTTGCACTCTGCCGAGATTGTGGACCTGACAAGCGATCTGGTGGCAGCCGCCGATGTGGTCACGTCCGGCGGCACGCTGCGCGCACTCTATTCGCCCGGTGTGACGGCGCGGTTCGGCCGGCCGTCGGTGGTCTGACAGCCGGAGTCAGCTGTCCTGCCGGTTCGGTGGGGTGGCGCCCACCTTGGCGGAGCGGTCCCTGGCCAGCCAGGCCAGCAGCCCGACCAGGCCGGCGACCACCAGCGACGACACGCCGAGCACCAGTGCGCCGCCGACGAAGGAGCGGGTGCTGGGATCGGTGTAGCGGGCCTGGGCGCTCATCGTGTTGACGATGCCGGGCTTGAGCTTCCACTCCACGATGTCGGTGTCGATCCGGTTGCCGTTGGTGGAGGTGATCTCGCCGGGAAACGACACCGTTAGCTCCACGTCGGCGTTCTGGTCGGTCAGTGAGGTGAGGTCCACCCGGCCCTCGAGGATCACCAGGTTGCCGGCGCGGCGGAAGGACAGGTCCACCCCGGCAGCCTCGGAGTTCAGGTAGGCCAGCTGGGGCACCTCGGAGAACCCGAGGTTGGAGAACACCGCCTCCGATCCCACGAAGCCGTCGTTGTCGCTGTACTCCGAGATGGCGACCTTCTGCGCGAACGGCACGTCGGAGCGCAGCTGGGGGCCCTCGTCCTGATCGTCGGTGGGCTGGGCCGCCGCGATGATCCGGCCCGACACGAGGTCGTCGGGGGAGACGGTGAGCGTGGTGTGCACCTTCACGCAGCCGACGGCCAGCGGCGCGACCACCAGGAGCAGTACCGCCAGTGTCAGCATGCGGATGCGACGGGTTCGTCTCGGGTTGCGCACGCAGGTCATAGTGCCAGACGGCACCGGTCCGGGCGTCAGAGCGGGAGGGGCCGGCCCAGAATGGCGAAGGCCCGGGGATCGCCGGCGAAATGATAGCCGCGGATCACATCGGTGAAGCCGAGCCGGCGGTACAGCCGCCAGGCCCGGTTGGCCTCGCCGTTGATCTCCGGGGTCGACAGCAGCACGTTGGCCTCGGCGCGACCGGCCAGCAGCCGCCGGGTCAGGGCCTCGCCCAGGCCGCGGCCCTGAGCGGGCGGGTTGATGTGCAGCTCGGTGAGCTCGAAATAGCTGTTCATCAGGGCGCTGATCTCGGTGGCGCTGCGCCCCGCGCGCCGCAGCCCGGCCACCACCTGCTGCTGCCACCACTGGTCGGGAGCGCCGCAGTACCCATATGCGACACCCAGCAGCGGGGCGCCGGAAAAGTCCTGGTCAGGCTCGCCTCTCCGGGCCGGGTCGGCGTCCACCTCCGCCACGTCCACCTCCACGGCGGCCACCGCTTTCCAGCCCCGCCGACGAGTGTGTTCCAGCCACATCGAGGCCCGCTGGTCCTCGGTGCCGCGCGGGTAGCGCATCGCGTCGACGTAGACACTGAGCGCGTCGCCGAGCCGCTGTCGCATGGCGTCGGGCGACAGATCGATGAGGTATGTCGCCAAGGCTGGAAATCCTCCGATTGCGGTCGCGCGGTCGTCGTCCGGCGGGGTACCCCGCCGGGTTTCCCCGACCGACCCATTATCTTCGGTGAGGGGAGTGCATCTCACTGTTGTCGCACGTCATACAATCGAGGTGCGAACAAGGTGGTACGGCTCAGATTCACCTCGTATCATCGTGTTAGAGGCCCGACCGATTCGGGCACCTAGTTGTACACACCGCACCACCCGACCTTCTCGAGGCCCCCCCACGAGCCTCCCGGTCCAGACCCGCCGTGCCGGCAAGGAGGGACGAATGCCACTCTCCGATCATGAGCAGCGCATGCTCGACCAGATCGAGAGCGCTCTCTACGCCGAGGACCCGAAGTTCGCTTCCAGTGTCCGCGGTGGGAATCTGCGCGCCCCGTCGGCACGCCGTCGCCTCCAGGGCGTGGCGCTTTTCGTGATCGGGCTGGCGATGCTGGTGTGCGGCGTCGCGTTCAAGGCGACCATGATCGGCGGTTTCCCGATCCTGTCCGTCATCGGCTTCATCGTCATGTTCGGTGGCGTGGTGTATGCCATCACCGGCCCGCGGGGGATCGCGAAGGACGCTGCCGGTCCGGTGGACGGTGGTGGTTCGGCCCGGCCCAAGAAGTCCAAGGGCGGTGGCGGCGGATCCTTCACCAGCCGCATGGAAGACCGTTTCCGGCGGCGCTTCGACCAGTGAGCTGATCGCCAGCCCCTCAGCAGACTCTTCCGACCGGCGCACGTGACACGTGCGCCGGTTTTTTGTGCGCCCGGCATTGTCCGGCGCCTCTTTCCCGGCACACATGTGTGCTCAGCGATGCCCACACCGGCGTGTCGCGGAGTAAACCGCACAGACGTCGCTTCAGGGCTGGTTCGTAGGGCGCGGGCCCCCCGAGACCCCCACGACGCCCCACCTGCACCCCACCACTACCTACTACGGCTCTGAGCTGGTGTTCTGGCGCGCTGACGGGCCACTGTCCGCCGGTCAGGCCGCAGCGGACGACCCGTTGCGCGGCCATTTCCTGTGCTGAGTGGGGCGCGACGCGCACAAAGTGGCAACGGTTGGAGAAAAGTGGGGGATTGTGGGGTATCGTGGCGAAGGTCGGAGAGAGCAGCAGAGGAGGCCGAGCTTTCCGACCGGGCCCAGACGTGGAGGTGACGAGTGTTTCTCGGTACCTACACGCCCAAGCTCGACGACAAAGGGCGGCTCACACTGCCCGCCAAGTTCCGCGACGCACTGGCAGGAGGGTTGATGGTCACCAAGAGTCAGGACCACAGCCTCGCCGTTTATCCGCGTGCGGAGTTCGAGCAGGTGGCCCGGCGGGCTGCGCAGGCGTCGCGCAGCAATCCCGATGCCCGCGCCTTCCTGCGCAACCTGGCCGCAGGCACCGACGAGCAGCACCCCGACGCACAGGGCCGCATCACCCTGTCCGCCGACCACCGGCGCTACGCCGGACTGTCGAAGGAGTGCGTGGTGATCGGCTCCGTCGATTACCTCGAGATCTGGGACGCCCAGGCCTGGCAGGACTACCAGCAGCTTCACGAAGAGAACTTCTCCGCGGCCAGCGATGAAGCACTCAGCGACATCATCTGATCAGGAGGCCCTTCCGGAATTCGAGCCGGCACGTGTCCGTGCCACGTGGCCTCTGTCCGAGCCGACCCTGGCGTACTTCCCCGACGCCAGGTTCTCGCTCTCGGGCAGGGACCTCGGGGCAGGGGCCGTGGGCCCGCTCCGCCGGAAGACGATCAGCGCAACAACAGGAAGTGGTGTCGCGGTGGCCGACGATCCGCAACCCAGGGGAGCCGAATACGGCCACATCCCGGTTCTGCTGGACCGGTGCACCGAACTTCTCGCCCCCGCACTGACGGCGCGCGCCGCCGACGGAACAGGTGCGCTGTTCATCGACGCGACACTGGGGGCGGGTGGGCACACCGAGCGGCTGCTGAGCGATCTGCCCGGACTGCACGCCCTCGGCCTGGACCGCGACCCCAGCGCCCTCCAGATCGCCGGCGCGCGGCTGGCGCCCTTCGGCAACCGGGTCACCCTGATCCGCACCCGCTACGACGGCATCGCCGACGCGCTCGAGGAAGCCGGCCATCCCGCCGAGAACTCGGTGGACGGGGTGCTGTTCGACCTCGGGGTCTCGTCGATGCAGCTCGACCGCACCGAGCGTGGATTCTCCTACTCCGCCGACGCGCCGCTGGACATGCGGATGGATCCGGACCTGCCGCTGACCGCCGCCGACATCCTCAACACCTACGACCACGGACCGCTGGCAGCCATCCTGCGGGAGTACGGCGAGGAGAAGTTCGCCAGCAAGATCGCCAAAGAGGTGATCCGCCGGCGCGAGCGCACACCCTTCGCCACCACCGGCGACCTGGTGGAGTTGCTCTACGCGGCCATCCCGGCGCCGGCGCGGCGTACCGGCGGGCACCCGGCCAAGCGCACCTTCCAGGCGCTGCGGGTGGCCGTCAATGCCGAACTCGACTCCCTGCGCGCCGCGCTGCCTGCCGCGCTGGCCGCGCTGCGCCCCGGCGGCCGGGTGGTGGTGATGGCGTATCAGTCGCTGGAGGACCGCATCGTCAAGAGCGTGTTCGCCGCCGCGACCGCCAGCCGCACACCGCCGGGCCTGCCGGTCGAACTACCCGGTCACGAACCGGAATTCGTCTCGCTGACCCGGGGTGCCGAGCGCGCCGACCAGCGCGAGATCGATCGCAATCCACGCAGCGCCGCGGTGCGCCTACGTGCCGTACAACGACCGACAGACAGGGGCGGGTCATGAAAACGAAGCGCAACGCCACGTCGAAGAAGCCGGATTTCTCCGACGACGGCGTCCTTCGCAGCCCCGATCGGCGTCGGGCCAAGGTCAAAGCCGCACCCGGGTCGGTCGCGCGCAAGCGCCCGGCCGACCCTCCGCGAGGACGTAAAGCCAAGGCCGACAAGGCCGGCCGCCCCGCAGCCCGCAGTCGCGCACCCAAGCGCGAGCCGCGCGGGCTGGGCACCCCGCCGGCACACGGCCCGGCCACCACGCCGGTGCGCACACCGGCACCCGCCAAGAACACCGGCCAGGCCAAGGCTCGCGCTAAGGCGCGCAAGGCCAAAGCGCCCAAAGCGGTCCGGGTCCCGCTCAAGCAGCGGCTGATCACCCGGCTGGAGACCATCGATCTGCGGCCCCGCGCGCTGGCTGCCCGGGTGCCGTTCGTGGTGCTGGTCATCGGTGCCCTCGGGGTGGGTCTCGGCGTCACCCTCTGGCTGTCCACCGACGCGGCCGAGCGTTCCTATCGACTGGGCGCGGCCCACCAGACCAATCAGGCGCTGCTGCAACAGAAAGAGGCCCTCGAGCGCGACGTCCTGGAGGCGCAGGCGGCCCCGGCGCTGGCCGAGGCGGCCCGCGGTCTGGGCATGATCCCGTCTCGCGACACCGCCCATCTGGTGCAGGATCCGGCGGGCAACTGGATGGTGGTGGGCACTCCCAAGCCTGCCGAGGGAACACCTCCGCCGCCGCTGAACTCGCCGCTGCCCGAGAACACCCCGGCGCCGCTCCCGCGTGCGTTGACCGCGCCGGGGGATCCGGCCAATCCCGAACGTTCCGTGCGGATCACGCCGCTGACGGCACCGGGGGCGCCCGCTCCGGCCGGGCCGGAGGTGCCCGTAGCAGTGCCCGCGCCCGACGCCGCCCAGCACGCCCCCGCCGGGCCGGCCGCCGAACCGCCTGCGGGTGCGTTGGGCGCCGTCACCGGTCCGCTGCCCGGCCCTGTCACCGGGCCTGCGCCGGGTCCGGCGGCGGATCCCGCCCTGCTGCCGCCGGCGGCCCCGCTGGCCACCGATCCGGCGCAACTGCCCCCGCCTCCCGCCCCGCCGGCGGCTGACCCCGCGCTGGTTCCCGCGCCCGCGCCGGGAGCGCCGGCGTGAGGCGTGCCCAGCAGCCGGCCGGTCGTCGTACCCCGAAGAAGGCGCCCAAGTCGCCTGCGCCCCAGGGGCATTCGGCGCGCCGACGTCGCATCCGCCCGGTTGCCGACGCCGGCGACGGGCTCGGCGGCGGTCGCACCGCGTCGTTCGCCTTCCGGCGGCGCACCGGCAACATCGCCATCGGGGTGCTGATCGCGGTGGCCGCAGCCCAGCTGTTCAACCTGCAGGTTCCCCAGGCCGCCGGACTGCGCGCCGAGGCTGCCGGGCAGCTCAAGGTCACCGACGTCCAGCAGGCCCTGCGCGGCGCCATCGTCGATCGCAACTTCGACAAACTCGCCTTCACCATCGAGGCCCGTGCCCTGACGTTCCAGCCGGTGCGCATCCGCGAGCAGCTGGAGGAGGCCCGCGCCAAGTCGCCCGAGGCTCCGGATCCCCAGACCCGCCTGCGTGAGATCGCCAAGGAGGTGTCTGCTCAATTGGGCGGGCGCCCGGACATGGCGACAGTGCTGCGCAAGCTGCGCAGCAACGAGACCTTCGTCTACCTGGCCCGCGCGGTCGACCCGGCGGTGGCCACCGCCATCATGACCAAGTTCCCCGAGGTCGGCTCGGAGCGCCAGGACCTGCGCCAGTACCCGGGCGGATCGCTGGCGGCCAACATGGTGGGCGGTATCGACTGGGACGGCCACGGACTGCTGGGCCTCGAGGACGCCATGGACTCGGTGCTGGCCGGCACCGACGGATCGGTGACCTATGACCGCGGTTCCGACGGCGTGGTGATCCCGGGCAGCTACCGCAACCGGCACGAAGCCGTCGACGGGTCGACCGTGCAGCTGACCATCGACGACGACATCCAGTTCTACGTCCAGCAACAGGTCCAGATGGCCAAGGACGCCTCCGGGGCCAAGAACGTCTCGGCGGTGGTGCTGGACGCCAAGACCTCCGAGGTGCTGGCGATGGCCAACGACAACACCTTCGACCCCTCTCAGGACCTCGGCCGCCAGGAGAACCGGCAGCTGGGCAACCCCGCGGTGTCCTCGCCGTTCGAACCCGGCTCGGTCAACAAGATCATCACCGCGGCCACCGCGATCGAGATGGGTCTGACCAATCCCGATGAGGTGCTGCAGGTTCCGGGTTCGATCAACATGGGCGGTGTCACCGTCGGCGACGCCTGGAGCCACGGAGTCGAGCCCTACACCACCACCGGGGTGTTCGGGAAGTCCTCGAACGTCGGCACCCTGATGCTGGCCCAGCGGATCGGCCCGGAGAAGTTCGCCGACATGCTCACGAAGTTCGGGCTCGGGCAGCGCACCGGGGTCGGGCTGCCCGGTGAGACGGCAGGCCTGGTGCCCCCGATCGACCAGTGGTCGGGCAGCTCCTTCTCGAACCTGCCCATCGGCCAGGGACTTTCGATGAGCCTGCTGCAGATGACCGGCATGTACCAGACCATCGCCAACGACGGGCTGCGGATCCCGCCGCGGATCATCAAGTCCACGATCGCCGCTGACGGCACCACCACCGAGGAGCCGCGTCCCGAGGGCGTGCGGGTGGTGTCGCCCCAGACCGCGCAGACCGTGCGCAACATGTTCCGCGCCGTGGTGCAGCGGGACCCGATGGGGGTCCAGCAGGGCACCGGCCCGCAGGCCGCGGTCGAGGGCTACCAGCTGGCGGGCAAAACGGGCACCGCTCAGCAGATCAACCCGGACTGCGGCTGTTACTACAGCGATGTCTACTGGATCACCTTCGCCGGCATGGTCACCGTCGACAATCCGCGCTACGTGGTGGGCATCATGATGGACGCCCCGCACCGCGCTGCCGACGGATCGCCGGGATCGTCGGCGGCTCCGCTGTTCCACAACATCGCGTCGTGGCTGCTGCAGCGGGAGAACGTGCCGCTGTCCCCGGACCCGGGCCCGCCGCTGGTCCTGCGCCAGACCTGACATTAGGGTGGCACAGCCTGTTCTCTCCAGACGAACAGCCGTGATCGGAGGTGAAAGCTGTGTCCAGCGCGCTGCGACCCGCAGACACCACAGGCGTCCCACTGGCCGACCTGGCGGCCGCCATCGGTCTCGACGCGAGAGTCCCCGACGTGCTGGTGCGGGGTGTGACCCTGCGCGCGCAGGACGCCCAGCCCGGTGACCTGTTCGCCGCGCTCGCGGGCAGCCGGGCGCACGGGGCGCGCTACCTGCCCGACGCCATAGGCCGCGGTGCGGTGGCCGTGCTCACCGACGAGGCCGGACTGGCCGCCGCGGGCGCCGTCTCCGTCCCGGTGCTGGTGCACCCCCGGCCCCGCGACGTGCTGGGGACGCTGGCCGCCGAGGTGTACGGCCGCCCGTCGGAATCCATGGCGGTGATCGGGATAACCGGAACCTCCGGCAAGACCACCACCACCTACCTGATCGAGGCAGGATTGCGCGCCGCGGGCCGCACCGCCGGCCTGATCGGCACCGTGGGCATCCGGATCGCCGGCCAGGACGTGCCGAGCTCCCTGACCACCCCGGAGGCGCCGGCGCTGCAGGCCCTGCTGGCCGTGATGGCGCAGCGCGGGGTGGACACCGCGGTGATGGAGGTGTCCAGCCACGCGTTGTCGCAGGGGCGGGTGGACGGGGTGGCGTTCGCCGTCGGCGGGTTCACCAACCTGTCGCGCGATCACCTCGACTACCACCCGACGATGGCCGACTACTTCGAGGCCAAAGCCCGGCTGTTCGATCCCGCGTCACCGGTGCACGCCCGCACCGCGGTGGTCTGCGTCGACGACGAGGCCGGGCGCGCCATGGCCGCGCGCGCCGCGGCCGCAGTGACCGTCAGCGCCACCGGTGAGGCCGACTGGACCGTCGCCGACGTGGTGCACCACGCCGACGGCGGTCAGGAGTTCACGGTGTGTGATCCCGCCGGTGTGCACCATCGCATCGGGCTGCGTCTGCCCGGCGGGTACAACATCGCCAACTGCCTTGTCGCCCTTGCTGTTCTGGACATCGTGGGGGTGGCGCCGGAACAGGCCGCACCCGGGCTGCGCGACGCCATGGTGCCCGGCCGGCTGGAGCCGGTGGACTGCGGGCAGCCGTTCCTGGCGTTGGTGGACTACGCCCACAAGCCGGGCGCGCTGCAGGCCGTCCTGCAGACGCTGCGCTCCCAGCATCCCGACGGCAGGCTGGCCGTGGTGTTCGGCGCCGGCGGCAACCGCGACGCCGGCAAACGCGCCCCCATGGGCGAGGTGGCCGCCGCGCTGGCCGACCTGGTGGTGGTCACCGACGACAACCCCCGCGACGAAGACCCCGCGGCCATCCGCGCCGAGATCGTGGCCGGTGCCGCGGCCGGGCCGGGACAACTCGTCGAGATCGGCGACCGTGCCGCCGCGATCGCCCACGCCGCGGCCTGGGCCCGACCCGGAGATGTGGTGCTGATCGCAGGCAAGGGGCACGAATCGGGGCAGACGGCCGCCGGGCAGACCCGGCCCTTCGACGACCGAGCCGAGTTGGCCGCCGCGCTCGAAGCCCTGGGCGCCGCCCGATGATCGAACTCAGCCTGGCCCAGATCGCCGAGATCACCGGCGGTCGGTTGGCCGACATCAGCGCTGACGAGGCCGCCGCGACGATCGTCACCGGAACCGTCGAGTTCGATTCGCGCGCCGTGACACCCGGCGGGTTGTTCCTGGCGCTGCCGGGCGCGCGCGCCGACGGCCACGACTTCGCCGCCGCTGCGGTGGCCGACGGTGCAGCCGGCGTGCTGGCGGCCCGGCCGGTGGGGGTGCCCGCGGTGGTGGTGGACCCGAACCCCGGGGACACCAGCGCCAGCGTGCTCGAACACGACACCGACGGCTCCGGTGCCGCTGTCCTGGCCGCGCTGGGCCGGCTGGCCGCCCATGTGTCGCGCCGGTTGGTCGAGGACGGGCTGACCATCATCGGGGTCACCGGGTCCTCGGGTAAGACGTCGACCAAGGACCTGCTGGCGGCGGTGCTGGCGCCGCTGGGCACCGTGATCGCCCCGCCGGGGTCGTTCAACAACGAACTGGGCCATCCCTGGACGGTGCTGCGCGCCGACCGCAACACCGACTACCTGGTCCTGGAGATGTCGGCCCGCCATCCGGGCAACATCGCCGCACTGGCCGCCATTGCCGAGCCCCAGATTGCTGTGGTGCTCAACGTGGGCACCGCGCATCTCGGGGAGTTCGGCTCGCGGCAGGCCATTGCCGACACCAAATCCGAACTGCCCCAGGCCGTGCCGAGCTCCGGTGTGGTGATCCTGAACGCCGACGACACTGCGGTGGCCGCCATGGCCGCCAAGACCAGGGCCCGGGTGGTCCGGGTCAGCCGCGGCTCGCCCGCCGACGTATGGGCCGACGGCGTCACCCTGGACGCCGAAGCGCGGCCCAGCTTCACCCTGCATCACGGCGACGCCGCCGTCCCGGTCACCCTGGCCGTGCACGGTGACCACCAGGTGTCCAACGCCCTGTGTGCGGCGGCCGTCGCCCTGGAGTGCGGCGCCACCGACTCCCAGCTTGCCGCGGCCCTGGCCGGGGCCGGACCGGTGTCCCAGCACCGGATGGCGGTGTCCACCCGCCCGGACGGCGTGACGATCGTCAACGACGCCTACAACGCCAACCCGGACTCGATGCGCGCCGGACTGCAGGCGCTGGCCTGGATGTCGCGGGGCGAGGGCGGCCAGAAGCGGAAGAGCTTCGCCGTGCTGGGGGAGATGGGGGAGCTGGGTGACGACGCGATTTCCGAGCACGACCGCATCGGCCGTCTCGTGGTGCGCTTAGATGTCAGTCGACTCATCGTCGTCGGAACCGGGAGGCCTATGAGCGCCATGTACCACGGGGCGGTCATGGAGGGGTCCTGGGGTTCGGAGACGACGCAGGTCGCCGACCCCCAGGCCGCGCTGGAGTTGTTGCGCGCGGAGCTCTCCTCCGGTGACGTCGTCCTGGTCAAGGCCTCGAAATCCGCGGGCCTGGCGGCACTGGCCGATCAGCTGGCGGGGGATGCCGGCGAATGAGACTGATCCTGATCACCGTCGGCATCTCGCTTGCGGTGTCGATCCTGTTGACGCCGTGGCTGATCCGGCTGTTCAGCAGGCAGGGCCTGGGCCACGAGATCCGCGAGGACGGCCCGCCGAGCCACAAGACCAAGCGCGGCACCCCGTCGATGGGTGGGGTGGCGATCCTGGCCGGCATCTGGGCGGGCTATCTGGGCACGCACCTGGTCGGGGTGGCGCTCGACGGTGACGGGCCGTCGGCGTCGGGTCTGCTGGTGCTGGGGCTGGCCACCGCGCTCGGGCTGGTCGGGTTCATGGACGACATGATCAAGCTGCGCCGGTCCCGCAATCTGGGCCTGAACAAGACCGCCAAGACGGTCGGCCAGATCGGCGCGGCGGTGCTGTTCGGGGTGTTGGTGCTGGGGTTCCGCAACGCCGACGGGCTGGCACCCGGTAGCACCGAGTTGTCCTATGTCCGGGAGATCGCCACCGTCGCGCTGCCGCCGCTGGTGTTCATCCTGTTCGTGGTGGTGCTGGTCAGCGCCTGGTCCAACGCGGTGAACTTCACCGACGGCCTGGACGGGCTGGCGGCGGGTTCGATGGGCATGGTGTCGGCGGCGTACGTGCTGATCACGTTCTGGCAGTACCGCAACGCCTGCGCCACCTCACCGGGCCTGGGCTGTTACAACGTGCGCGACCCGCTGGACCTGGCCATCGTGGCCGCCGCGACTGCCGGGGCGTGCATCGGGTTCCTGTGGTGGAATGCGGCCCCGGCCAAGATCTTCATGGGCGACACCGGTTCGCTGGCCCTGGGCGGCATCATCGCCGGCATCTCGGTGACCAGCAGGACCGAGGTGCTGGCCGTGGTGCTCGGGGCGCTGTTCGTCGCCGAGATCGTCTCGGTGGTGGTGCAGATCCTGGCGTTCCGGACCACCGGCCGCCGGGTGTTCCGGATGGCGCCGTTCCACCACCACTTCGAGTTGGTGGGATGGGCGGAGACCACGGTGATCATCCGGTTCTGGCTGCTGACGGCGATCGCCTGCGGGCTGGGCGTGGCGCTGTTCTACGGCGAGTGGCTCGCGGCGATCGGCGCCTAGTGGAGCCGTTGCTTCCCGGCGCCCGTGTTCTGGTGGTCGGGGCCGGTGTCACCGGCAAGGCGGTGCTGGCCGCGCTGACCCCGCTGGGCGCGTTGGCCGACCTCACCGATGACCGCCCGATGGCGCTCGAGCCGTTCGCCTTCGACGGGGTGCGGGTGCTGGACGCCGACTCCGCGGTCTCGCACGTCAGCGACTACCAGCTGGTGATCACCAGCCCCGGCCTGCCGCCCACCGCCCCGGTGCTGGCCGCAGCGGCCGCGGCCGGGGTGCCGGTGTGGGGCGATGTGGAGCTGGCCTGGCGGCTGGACCGCTCCGGGCACTTCGGGCCGCCGCGCACCTGGCTGGTGGTCACCGGGACCAACGGCAAGACCACCACCACCTCGATGCTGCAGGCCATGCTGGCCGCCGCGGGCCGGCGCAGCCTGCTGTGCGGCAACATCGGCGAGCCGGTGCTCGACGTGCTGCGCCGGCCCTCGGAGCTGCTGGCCGTCGAGCTGTCCAGCTTCCAGCTGTTCTGGTCGTCGTCGCTGCGTCCGGAGGCGGGCGCGGTGCTCAACGTCGCCGAGGACCACCTGGACTGGCACGGCTCCTTCCCGCATTACGCGCAGTCGAAGGCCCGCGCGCTCGACGGCCGGGTGGCGATCGTCGGCCTCGACGACCCGGCGGCGGCCGGCCTGCTCTCCGACGCCGCAGCACCGGTCAAGCAGGGCTTCCACCTCGGTGAGCCCGGCCCGGATGTCTTCGGGGTGCGCGACGGGTGGCTCACCGATCCCGGCGGGGTGCGGCTGGCGCCGGTGGACAGCATCCCGGTGGCCGGCCCGGTCGGCGTGCTCAACGCGCTGGCTGCCGCGGCGCTGGCGCGTGCGGTGGACGTGCCCGCTCCGGCCATCGCCGAGGCACTGGCGCAATTCCGGGTCGGCAGCCACCGCGCCGAAACCGTGGCCGTCATCGGGGGGGTCACCTTCGTCGACGATTCCAAGGCCACCAATCCCCACGCCGCCGAGGCCTCCGTGCTGGCGTATCCGCGGGTGGTCTGGGTGGCAGGTGGGCAGCTCAAGGGCGCCTCCGTGGAGAAGACCGTGGCCCGCATCGCAAACCGGCTGGCGGGTGTGGTGGTGCTGGGCCGCGACCGCGGGGTGGTGGCCGACGCGATTCTCCGACACGCGCCCGATGTCCCCGTTGTTGCGGTTGTGACGGGGGAGGATGCTGTGGTGCAAGAGGCCACAGAGACTGATGGGTCAGTTGTGACTCGTGTGATCAGTGCCGCGGATCCGTCGGACACCTCTGCCGTCACCCTCGGCGCCCGGCTGATGACCGAGGTGGTCGCTGCCGCGCGCGATCTCGCCGCGCCGGGGGACACCGTGCTCCTGGCGCCCGCGGGCGCCTCCTTCGACCAGTTCAGCGGCTACGCCGACCGTGGTGACGCCTTTGCGGCCGCGGTGCGCGCCGTTGCCGGATAGGCCTGCAGCCGCCATGGACGACAAGGCTGCCACGCCGACCGAGCCGACAGAGGCAACCGGGGCGACAGAGGTGACGCCCGAAGCCGCCACCGAACCCACCCCGGTGATCACCCCGGCGCCCGAAAAAGCCCAGCGACCCCCGAGTCAGACCCGCCGCGCTGCGGCGGCCGCGCGCCTGGCGTCGACGAAATTCGGCAGCTGGCTGTCGCGGCCCATGACCTCGTTCCACCTGATCGTCGCCATCACCGGGGTGCTCATCACCCTCGGCCTGACCATGGTGCTCTCGGCGTCCGGGGTGTACTCCTATGACTCCGACGGCTCGCCGTGGGCGGTGTTCGGCAAGCAGGTGATGTGGACCTGTGTCGGTCTGCTGGCGTTCTACGTGGCGCTGCGCATGCCGGTGAACATGATGCGGCGCTTGGCTTTTCCCGGGTTCGTCTTCACCATCGTGCTGCTGGTGCTGGTGCTCGTCCCCGGCATCGGCCAGATCGCCAACGGGTCGCGCGGCTGGTTCGTCTTCTACGGCTTCTCCATGCAGCCCTCCGAGCTGGCCAAGATCGCCTTCGCGATCTGGGGAGCGCATCTGCTGGCCACGCGGCGGCTGGAGCGGGCGTCGCTCAAGGAGATGCTGGTGCCGCTGGTGCCCGGCGCGGTCATCGCGCTCGCGCTCATCCTGGCCCAGCCCGACCTCGGGCAGAGCGTCTCGATGGGCATCATCCTGCTGGGCCTGCTGTGGTACGCCGGCCTGCCGCTGAAGGTGTTCATCACCTCGCTGGTGTCGGTGATGAGCGCCGCGGCCGTGCTGGCCATGGTCGAGGGCTACCGCTCGGCGCGGGTGCAGTCCTGGCTGGACCCCAGCGCCGACGCCCAGGGATCGGGCTACCAGGCCCGCCAGGCCCGTTTCGCCCTGGCCAACGGCGGCGTGTTCGGTGACGGCCTGGGCCAGGGTGCCGCCAAGTGGAACTACCTGCCCAACGCCCACAACGACTTCATCTTCGCCATCATCGGCGAGGAGCTCGGCTTCATCGGCGCCTTCGGGCTGCTGCTGCTGTTCGCGTTGTTCGCCTACACCGGCACCCGGATCGCCAACCGGTCTGTCGACCCGTTCCTGCGGCTGCTGACGGCCACCGCCACGCTGTGGATCCTGTCCCAGGTGTTCATCAACGTGGGTTACGTCATCGGCCTGCTGCCGGTCACCGGGCTGCAGTTGCCCCTGATCTCCGCCGGTGGGACGTCCACGTCCACAACACTTCTCATGATCGGCATCATGGCCAACGCCGCCCGGCACGAACCGGATGCGGTGGCCGCCCTGCGCGCCGGGCGGGACGACCGGATGAACCGGATCCTGCGCCTGCCGCTGCCCGAGCCGTACGTGCCCACCCGGGTGGAGGCACTACGCGACCGGTTGCGCACCCGTCGGCCCGCCGCCCGGCCGCAGGCCAAGGTCGCGGCCCGCAAGCCGGTGCCGGCCAAGAAGCAACCGCGCAAACGGCCTACCGGTGACCGTCAGCCGGTCCGCACAGGGCATCATGGAGGCGGCCAGCGGCGCGGTCGCAGCGCCCGGTCACGCGCACTGGAAGGTCACCGGTAGTTGGAAGAGCAGCAGTTCGGGTGAACGATTCGATCTCGGTGGTGCTCGCCGGGGGAGGGACGGCCGGCCACGTCGAGCCCGCAATGGCGGTGGCCGACGCCCTGAGCGCCCTGTCCCCGGACGTGCGGATCACGGCGCTGGGCACTGCCCGCGGCCTGGAAACCCGCCTGGTGCCGCAGCGCGGCTACCGGCTCGAGCTCATCCAGCCGGTTCCGTTGCCCCGCAGACCCACCGGTGATCTGTTCAAGCTGCCGGTCCGGGTGCGCCGGGCGGTCCGCCAGACCCGCTACATCCTCGACGACGTCGACGCCGACGTGGTGATCGGCTTCGGCGGTTACGTCGCACTGCCGGCCTACCTGGCCGCCCGCGGCGGGGTCCGGCGCCGTCGCGTCCCCGTGGTGATCCACGAAGCCAACGCCAGCGCCGGGATCGCCAACAAAGTGGGCGCCCGCTCGGCGCGCCGGGTGCTCTCGGCGGTGCCGGGCTCGGGTCTGCGGCACGCCGAGGTGGTCGGGGTTCCGGTGCGCCACACCATCACCGCCCTGGACCGCGCGGCGATGCGCGCCCAGGCCAGGGCTCACTTCGGCTTCGCCGACCAGACCCCGGTGCTACTGGTGTTCGGCGGTTCGCAGGGGGCGGCCTCACTCAACCGGGCGGTCGCGGCGGCCGCGGGGTCGCTGGCCGCCCGCGGGGTGGCCGTCCTGCATGCCTACGGCGCCAAGAACACCCTGGACCTGCGTACGCCGGCACCGCAGGACCCGCCGTACGTCGCGGTGCCGTACCTGGACCGGATGGATCTCGCCTACGCCGCGGCCGACCTCGCCATCTGCCGCTCCGGCGCGATGACGGTGGCCGAGGTGTCCGCGGTGGGACTGCCCGCCGTCTATGTGCCACTGCCCATCGGCAACGGCGAGCAGCGGCTCAACGCGCTGCCGGTGGTGCAGGCCGGCGGAGGACTGCTGGTCGACGACGCCACGCTGTCGCCGGATTTTGTGGCCGACGTGGTGGCCGGGTTGCTCACCGACCACGACCGGCTGGCCGCCATGACCGCGGCAGCCGCACAGGCCGGGCACCGCGACGCCGCCGAGAAAGTGGCTGCTGTTGCTCTCGATGTCGCGCGGGCGGCCCGCCGGTGAGCGTGCCGCTGCCCGAGGAACTGCGCCGGGTGCACATGGTCGGCATCGGCGGTGCCGGCATGTCCGGCATCGCCCGCATCCTGCTGGATCGCGGCGCCCTGGTGTCCGGGTCCGACGCCAAGGAATCCCGCGGTGTGCTGGCCCTGCGTGCGCGCGGCGCCCAGGTGCGGATCGGCCACGACGCCTCCGCGCTGGACCTGCTGCCCGGCGGGCCCACCATGGTGATCAGCACCCACGCCGCGATCCCCAAGACCAATCCGGAGCTCGTGGAAGCGCAGCGGCGCGGCATCCCGGTCGTGATGCGCCCCGTGGTGCTGGCCAAGTTGATGGCCGGGCACACCACGGTGCTGGTCACCGGCACCCACGGCAAGACCAGCACCACCTCGATGCTCACCGTGGCGTTGCAGCACAGTGGGTTCGATCCGTCGTTCGCCGTCGGGGGCGAGCTGGGGGAGTCGGGCACCAACGCCCATCACGGCAGCGGCACCTGCTTCGTCGCCGAGGCCGACGAGAGCGACGCCTCCCTGCTGGAGTACACCCCGGACGTCGCGGTGGTCACCAACATCGAGGCCGACCACCTGGATTTCTTCGGCACCGTCGAGGCCTACAGCGCGGTGTTCGACCAGTTCGTCGAGCGCATCGTCCCCGGCGGGGCGCTGGTGGTGTGCACCGACGATCCCGGGTCCGCGGCGCTGGCCTCGCGCGCCGCCGCGCAGGGAGTACGGGTACTGGCCTACGGCGCCGAGCCCAACGGGGTGCCGCTGTCGGGGACCTTGCGCAGCTGGCATCAGCACGACACCGGTGCGGTGGCCGAGATCGAGCTGGCCGGGGAGCTGCAGCCGCGGGCGATGCGGCTGGCGGTACCGGGCCGGCACATGGCCCTCAACGCGCTGGCCGCGGTGCTGGCGGCCCGGGATGTCGGCGCGCCGGTGGAATCGGTGCTCGATGGGCTGGCCGGTTTCGAGGGGGTGCGCCGGCGTTTCGAGCTGGTGGGCATCGCCGCCGGTGTGCGCGTCTTCGACGACTACGCCCACCATCCCACCGAGCTGCGGGCGGTGCTTGCGGCGTTGCAAACGGTCACCGAACAAGCCGGGGGCGGGCACGTCATCGCCGTCTTCCAACCCCATTTGTATTCACGCACAGCAACGTTCGCCAAGGAGTTCGGCGCCGCGCTGGACGGTGCCGACCGCGCCGTGGTCCTCGATGTCTACGCCGCGCGCGAGCAGCCGCTGCCCGGGGTCAGTGGTGCCACGGTGGCCGAGCACGTCAGTGTCCCGGTGACCTACATCGCTGATCTCTCGGCGGTGGCCCGTGCGGTGGCCGAGATGGCCGGTCCCGGTGACGTGGTGGTGACCATGGGCGCCGGGGATGTCACCATGCTGGGCCCGGAGATCGTCGCCGAACTACAGGCGCGGGCGGCCCGGTGACCGAGCCGCCGCACCCCGACGCGCCGGAACCGGATCCCGAACCGGCGGAGGCCGACGACCCCGAGGGGCCGCGCCGGCGGGCCCGGCGGGAGCGGGCCGAGCGGCGCGCGGCCGAGGCCAGGGCCAAGGCCATCGAGGAGGCCCGCCGCGAAGCCAAGCGCAAGGTGCTGGGTGCGCCTGCGGTGGAGCTACGCCCGCCGCGGCGCGGCGCGGTACCCGGGCTGAAGGTGATGCTGTGGACGATCGGGCTGGCGGCACTGGCCACCGGGCTGGGTCTGATCCTGTACTTCACACCGCTGATGTCCGCGCGCGACATCGTGGTGGTGGGCACCGGGGAGGTCACCCGCGAGGAGGTCGTCGCGACCTCGCAGGTCACCGAGGGCACCCCGCTGCTGCAGATCAACACCGACGTGGTGGCGCAACGGCTGGCCGCCATCCGGCGGGTGGCCAGCGTCCGGGTGCAGCGGGAGTACCCGTCGACACTGCGGATCTCGATCGTGGAGCGAATCCCGATCGCGGTGAAGGATTTTCCGGACGGTCCGCATCTCTATGACCGCGACGGCGTGGACTTCGCCACCGGCCCGGCGCCGCTGACGCTGCCCTACCTGGACGTCGACAACCCCGGCCCCAACGATCTGCCCACTCGGGCGGCGCTGGCGGTGCTGACCGCGCTGCGCCCGGAGGTCGCCGGACAGGTGGCCCGGGTGGCCGCACCGTCGGTCGCGTCGATCACGCTGACCCTGACCGACGGCCGGGTGGTGGTGTGGGGCACCGAGGACCGCACCCAGGAGAAGGCCGACAAGCTGGCGGCGCTGCTGACGCAGCCCGGTCAGACCTACGACGTGTCCAGCCCGGATCTGCCGACCGTCAAATAGCGGACAAGGCCTTGACCCTCACGCGGCGTGAGGTGCCAGCCTGGTGGCTGTGACGCATGAGAGGGACGGACTGACCGTCGGCGAGGTGGCGCAGCGCTTCGGCATCACGGTCCGGACGCTGCACCACTACGACGACATCGGGTTGCTGACCCCGAGTCGGCGCTCGGCATCGGGATACCGGCTCTACACGCAGACGGATCTGACGCGGCTGTCGCTGATCATCGTCTACCGCAGGCTCGAGCTTCCGCTCCCCGAGATCGCTGACCTGCTCGACGACGGTGACCAGATCAGCCACCTGGTCCGGCAGCGCGACCGCGTCACAGCCCGACTCCACGAGATGTCCGATCTCCTGGAGGCCATCGATCACGCACTGGAGGCAGCGATGACGAAGACACCCATGTCCGACGACGACATGCGCGAACTGTTCGGCGACGGTTTCGACGACTATCAGACCGAGGCGCAACAGAAGTGGGGCCAGACCCCGGAATGGCAGGAATCCCAGCGCCGCGCGCAGACCTACGACAAGCAGGACTGGATCCGGATCAAAGCCGAGGGTCAGGAGGTGGAGAGGGCCCTGGCCGACGCGTTCCGGGCGGGTCTGCCCGCCGACTCCGAGGCGGCCGTGGCTGCCGCGGAGGGCCACCGGCGCCACGTCGAACGCTGGTTCTACGACTGCCCGCCGAGTTTTCACCGCTGCCTGGGGGACATGTACGTCAGCGACCCGCGGTATGTCGGGACCTATGACGAGTCCTTCGGGCTACCGGGCCTGGCGGCCTTCTGCCGCGCGGCAATTCACGCGAACGCCGACCGCGCGGGCGGCTGATCTGACGGGTGCAGAAATTCACCCGCGTGTCGTCGGCGCGCCTGCGGGGTGGCGGCGGGGCCCGGCCCTACCGTTCTGTTTGCGCGGATCTACTTGACATAACTCTAAGCCTATGGTTGAGGTTGAGGGTTTAGGGACACCCCTTGTTGAGGACCATCTGCAGTCCGCAAGCCACTCAGGGAGGAAGGCGACCCATGACCCCCCCGCACAACTACCTCGCCGTCATCAAGGTGGTCGGCATCGGCGGCGGCGGCGTCAATGCCGTCAACCGGATGATCGAGCAGGGCCTCAAAGGCGTCGAGTTCATCGCGATCAACACCGACGCCCAGGCGTTGTTGATGAGCGATGCCGACGTCAAGCTCGATGTCGGCCGCGATTCGACCCGCGGCCTCGGCGCCGGCGCCGACCCCGAGGTGGGCCGCAAGGCCGCCGAGGACGCCAAGGACGAGATCGAGGAGCTGCTGCGCGGCGCCGACATGGTCTTCGTCACCGCCGGAGAGGGCGGCGGCACCGGTACCGGCGGCGCGCCCGTCGTGGCCACCATCGCGCGCAAGCTCGGTGCGCTGACCGTCGGCGTGGTGACCCGGCCGTTCTCCTTCGAGGGCAAACGCCGCAGCAACCAGGCGGAGTCCGGAATCAACGCGCTGCGCGAGAGCTGCGACACGCTGATCGTCATCCCGAACGACCGGCTGCTGCAGATGGGCGACGCCGCGGTCTCGCTGATGGATGCGTTCCGCAGCGCCGACGAGGTGCTGCTCAACGGCGTGCAGGGCATCACCGACCTGATCACCACGCCCGGTCTGATCAACGTCGACTTCGCCGACGTCAAGGGTGTGATGAGCGGCGCGGGCACCGCGCTGATGGGCATCGGAGCCGCCCGCGGCGACGGGCGTGCGCTCAAGGCCGCCGAGATCGCGATCAACTCGCCCCTGCTCGAGGCCAGCATGGAGGGCGCCCAGGGCGTGCTGCTGTCGGTCGCCGGCGGCAGTGACCTCGGCCTCTTCGAGATCAACGAGGCCGCTTCGCTGGTCCAGGATTCCGCGCACCCCGACGCCAACATCATCTTCGGTACGGTCATCGACGACTCGCTGGGCGACGAGGTGCGGGTGACGGTCATCGCCGCGGGCTTCGAGACCGGCGCGGCCAGCCGCAAACCGGCGGTGGGTGCGCCCGGGACCCCGCAGCAGCAGGTCGCGCAGGGCCGGGCCGGCAAGGTGTCCTCGTCGCTGTTCGAACCGTCCGACCCGGCGAGCGTCCCGGTGCACACCAACGGCGCCACCGTCAGGGTCGGTGGTCCCGACGATGACGACGACGTTGACGTGCCGCCCTTCATGCGTCACTGACATGGTGATCCGCCGGGTCTCCACCACGCGGGCCGGCGGCGTCTCCGCACCGCCGTACGACTCGTTCAACCTCGGTGATCATGTCGGCGACGACCCCGAGGCCGTCGCCGTCAACCGGGCCCGACTGGCGAAAGGGATCGGGCTGGCGCCCGATCACCTGGTGTGGATGAACCAGATCCACAGTGCGCATGTGCAACGGGTCGACGAACCCCGGACGTCCGCGGTGGACGCCACCGACGCCTTGGTGACGACGACGCCGGGGCTGGCGTTGGTGGTGGTGACCGCCGACTGTGTGCCGGTGCTGCTGGGTGACGCGCGCGCCGGCGTGGCGGCGGCGGCACACGCGGGCCGGGTCGGCGCCCAGAACGGGGTGGTGGTCCGTACGGTCGAGGCCATGATCGAGGCGGGGGCCCACCCCGAGGACATCTCGGCGCTGCTCGGGCCTGCCGTCAGCGGGGCCAACTACGAGGTACCCGAAGCCATGGCCGCCGAGGTCGAGGCGGCTCTGCCGGGCAGCCGCACACTCACCGCGCGGCGCACCCCCGGACTGGATCTGCGGGCCGGGATCGACCGGCAGCTGCGTGCTCTGGGGATCACGGCTGTCGCGGTGGATCCGCGCTGCACGGTCGCCGACCGGACACTGTTCAGCCACCGGCGGGGCGCACCCACCGGCCGGCTCGCCTCGGTGGTGTGGATGGAATGAGCCGTCGTGATGACCTGGCCGGTGCGCTGGCCACATTGAGAACACGGCTCACCGACGCCGCCGAGGCCGCGGGGCGCGACCCGGCTGACATCGAGCTGCTGCCGGTGACCAAGTTCTTCCCGGCCTCCGACGTCGCCCTGCTGGCCGACCTGGGGTGCCGCGCCTTCGGCGAGTCCCGCGATCAGGAGGCGGCCGCCAAAGTGGCCGAGCTGGCCGGCCGCATCCCGGCCGAGGTGCGCTGGCACATGATCGGCAAGATCCAGAGCAACAAAGCACGCCACATCGCGTCGTGGGCGGACGTGGTGCATTCGGTCAGCTCGCTCAAGGTGATCACCGCGCTGGGCCGGGGCGCGCAGGCTGCCCTCGACGAGGGCGCCCGGACCGAGCCGGTTCAGATCTATCTGCAACTCAGCCTCGACGGCGACGAGTCGCGCGGGGGAGTGGACATCGCTGCGCCGGACCGGATCGACGCGCTGCGTGACGCAGTGACCGCCACGCCCGGACTGGAATTCGTGGGCTTCATGGCCATCCCGCCGCTGGCCGCCGACCCCGATGCCGCTTTCGCGAGTTTGGCTGCTGAGCGGGACCGGGTACAGCCCTTCCATCAGCGTCGCCTCGGGTTGTCGGCCGGCATGTCCGGCGACCTCGAGGTGGCGATCAAACATGGCTCGACGTGTGTGCGTGTCGGAACCGCGCTTCTGGGAAGTCGTCCTCTAACGTCACCGTGAGTAGTCACTCCAGTCACATCTTCATCACGCACCACACAGTCAGAGCATCGGAGAAGGGTCCCACGATGAGCACACTGCACAAGGTCAAGGCCTACTTCGGAATGGCTCCGCTGGAGGACTACGACGACGAGTACTACGAGGACGACGAGCGTGGCGCCGGTCGCGGATATCCGCGTCGCGCAGAGCGTTTCGGCGCCGAAGAGGCGGGCTACGAGCGCTACGGCGATCCCCGCGAGCGTGACTACGACGATCTGCGCGAGGCCCGCGAGCCCGAGTACGCCCCGTCCTACCGCGGTGCCTACGGCGACGAGCCGCGCTTCCGTCCGCGTGAGTTCGAGCGCCCCGCTCCCCGTCTCGGCGGCCTGCGCGGCGCCAGCACCCGCGGCGCCCTGGCGATGGACCCTCGCCGGATGGCCGAGATCTTCGAGGCCGGCAGCCCACTGTCCAAGATCACCACGCTGCGCCCCAAGGATTACAGCGAGGCCCGCACCATCGGTGAGCGGTTCCGCGACGGCAACCCGGTGATCATGGATCTGGTGTCGATGGACAACGCCGATGCCAAGCGGCTGGTCGACTTCGCCGCCGGCCTGGCTTTTGCGCTGCGCGGTTCGTTCGACAAGGTGGCCACCAAGGTCTTCCTGCTGTCGCCGGCCGACGTGGAGGTCACCCCCGAGGAGCGTCGCCGGATGGCCGAGGCCGGGTTCTACAACTAGATCCCACGCCGCTCGCGCACTGCGGGATCGGTAGGCTGGCTGCGTCCTTCCACGTCGTCACCACCGTCTCGTGAGGTGGTGTCGGCAACATCACACCCCTCGTCAGTAAGGTCGGCTCTCGTTGGCGCTCTTCTTCGAAATCCTGGGTTTCGCGCTGTTCGTCTTCTGGCTGCTGCTCATCGCTCGAGTCGTCGTCGAGTTCATTCGCTCGTTCAGCAGGGACTGGCATCCCCGCGGCTTCACGGTGGTGATCCTGGAGATCATCATGACGGTCACCGATCCGCCGGTGAAGTTGCTGCGCCGCATCATCCCGCAGCTGACCATCGGCGCGGTGCGCTTCGATCTGTCGATCATGGTGCTGCTGTTGCTGGCCTTCATCGGCATGCAACTGGCCTTCGGTGCGGCGGTCTGATCACGGCCGTTTTGCCTGTACGTGACCGTATTCGGACCAAATTTGAAATTCGGCCTTAATTATTCGGCTGATCCGCAACCGGCGAGTCGGGTGTGACAGGATGGACGCCAGTTACAGCACGGCTACCAGCTTGGTCTATCGTTCTAACACCGAGATCGGATCGACCGTCCAGACCCGAGGGGGCAGAACATGCCGCTTACACCAGCCGACGTGCACAATGTTGCGTTCAGTAAGCCGCCGATCGGCAAGCGCGGCTACAACGAGGACGAGGTCGATGCCTTCCTCGATCTGGTGGAGAACGAGCTGACGCGGCTCATCGAAGAGAACGCCGATCTGCAGCAGCGGGTCAGCGAGCTCGACCAGGAGCTGGCCGCAGCGCGCGCCGGGGGAGGCGTGTCGGCCACCCAGGCCATCCCGCAGTACCAGCCCGAGCCGGAGCCGGAGCCCACCCCTGCCCCGCAGCCCGCATACGAGGCCCCGCCCGCGCCCGCCCCGGTCGCCGCCGCGCCGCAGGGTGAAGAGGCCCATCTCAAGGCCGCCCGCGTGCTGGCCCTGGCCCAGGACACCGCCGACCGGCTCACCGGTACCGCGAAGGCCGAGGCGGACAAGCTGCTCGCCGATGCCCGCGCCAACGCAGAGTCGCTGGTCAGCGAGGCCAAGCGCACCGCTGAAGCCACCACCACGGAGGCCCGCAATCGGGCCGACGCACTGCTGTCGGACGCCCAGACCCGGTCCGAGACCCAGCTGCGCCAGGCGCAGGAGAAGGCCGACGCCCTGCAGGCCGACGCCGAGCGCAAGCACTCCGAGATCATGGGCACCATCAACCAGCAGCGCACCGTGCTGGAAGGCCGCCTCGAGCAGCTGCGCACCTTCGAGCGCGAATACCGCACCCGCCTGAAGACCTACCTCGAATCTCAGCTCGAAGAGCTCGGTCAGCGAGGTTCCGCAGCGCCGGTCGATTCCAGCGCCGGCAATGACGGTGGCTTCAACCAGTTCAACCGGGGCAACAACTAACCGGCTGGATCGCCATGCTCATCGTTGCGCTGATCCTTGCCGTCGTCGGCCTGGCGGCGCTGGTGACCGCCGTGGTCACCAGTAATGCGGTGGTGGCGTGGGTCTGTATCGGAGCCAGTGTCATCGGCGTGATCCTTCTGATCGTCGACGCCGTTCGCGAACGGCAAAGCGGGGCAGCCGAAGCCGCCGAGGCGGCGGAGGAGGCCGAGCGCGGTGAGGCCATCGACGCCACCTACCAGAATTTCGACGCCGAGTATCCGGACGAGGAACCTGCCACGCAGGTGATCGAGGGCGGCCCGGCCACCGAAGAACTGGCCGCCGCCACCCAAGAACCAGAACCTGAACCCGAACACGAGCCCGAGCAGCAGGAGCCCAAGCCCAGTTAGGTCTCGCCCAGGGCGGCCCGCACTCCCGCGTCGTCCACCTGGTCGAAGTGCTGGTAGGACAACCCGACTGCGGTGAACGGTACCGGGGTGTCTACACACACCACCTCGTCGGCAATGTCAGAGAACAGCATGCCGACGTTCGCCGGGCCCGTCGGCACCGCGATCACCAGCCTGGCCACCCCGGTCTCACGCAGCGCCAGGGCCGCCACCCGCATGCTTGCCCCGGTGGCCACTCCGTCGTCCACCAGCACGACGGGGCGTCCGGCCGGGTCGAGCGCGGCCCGGCCCTGGCGATAGGTCTGTTCGCGGCGCCGCAGCTCGAGTTGCTCGCGCTCGGCCACTGCGTCGAGGTCCGCAGGCAAAACACCGAGATCGGCAATCAGCCGGGAGTTGAGCACGCGGCGCTCGGCGGTGATGGCGCCCAGCGCCAGTTCCGGGTGCCCCGGGGCACCCAGCTTGCGGACCACCATGACATCCAGGGACGCGCCGAGTTCACGCGCCACCACCGCGGCCACCGGCACGCCGCCGCGGGCCAGGCCCAGGACCACCGTGTCAGGCGGCCGCTCACCCAGCGCCTCGGCCAGGGCGTGACCGGCGTCGGGGCGATCCACGAAGCCTCGGCGGCGCAGGCGACGGCCGGCCATGCGCGCCGGGTTCACCGTCCGCCCACCTGTCAAACCCCACGAGCGTCAGATTTCGCCGCGGCGGGTATGTACTGCTCACTATGGGTATCGAGCACAGCAGCATCCTGGACCACCCGATCGACGACGTGTTCGGCTGGCATGCCCGCCCCGGCGCGATCCATCGGCTGATCCCACCCTGGCAACCCATGACCGCCGTGCAGGAGGCGACCTCACTGCGCGACGGCCGCGCGGTGCTGGGGTTGCCGGGCGGGCTGCGGTGGTACGCCCAGCACGACGCCGATGCCTACGATCCGCCGCGCCGCTTCGCCGACGAACTCATCGCGGGTGGGCCGCGGTCGTGGCCCACGCTCGCCACCCGGCGCTGGCGCCACACCCACGAGTTCACCGACCGCGGAGACGGCACCACCCTGCTCAGCGATACGGTCGACACCCCGGTGCCGGCCCGGCTGCTGCGCTCGACATTTCGGTATCGGCACCGGCAGACCGCCGACGACCTCGCGGCGCACCGCACTGCGGCGCAGGCCGGAATGACGCCGCTGACGGTCGCCATCACCGGCGCCTCCGGGCTGGTGGGCACCGCCCTGGCCGCGTTCCTGACCACCGGAGGCCACCGGGTCGTCAAGCTCACCCGCACATCTGCCTCGGGAACCGATGAGCGGCAATGGAATCCGGCTGATCCCGCGGCCGACCTGCTGGACGGGGTGGACGCCGTGGTGCACCTGGCCGGCGCGTCGATTGCCGGACGGTTCACCGACAGCCACAAGGCGGCCATCCGGGACAGCCGCATCGAGCCCACCCGTCGACTTGCCGAACTCGCCGCCCGCCCGGGCGGGCCACGGGTGTTCGTCAGCGCCTCGGCGATCGGCTTCTACGGCTACGACCGCGGCGACGAGCTGCTGCATGAGGACAGCTCCCGCGGTGAGGGTTTCCTGGCCGAGGTGGTCACCGACTGGGAGGCGGCCACCGCGCCGGCAGTCGACGCCGGAGCGCGAGTGGTGTTGGTGCGCACGGGAATCGTGCAGGCGGCCCGGGGTGGGACGCTTCAACTGCTGCGCCCGCTGTTCAGCGCCGGCCTCGGTGGGCGCCTCGGCGACGGCCGGCAGTGGCTCAGCTGGATCGGCATCGACGACCTCACCGACATCTACCACCGCGCCCTCTACGACACCGCGCTCTCGGGTCCGGTGAACGCGGTGGGTCCGGAGCCGGTGCGCAACAGCGAATACACCGCGGCGCTGGCGGGGGTGCTGCACCGGCCCGCCCTCCTGCCCGTCCCGGCGGTCGGGCCCAAGCTGCTGCTCGGATCAGACGGGGTGCGGGAGCTGGCGCTGGCCAATCAACGGGTGCTGCCGACCAAGCTGGCCGGACTCGGGCACCACTTCCGCCATCCCGACGTCACCGACGCGCTGGCGCACCAGCTCGGTCACGACTGATAGACGGGGCGGGCCACCCGATCCAGGAATCCGCCCACCAGACGGCGCAGTCGGGCGGCGGCGGCGTCCTGTTCGGCAACGGTGCGGGCCCGCAGCGCGTCGACGTCGATGTTCAGCCGGGCGGTGTCGCTGCTGTCGCCCACCTCGTCGGCCAGCCAGAGATCCAGCAGGGGCAGGTTGAGCTCCGGGTGGAACTGCAACCCCAGGGCGGTGCGGTAGCTGAACGCCTGAACCGCGTGTGGTGTGCTGGCCAGTTCGGTGGCCCCGGGGGGTGGGGTGAACTGGTCGGAATGCCATTCGAACCAGGGTCCCTCGGGGATCAGTTCCGTTGTGTCGGTGCTGATCTCGTACCATCCCAGCTCGGGGGTGGTGGCCTTGCGCACCGATCCGCCGAGCGCCTGGGCCACCAGCTGGCCGCCGAAGCACACGCCCAGCACCCCGACACCCGCCTCGATCGCGCCACGCACCAGCGCTTCCTCGGTGCCGACCCAACCGGCGCGCAACTGCTCGCCGTACACCGACCAGCGCGACCCCAGCGGCACGATTACGTCGTAGCGCGTCGGATCCGGGAACACCGGGGTCACCGACGCCGGATCGTCCGCTCGCTCGAGGGGCACCACGTTGACGGTGTCAACGTCGAACCCCTGCTCGGTGAAGACGTCACCCAGAACCGCTTCCGGGGCATTCGGATCGTTATAGATGAACAGGACGGTGCGTGCCACGCCGACGACGATACTGGCTCAGCGCACCGGTGGCGCATTCTCGGGCGCCAGCTCTGCGCCGATGCGGCGGAACAGGGTGTCCGCGGCATTGGTGTAGGCACCGGTGTCGTCGAACGCACCGGGCTCGAACGTCGCCGCGACGGCAATGGCGATACCCCGCGACGGGAGATATGCCTCAAGCGCGGCGTAGCCGTAGAACATCGGGTTCTGTAGCAGCCAGTCGCCCGAGACCACCAGACCCATCCCGTAGTCGTAGATGTCGCCCAGCTCGGCACACGTGGTGCAGCCGGGCAACGGCCTGGTCGAGCCCCGCGGCGGTGTGCGCAACATCTCGGCGAATGACGCTTCGGACAAGAGTTTTCCGGTGCCGATACCGACCGCGGTGGTCGCCAGATCGGTGATGGTCGAGGTCTGGATGGCGCCATTGGTGATGGTCCACGACGGGTTCCAGTACGTGGACTCCTCGTAGCGGCCCCGTTCCGCGGTGAAGGCGTGCAACGCGGGTTGCGGGATCTCCGGCGTGAACGAGTTCCTGGTCTCCGATAAACCCAGCGGTCCGAGAACCCTGTCCGACAACAACTTCGGCATCGGCTGACCGGTGGCCTTCTCCAGCGCGAGGCCCAGCAACACGTAGTTGGTGTGAGCGTAGTTCCAGTTGGTGCCCGGCTGGTACTGCAGCGGCTGCGACGTCGCGTATGGCAGCAGTTCCTCGGGTCGCCACTGCCGGAACGGATCCCGGTACAGCGCCTCGTCGAACTCGGTGTTGTCGATGACGTAGTCCACGTACCCCGACGTCATCGTGGCGAGTTGGCGCAGTGTCACCCGGTCGGCGTGCGGGATGTCAGGAAGGTAGGTCGAGAGCAGGTCGTCGAGGCCGACGGTGCCGTCTTCGGCGAGGAGCAGCAGCAGGGTCGAGACGTAGGAGATGGCGACGGCGCCGTTGCGGAAATGCATGTCAATGGTGGCGGGCACCCCGGTCATGGACTCACCGAATGCGTCGGTCATCAGGTCGTTGCCATCGACGGTGACCTTGACGATGACCGACTTGAGGTGCTCGGAACGCATGGTGTCGGTCACGATGGTGCGCAGGGCATCGGCGGGTGTGGCGCCTGCGGTGGGGCTGACGGATCCCGCGCACAGCACACCTATTACCAGCAGGGCGTAACACCGGGCCGACAGCACAGCTGAGCTTACAATCGGAGGCATCAGTGTGCTTATCCTCGCCCTCGCCGTGGCCGGCCACTTCGCCTTCCTCGCGTATCTGGTGGCCGGGGGATTCGTGGCGCTGCGGTGGCCGCGCAGCATCTGGCTGCATCTCGCAGCGGTGCTCTGGGGTGCCTGCAGCGTGGTCATCGGATTGCCCTGCCCGCTGACCTGGGTGGAGCGCTGGGCCCGCGCTGATCTCGGTCTGGCGCCGCTGCCGCCGGAAGGTTTCATCGAGCACTACCTGACGGGGGTGCTGTACCCCAACGATGCCGTGGGGCTGGTCCAGGCACTGGTGTTTGCGACCGTCGTGGCCTCGTGGTTGCTGGTGAGCGCGATCACGCGAGTCGGGGCACCCGCAACCCGTGGCTAGTCTGGTGTGATGCACCGGGTCCGGAAGCACGGCTGACTGCCTGCATGTTCATCGTCATCGTCTGCGCCGTCCTGGGCTTGGCGCACCTGTACATCTGGAAACGGCTGATCAAGGACACCACCGGGCCGGGCCGCACCCGCCGCGTGTTGACCACGGTGTTCCTGGCGTTGGCGGCGCTGCTGCTGACGACACTGTTCGTGCCGCGCGTCTTCGACGTCGCGGAGTCGCCGCTGCTGGCGTGGCCGGGTTACCTCTGGTTCGCCGTGGTGGGGTACCTGCTGCTGGCGCTGCTGGTCCTGGAGCCCATCCGGCTGGTGCTGCTGCCCTGGGTCCGGCGTCAGCGCTCGGTCGAACCCAAGATCGCTGTCCCGGCGGCGGCGCCCGCGATCGAGGAGCTACCAGCACCGGATCCCGGTGGGGTGAACCGCCGGGTGTTCCTGGCCAGGGCCGGCGCGGTCGCCGCCGGCGCCGCGTCGGTGAGCCTGGTGGGCTACGGCGCGGCCACCGCGCTGGGGCCGCCGCAGGTGCTGCAGGTGCCGGTGCGGCTGGGCCGCCTCGATCCGGCGTTCAGCGGGTTCCGCATCGCGGTGGTGTCGGACATCCACCTGGGCCCGCTGCTGGGCCGTCGGCACACCGAGCGCATCGTGTCGATGATCAACGAGACCGAGCCGGACCTGGTGGCCATCGTGGGTGATCTGGTGGACGGTTCGGTCGAGGAGCTGGGCCACGCCGCAGAACCGTTGCAGGATCTGGTGTCTCGTGAAGGTTCCTTCTTCGTGACCGGCAATCACGAGTACTTCGTCGAGGACACCGCGCCCTGGCTGCGTGAACTGGAACGTTTCGGGGTGGCGCCGCTGCGCAACGAGAACACCCTGATCCGCCGTGGCGGTGCGGGGTTCAACCTGGCCGGGGTCAACGACCTCGCCGGGGAAGAGCGCGGCGACCCGCCCGACTACGACCGCGCCCTGGCCGGGGTGGATCCGTCGCAGGCCACCGTGCTGTTGGCGCATCAGCCCGTGATGGTTGAGGAAGCCGCCGCCCGCGGAGTGGACCTGCAGCTGTCCGGCCACACCCACGGCGGCCAGACCTGGCCGTTCCAGTACATCGTGGAGTCCGTACAGCCGTCGCTGGCCGGGCTGTCGACGCACCAGGACACCCAGCTCTACGTCTCCCGCGGTGCCGGCTTCTGGGGCCCGCCGGTACGCGTGGGTGCCCCGCCCGACATCTCGATCCTCTCGCTCGAGTCGGGGCGGTAGGCCCGGTCGTTGACACGCACGGCGTCAGAGTTTGATGCCGAAGAGTTTCTCCGCATTGCGGAACGCAATCTTCTCTTTGGTCTCGCGTGGCAGGTTCACTGCCCGAAACCAGTCGGTGCCTTCCTTCATATCCGCAAATGGGTAGTCGGTCCCGAACATCACTCGATCGGCACTGATGTACTTCAGCAAGAGGTGCAGCAGTTCGTCCTGGAAGAATGCGCTGGTCGTGTACCAGAAATTGTCGTTGAAGTATTGCGCGACAGGCTTGTTCAGCGAACCCTCGGTCGCATCTCCCAGGTCTTCGACGATGCGCTCGTAATAGAAGGGAAGGCCCTCGCCCATGTGGCCGACGATCATCTGCAGTCGGGGGAATCTGTCGAACACGCCGGTCATGATCAGGCGAAGACACTGGGTGAGCACCTCTTGATGCCACCCATATCCTGAACCGCTGAAAATGTAGTCCTGGTACTCATCGTTGAATCCAGGGCGGTCAATCCGGTAGTAGATGTCGAACACCTCTGTGGGCGGAAAGCCCGGATGCAGGTAGATCGGAACCTCAAGTGCCTCGGCGCGGGCCAGAACGGGTTCAAAATCCTGGTGGTCGAGGAACCTGGTCCCGATGAAGCCATTGGTCATGGCACCGACAAAGCCGTCTTCGCGGACGGCGCGTTCCAATTCGTCTGCAGATGCTTCGGGGTCCTGCAGGGGCAGGGTCGCGTAGGCCTGATACCGCCCCGGATACCTGGCCATCGGACCCTCGGCGATCATCCTGTTCAGACGGTAGGCAAAATCGTTGCCCTCCCGGCCGGCGAGATCCTGTACGCCCGGCGTATGTGCAGAGAGGATCTGCACAGCGACACCCGCCTCATCCATGGCGCCGATGCGGCCAGGCCCGAGTTCGGCAAGCCCTGTCTCCCTGAGGTATTCGATGTGATCATCGTTGAACGCATTCAGGGAGATCAGTTCATCGGTGGTGTAAGTCTCTTCCGTGGCGATGAAGGGCAGGTCGGGGTCCCGCGCCGACAGGTCCGACACCTCTGTTGATGCGGTATCAGTGGACGTGGCACAGGCCGACAGTCCGACCCCGGCACTCAGTGCCGCCGCCCCGCCCAGGAAGTTACGGCGTCCCATCAGTGTCATGACACCAGCATGCTGCGCGCACATCCGGGTGTCGCCGGGGAAAACCCCCGCCTTGGTGGGGGATAACCCCCGCGGCCCTCAGACCACCCGGTACCGCCGCTCCGGACGCCCCGCACCGTACTGCAGCCGCAGCTCCACCGTCCCCGCGCTGAGATAGTGCTCCAGGTACCGTCGGGCACTCACCCGCGAGATCCCCACCAGCTCGGCGCATTCGGCCGCAGACACCTCACCGGCCGCGCGCACCGCGTCCAGCACCCGCTGCCCGGTCTCGGCGCCCAGGCCCTTGGGGAGCGCCTCGGGCACCGGGCCGCCGGCGTTGCCGAACAACTTGTCCACCACACTCTGATCGACATGCTGCTCGGCGCGCAACGCGGCCGTCCGCGCCGCGAACGCCTCGAGTTTGGCCCGCAACTGCGGGAACTCGAACGGCTTGATCAGATAGTCGGCTGCGCCGCCGTCCAGTGCGGCGCTCACGGTGTCCAGCTCGCGCGCTGCGGTGATCATGATGACGCCCACGCGGTTGCCGGCAGAACGCAACTGCTGCAACACCTTCAGCCCGGTCATGTCGGGCAGGTACACGTCCAGCAGCAGCAGGTCGGGGCTCAGCTCCGCCACCGCCTCCAGCGCTTCGGCGCCGGTCCGCGCCACGCCCACGCTCCGGAAACCGTCGACCTGTTCGACGAACCGGCGGTGGATCTCGGCGACCATGAAGTCGTCGTCGACTACCAGGACGTCACGCATGGGCGTTCTCGCTCAACGGAATCCGCACCCTGAACCGGGCGCCGCCGCCGGGGGCATCGGTGACGTTCACCGAGCCGCCGTGCTGATTGGTCACCAGGCGCACCAGGGCCAGGCCGATGCCCCGCCCGCCGGGCACATCGGGCTTGGACGTGACGCCGCGGGCGAAGATCGATTCCCGCAGATGCTCGGGCACTCCCGGTCCGGAATCGGTTACCGTGATCGACAGCCCCGCGCTCTCACCGCGCATCTCCACCACCACCCGACTGTGTACCGAGCCCTCCGAGACGTCCACCGCATTGTCGATCAGGTTCCCCAGCAGGGTGATCACATCGGTGGCCAGTGCCGGGTCCAACGGCCGCAGCGTCGACTCGGGGGAGATCTCCAGGGCCACCCGCCGTTCGGCGGCCAGTGTGGTCTTGGCGATCAGCAGAGCGGCCACCGCGGGGTCGGAGATGCGTTGTGTCACGGCGTCACTGATCTCGGCGCGGCGCCGGGTCAAGGTACCCACCAATTCGCGGACCGCATCGAATTCGCCGAGCTGCACCAGGCCGGAGATGGTGTGCAGCTGGTTGGCGAACTCGTGGGTCTGCGCGCGCAGCGTGTCGGTGACGCTCTTGTGGGACGACAGCTGGCCACTCATGGTGGCCAGCTCGGTGGTGTCGCGCATCGTGGTCACCGTACCGATCGACCGTCCATAACTGCTGGCCGGCCGGCGATGCAGGGCCAGCACCCGGGTGCGCGTGGCGATGACGGCGTGGTCGGTGTCCCCGGACTGCAGGAACTCCACCACCGCGGGATCCATGTCCACCGCGTCGACGCGGCGCCCGATCGCCTCCTCGCCGAGCCCCAGCAGGTCGCGCGCACTGTCGTTGAGCAGGGTGATCTCGCCGTCGGTGTTCACCGCCACCACCCCCTCACCGATGCTGTGCAGTAGCGCCTCGCGGTGATCGGCCAGGCTGGCGATCTCGGCGACCTCCAGACCGCGGGTGTGCCGCTTGATCCGCCGCGACAGCAACCACGACGCGGCGAGCCCGAGCACGGCCCCCAGCCCCAGGTACACCAACAACCGTTCCCCGGCGCCGGAGAGCAACTGCCATACGGTGGGGTAGGGCTCGCTCACCGAGGTGATGGCCAGGACCTCGCCGTTGATCCCCAGGATCGGCACCTGCCCGACGATGCTGTGTACACCGGCGATGTCGACGTCTCCGGACCAGGCACGTCCCGTCCGGACATCGCTGGCACCGAACTCGGCCGGCTGTCCCGCCCGCGCGGGGTCGGTGGACACCCGCACCGTCCCGTCGGGGCTGATGATCTCGGCCAGGCCCGCCCCCGACAGCGCAACGGCCCGGTCCACGTCCGGGGCCAGCACCTGCGCGGCGAAGGGGTCGCCGAATCTCTCGCGCACGATCGGGGTGGACGCCATGTTCTCGGCGACGGCGATCATCCGCTGGCCGCGGACCTCCTGGAACTCCCGGGTGGACTGCGCCACCGACACCGCCCCCACGGCCAGCAGCACGACGGCGACCACCACCAGCTGGAAGGCCAGGAACTGGCCCGCCAGGCTGGCACCCCGCCGGGTGTTCTTAATGTTCACAACGTCCTTTGCGTCCGAAAGAGTGACGTGCATCACGTAAGGGGGTCAGTATTGCTGAGCATCACCACCAAACTCAGGAGCAATCTGGTGTCCAGACGACCATATGGCGTCCGCACAGCGGCGATCGTGTTGATCGCGCTGCTGCTCGCCGGCTGCGGTGTCACCCGCGGCGACGACCCCGCCGGCATGCACCGGCTGCGCATGATGGTGCCCAACAGTCCTGGCGGTGGGTACGACCTCACCGCCCGCACCGCGGTCAAGATCATGGAAGACGACGACATCACCGGCCGCGTCGAGGTGTTCAACGTGATCGGCGCCGGCGGCACCGTGGCCATGGCCCGGCTGATGAACGAGCGCGGCAACGGCGACCTCATGATGATGATGGGTCTCGGCGTGGTCGGTGCGGTGTACACCAACGGTTCCACGGCGCGGGTCTCCGATGCCACCGCCCTGGCCAAGATGGTCGAGGAGCAGGAGGGCATCCTGGTGCCCGCCGACTCGCCGTTCAAGACGGTCGACGACTTCGTGGCCGCCTGGAAGGCCGACCCGGCGCGGGTCACCATCGGTGGTGGCTCGTCCCCGGGCGGACCGGACCACCTCTTCCCGATGGAGACCGCCCGCGCGGTGGGGGTGGACCCCACGCAGGTGAACTTCGTCTCCTACGACGGCGGCGGTGACCTGCTGACCGCGCTGCTGGGCAACAAGATCGCCGCGGGCACGTCAGGGTTGGGTGAGTACGTCGACCAGATCGAGTCCGGTCAGGTGCGGGTGCTTGCGGTGTCGGGCAGCGAGCGGGTCGAGGGGGTGGATGCACCGACGCTCACCGAGGCCGGCATCGACCTCACCTTCACCAACTGGCGCGGAATCCTCGCGCCCCCAGGCATAACCGATGAGGACCGTGACGCCATGGTGAAGATCCTGGAAGAGATGCATGCCACCGACGCGTGGAAAGAGGCGCTGGTGGCCAACGGCTGGACCGACGCGTTCATGACCGGGGAGCCGTTCGAGCGTTTCCTCGAAGAACAGGACACGCGGGTGTCGACGACGCTGACGGATCTGGGGCTGGTATGACGACCGAGACCGGGGTCGACAAGACCCCCAAGGACATCGACAGGACGCAGGACAGGGGGCAGTACGTCGTCTGCGCGGTGTGCGTGGCGGTGGGCATCTTCCTCATCGTCGACGCGCTGCGCATCGCGGACGGCTTCGCCAAGGTGGATCCCGTTGGGCCGCGGCTGTTCCCGATGGTCATCGGCGTGGTGCTGATCGTGCTGTCGGTCATCTTGGCCATCGCGATCCCGCGGGGGTCCAAGGGTGAGGCCGACGCCGGTGAGGACATCGATCCGACCATGAAGAGCGACTGGCGCACCGTCGGTCTGCTCATCGCGCTGTTCGTGGCCGTCATCGTGCTGGTCAACCCGTTGGGCTGGACCATTGCCGGGGGGCTGTTCTTTGCCGGGACCGCAACGGTTCTGGGCAGCAAACACTATGTGCGCAACGTGGTGATCGGCGCCGTGCTGGGCGTCCTCAGCTTCTATGCGTTCTATTCCGGGCTCGGCATCCCGCTGCCCGCAGGCATTCTGGACGGGATTCTGTAGATGGAGAACTTCGACTGGTTGATGCAGGGGTTCGCCGAAGCGGCGACTCCGATGAACCTCCTGTACGCCGTGATCGGCGTGCTGCTGGGCACCGCGGTGGGCGTGCTGCCCGGCATCGGCCCGGCCATGACGGTGGCGCTGCTGCTGCCCATCACCTACAACGTCAGCCCCAGTGCGGCGTTCATCATGTTCGCCGGCATCTTCTACGGCGGGATGTACGGCGGCTCCACCACCTCGATCCTGCTGAACACACCCGGTGAATCGTCGTCGGTGATCACCGCGATCGAGGGCAACAAGATGGCCAAGGCGGGCCGGGCGGCCCAAGCGCTGGCCACCGCCGCCATCGGCTCGTTCGTCGCCGGCTCGATCGGCACCGCGCTGCTGGCCGCGTTCGCGCCGGCGGTCTCGCGCTTCGCCGTCACCCTGGGCGCGCCGTCCTACCTGGCCATCATGCTGTTCGCTCTGGTGGCCGTGACCGCGGTGCTGGGCTCGTCGAAACTGCGCGGCGCCATCTCGCTGTTCCTCGGCCTGGCCATCGGCCTGGTGGGCATCGACTCGCTGACCGGCCAGCCGCGGGCCACCTTCGGCCTGCCGCAGCTCTCCGACGGCATCGACATCGTGGTGATCGCGGTGGCGGTGTTCGCCGTCGGCGAGGCCCTGTGGGTGGCGGCTCACCTGCGTCGCCGTCCCGCCGACATCATCCCGGTCGGGCGGCCCTGGATGGACAAGAAGGACTGGGGCCGGTCCTGGAAGCCCTGGCTGCGCGGCACCGCCTACGGGTTCCCGTTCGGTGCGCTGCCCGCCGGCGGCGCCGAGCTGCCCACGTTCCTGAGCTACATCACCGAGAAGAAGCTCTCCAAGCACCCGGAGGAATTCGGCAAGGGCGCCATCGAAGGCGTGGCCGGCCCGGAGGCCGCCAACAACGCCTCGGCGGCCGGCACTCTGGTGCCGATGCTGTCGCTGGGTCTGCCCACCAACGCCACCGCCGCGGTGATGCTCACGGCGTTCGTGTCCTACGGCATCCAGCCCGGTCCGACTCTGTTCGACAAGGAACCGCTGCTGATCTGGACGCTGATCGCCAGCCTGTTCATCGGCAACTTCCTGCTGCTGGTGATCAACCTGCCGCTGGCGCCGCTGTGGGCCAAGCTGCTGCGCACGCCCAGGCCCTACCTCTACGCCGGCATCCTGTTCTTCGCCATCCTCGGTGCCTTCGCCGTCAACCTCCAGCCGCTGGATCTGGCGCTGCTGCTGCTGTTCGGCCTGATGGGTCTGATGATGCGTCGCTTCGGACTCCCGGTGCTGCCGCTGATCATCGGCGTCATCCTGGGCCCGCGCATCGAACGACAGCTGCGCCAGAGCCTGCAGCTCGGTGGCGGCGACTGGAGCAGCCTGTTCACCGAGCCGGTGGCCATCGTCACGTACGTGCTGATGGCGCTGCTGCTGCTGGCTCCGCTGGTGCTCAAGCTGATGCACCGCAGTGAAGAGTCGCTGCTCATCGTGGAAGACGACAAGGATCAGCGAGAGAAGGCGGGGCAACAATGATCGTCGTCGGATATACCGCAGACCAGTTCGGGCACACCGCGCTCGAACACGGCATAACCGAGGCCAAGCTGCGCCAGAGCACGCTGCTGGTGGTGAACTCCACCGCGGGTGACTCGTATGTCGATGCGGCCTTCGCCCAGCAGAAGGAGGTCCACTCGCTGGAGGACCGTCTCACCGACTGCGGGGTGGAGTACGAGATCGAGCAGCCGGTGGGCAAATACGCCGCTGACGCCCTGCTGGAGGCGATGGACCGCTACGACGCCGAGATGCTGGTGATCGGGATCCGCCATCGCAACCCCGTCGGAAAGCTGTTGCTGGGCAGTGTCTCCCAGCAGCTCATCCTGCAGTGCCCCAAACCGGTGCTGGCGGTCAAGCCGGAGGAGTAGTGGTTTGACGGCCGCGGGTTCTGGGCATCTCCGCGGGAATGGCTGACACACTCGCACCGCACGTATTCGTGCTCTTCGGTGCCACCGGTGACCTCGCGAAGCGCAAGCTCTTCCCCGGCATCTACCACCTCGCGGCCGCCGGCCGGTTGCCCGATGACTATGCGATCATCGGCTCCGGCCGGCATTCGCCGGGTTCTGACGAGGAGTTCCGCGCGAAGATCCGGGACTCGCTGCAGGAGTTCGTGGGCGAGCTGGACGGCGCACTGGCCGACGACGTGCTCGGGCGGCTGAGCTTCACCGTCTCCAGTGCCGAGGACGGGTCCGACCTGGCGCAGGCGGTCTCCGCCGCGCAGAAAAAGCTCGGCGAGGACGTCCGGACCCTGATCTATCTGTCGGTGCCGCCGTCGGCGATGCAGCCGATGATCACCATGCTGGGCCGGGAGAACATCGTCGACGACGCCGCCCGCGTCGTCATCGAGAAGCCGTTCGGCACCGATCTGGAGACCTCCCGCGAGCTGGACGCCACGCTCAAAGAGGTGGTCAGTGAGGAGCAGGTGTACCGGATCGATCACTTCCTCGGCAAGGAGGCGGTGCAGAACATCCTGGCGCTGCGGTTCGCCAACGGGCTCATCGAGCCCGCCTGGAACCGGACCACGGTGGAGTCGGTGCAGATCGACGTGCCCGAGGACCTGACCGCCGAAGGGCGGGGCAGCTTCTACGAATCCACCGGCTGTTTCCGCGACATGGTCACCACGCACCTGTGCCAGGTGCTCGGCTTCATCGCCATGGAGGCGCCCGTCCGCCTCGACGCGGTGCAGCTGCGCAACGAGAAGTCCAAGGTGTTCACCGCGATGCGGCCGCTGGATCCGGCGCGGGTGGTCTTCGGCCAGTACGACGGCTACCGCGACGTCGACGGGGTGGCCGACGATTCGACGGTGGAAACCCTGGTGGCGTTGGAGGCCTGGGTCGACAACGAGCGCTGGCAGGGGGTGCCGTTCTATCTGCGTACCGGCAAGGCGATGGGCGACAACCGCCGCACGGTCACGCTGCGCTTCCGCACCCCGCCGTGCCACCGGTTCGGCGAGAACGCGTACGGCCCCGACGAATTGGTGCTCGAGCTGGAGGAGTCGCCGACGGCGAAAATCCACCTCAACGTCAAGCGCCCGGGTCCCGACATGGCGTTGACGTGCGGCACCTTCCGCCTCGACATCGTGGGCGACGACCCCGAAGATGCCCCGCTGGAGGCCTACGAGCGGCTGCTGTTGGACGTGATGCGCGGCGATCAGACCTTGTTCACCCGCGCCGACGAGGTGGACCGGCTGTGGCAGGTCTGTCAGCCGGTGCTCGACAATCCGCCTGCAGTGCAACCGTATTCGCCGGGATCCTGGGGTCCCGATGCGGCCCTGCAGCTCATCGACGGCGGTTGGCACCTGCCCGGATCCGCGAGTGACTGAGTGGCCCGCCATCGCCGACCACGGGTTGATCGGCGATCTACGCACCTGTGCCCTCGTGAGCACCACCGGTACCGTCAACTGGTTCTGCGCACCCCGCTTCGATTCACCGAGCATCTTCGGCGCGTTGCTGGACCCGGAGGAGGGCGGCTGTTGGGTGCTGGCCCCCGACGGCGAGGTCAGCCGGACCCAGCAGTTCTATTTCCCCAATTCGGCGGTGCTGATCACCCGGTTCCTGACCCCCGACGGCGTGATCGAGGTGCACGACTTCATGCCGGTCTCGGACGCGCACGAGGACGACCACCGTCAGCGCCTGGTGCGCCGGGTGACCGGCGTGCGAGGAACCGTCACCGTCCGGATGCGGGTCGACGCCCGGCCCGACTACGGTCGCTGCCGCAGTCGCACCGACGCAACCGAATGCGGGGTGCTGATCGAAGGTGACGGTGTGCGGCTGGGCCTGACGGGCACCACTGAGTTGACCCTCGACGAGACCACGGTGCAGGCAGAGTTCACCCTTCATGACGGGGACAGCGCGTTGTTCATCCTGGAGGTGCTCGACGACGACGAGACACCCTCGCCCGACTCGCTCGACCGGACCGCGACCCTGCTGGACGCCACCACCGCGTTCTGGCGGAGGTGGTTGTCGCAGAGCACGTATACCGGTCGGTGGCGGGAGATGGTGCACCGCTCGGCCATCACCTTGAAGCTGCTGACCCACGAACCCACCGGCGCCATCATCGCCGCACCCACCACCAGCCTGCCCGAGTTGATCGGGGGCAGCCGAAACTGGGACTACCGCTACGTGTGGATCCGCGACGCGGCGTTTTCGTTGTACGCATTGCTGCGGCTCGGATTCACCGATGAGGCCAACGCGTTTGTGCGGTGGCTCTCCGAGCGGCTGGGCCGAGACGGAGACGACTCGGAGTTGGGCCCGCTGCGGGTGCTCTACGACATCGACGGCAACCGGCCCGAGACCGAGTTCACCCTCGATCACTTCTCCGGCTACCGCGACTCGAAGCCGGTCCGCGTGGGCAACGCGGCGGTGGACCAACTGCAGCTCGACATCTACGGCGAGATCATCGATTCGGTGTACCTGTTCAACAAGTACGGGCCCGGGATCAGCAACGACGCGTGGAGTGACGTGGTGCGCGTCGTGGAATGGGTGATCGAGAACTGGGATCGTGTCGACGCCGGGATGTGGGAGGTCCGCGACCGCGAGGAGGCAAACACCTCGTCGCGGTTGATGTGCTGGGTGGCCATCGAGCGCACCATCCGGATGGCGCGCCAGCGCGGGCTGCCCGGTGACGTGGCCGGCTGGTCGGCGGTGCGCGACGAGATCTACACCCGCATCATGGAGGACTGCTGGAACGAGGACCTGCAGGCGTTCACGCAGACCGAGAACGGCGACCGGTTGGACGCCAGCGTGCTGCTGATGCCGATGGTGAAATTCCTGTCCCCGGCCGATCCGCGGTTCCTGTCCACGCTGCGTGCCGTGGAAGAGCATCTGGTCACCGACTCGCTGGTGTTCCGCTACGACCCCGAATCCGACGGGCTGGACGGGGAGGAGGGCACCTTCTCCATCTGCTCGTTCTGGTACGTCGAGGCGCTGACCCGCGCCGGCCGCCTGGACGACGCGCAGCTGGCGCTGGAGAAGATGTTCACCTACGCCAACCATGTCGGCCTGTATGCCGAACAGGTCAGCGCCACCGGTGATCAGGTGGGCAACTTCCCGCAGGCGTTCACCCACCTGGCCCTGATCAGCGCCGCGATCAACCTCGACCGCGCACTCGACGGCCGGTAGGTCAACCCGTCACGCCTGCGCGGCGGCGGCCCGTTCCTCGTCGGCAATGCGCCGCAGCGCGGTGGCAGTCGCCGTGGTGAGTTCGGCCGGCACCCCCAGTTCATCGAGATAGGCTGCCGTGTCCTGCATTTCGTGTGCGCGGCGTTCGGCGTGGGTGCGGGTACCGGTGAGCAGTCGGTCAATGACGGCATGGCCGTCCCCGGCCAGCTGCGCGGCGATCTGCTGGCGGATCCACGATTCGTATCCGGCGGCGGCGCCCGCGGTGACCGCTTCGGTGACCACGCCGGCAAGACCCTTCATCAAGACGCTGCGCAGCAGCTTGTGGGCCATCGCAGAGCCGGGCTCGCCGTCGACGATCTCGGTGGGGGCCTGCCAGCCGGCCGCCAGCTCGGCCACCCGGGCGGCGCCGGCGCCCGCCAGCATCAGGGGAGTGCGGGCGCCGTGCCAGGACACCGGACCCAGGATCGCCACGTCGCAGAATCGCGCGCCGTGCTGTTCCATCAGCGCGGCGACCTCGCGCATGGCCGACGGGGACGACGAGGTGAAGTCGGCGTAGCAGGTCCCGGGCCGCAGCGCCGCGGCCACCGATTCGGCGACGGGTCGGGAGGCCCGTGCGCCGGTGAGGACCAACACCACATCGGCGTCGCGCACGGCCTCGGCGGCGGTGGCGGCCCGCGCCACCCCGGACGGGGTCGCCGTGGGCGCAGGGTCGAAGGCGGTGACCGAAAAGCCCTGCTCGACGGTCGCGGTCGCATACTTGGCGCCCGCCTCTCCGAGTCCGATCACCGCGACGCGGCCGGGCTGGGTCATCAGCGGCCCGCCTTGATGTCGGCGCGGCGTGCGGTCTCGTCGGCGAATTTCGCTTCGGCCGCCGCCAGGACGGTCTCGGCGTCGGCGCGCGGCACGATCACCACGCCGTCGGAGTCGCCGAGCACCACGTCGCCGGGTGACACCGCCACTCCGCCGATGGCGACGGTGACGCCGAGGCGGCCGGGGCCGTTCTTGAACGGGCCGGCCGGGGTGACCGCGCGGGCGAAGACCGGCATGCCGATCTCGCCGAGGATTTCGGCGTCGCGGACGGCGCCGTCGACCACGAACCCGGCCAGGCCGTTGACCTTGGCGCGCTCGCCCATCAATTCACCGAGCAGCGCGCGTGTTTCGTCGCCTTCGCCGTTGACCACCAGGACGTCGCCGGGCGCGGCCAGGCCCAGCGCTTCGTGCAGCACCTTGTTGTCCCCGGCGCGGGTCCACACCGTGTAGGCGGTACCCACCACCGTGGCGCCGGGCCACACGGGTTTGATGCGGGAACTCAGCGCACCGAGGCGCTGCATGGCGTCACCGACGTTGGCGGTGGGGAGTTTGGCCCACCGCGCCGCCACCTCGGGTGCCAGTCCTCCGGTGCCGCTGTCGACGAGGGTGTGCGTGCTCATCAGTTCTTCTCCTGGGTGACGGCGGACATCAGCTCTTTGTAGGTGGTTTCCTGTTCGGTCCACAGCTGCTCGTACTGGCCGGCGTCGAGGTAGCGGGTTTCCAGTCCGAGGTCGGTCATCTTGGCCTGGACGTCGGAGTTCTCGATGGCCGCCTTGAGTGCGGACTGCAGCTTCTCGGCCACCGGCTCGGGCAGACCGGCCGGCGCGGAGTAGCCGCGGGCGGTGGTGGAGATGACGTCGTATCCGGACTCCTGGAAGGTCGGTGTGTCGGGCAGGAACTGGCTGCGCTGGGAGTCCATCACGCCGAGGACCCGGATCTTGTTCTGCTTCACCAGATCGATCACGTCGCTGGCGCTGCCGACGTAGACCGGGACGTGGTTGCCGAGAAACGCTGCCACAGCTTGTGATTGGCCCTCGGAGAAGTGCACGGGTGCCAGGTCGGCGCCGGTGACCTCTTTGATCTGTGCCAGGGCGAAGTGCTCACCGGTCTGGATCCCGGTGGTGGTGGCGGTGATGCTCCCCGGCGCCGCCTTGGCGGCGTCGATGAGCGAAGCCAGGTCGGTGTAGGGGCTGTCGGGGGCCACCCCGATGACGGCCGGATCCACCACCTGCATGCCGAGGGGTTCGAAGCTGGCGCGGGTGTACTGCGCGCCGCGGGCGGGGTCCAGCGGCGAGACCACCACCGACGGGGATCCGGTGGCGCCGATGGTGTACCCGTCGGCCTTGGCGCTGGTCAGTTCGGTGTATCCGATCTGGCCGCCGGCGCCGGGACGGTTGACCACCTCGACATTGGTGCCGATGGCCTCCTCGATCTGCGGCGCCACCAACCGCGCGGCGGTGTCCACAGCGCCGCCGGGGGCGAAGGCGACGATCAGTTCGATCGGCTTGTTGCCGGGGAAGTCGCCGCTGGCGCTGCCGCCCTCGGTGGTGCGCTGACCGCAGCCGGCCAGGGCCAGGGAGGTGACTGCGGTGACGGTGACCGCCACGCGGATGTGGTTGCGGGACATGATCGTTCTCCTTGCTTCGGGGTCTAGGTTTCGGGGTCGTCTTGCAGCAGGCGCGGTTTGCGCAGCTTCAGCAGCGGGCTGAGCACGATCAGTGCTGCGATCACCAGCAGCACTGCACTGATGGGCCGGGTGAGGAACACCGTGGGATCCCCCAGGGACAGTTCCAGGGACTCGCGCAGGGACCGTTCCATCAGGGGACCCAGCACCAGGGTCAGCACCAGGGGTGCCAACGGGATGTCCAGGCGCCGCATGGCCAGTCCGAGCAGACCGGCGCCGATCATCACGAAGACGTCGAACACGGTGAAGTTGATGGTGTAGGAGCCGACCACCAGGAACAGCAGGATGATCGCGGCCAGGACGGGGTAGGGGATCCGCAGGATCGACGTCCAGAGTTTGACCAGTGGAACGTTGAGGGCCAACAGGATCACGTTGCCGATGAACAGGCTGGCGATGATGGCCCAGGCGATGGGGGCGTCCTCGGCGAACAGGGTGGGCCCCGGGGTCAGACCCTGCTGCAGGAACGCGCCCATCAGCACCGCGATGGTGGGCGACGCGGGGATGCCGAGGGTGAACAGGGGGATCAGGGCACCGTTGGCGTGGGCGTTGTTGGCGGTCTCGGGGCCGGCGACACCTTCGATGGCGCCCGTGCCCAGCTCGTCGCGGTGCCGCGAAAACCGTTTCTCCGCACCGTAAGCCAGCAGTGAGGACACCGAGCCGGTCATGCCGGGGATCAGACCCAGCGCGGAGCCGATGACGGTGCCGCGCCCGATGGCGGGCGTGCTGCGCCGGAAGTCCTCGCGGGTGGGCATCAGCGACCGGAAGCCCGGGGCCTTGGCGGCGGCGATCTTGTGCCGGCCTGCCATCAGCAGCTCCGACAGGCCGAAGAGCCCGACGACGATTGCCACGAAACTCACCCCGTCGAGCAGGCGTTCGGAACCGAAGGTGAAGCGCGGCGCCCCGGCCACCGGGTCGATGCCGATCATGGCGATCAGCAGGCCGATGACACCCGAGATCAGTGCCCGCACCATCGATTTCCCCGACAGGGCCACCAGCAGGGACAATCCCACCATCACCAAGGCGAAGAACTCCGGCGGCCCGATCTTGAGGCCCAGGGAGCCCAGCGGCTTGGCGGCGATCACCAGCAGGATGGTGGCGGCCGTGCCGCCGATGAAGGACCCGATGGCAGCGATCGTCAGGGCCGAGCCGGCCCGGCCCTGTTTGGTCATCTCGTAGCCGTCCAGGGCCGTGATGGCCGATGCGGCTTCACCGGGGGTGTTGAGCAGCACGCTGGTGATGGTGCCGCCGTAGGTGGTGCCGTAGAAGATGGCTGCCAGCATGATGATGGCGCTGGCCGGGTTCAGGTTCATGGTCAGCGGCACCAGCAGCGCCACACCGGCCACCGGTCCGATGCCGGGCAGGACGCCGATCAGCGTGCCCAGCAGGCAGCCGATCAGGGCGAAGGCCAGGTTCTCCAGGGTGAGCGCGTCGGCGAATCCGCCGGCCAGGTCGTACAGCACGTCCACGGCTTACAGCCCCACGCCGGACAGCAGTTGGAACGACGAGAGTGGCAACTGCACGGCCAGCACCCGGTCGAACAGGACGAAGACCCCGAAGCTGCCCACCACGGCCACCGCGGCGGCGATCCACCAGCGTTGTCGGCCCAACACCAGCAGCTCGGTGAACAGGAAGACCGCCATGGAGATCTGGAAACCGATGAAGGGCATGGCGATCGCCAGCGCGATCAGCCCGCCGACCACACCCAGGACGTAGGTGCGGTCCAGGGGCTCGGCGCCATCGGATCCGCCTGCGCCCGAGCGCAGTTCGACGATCGACTGAACCACCCAGATGGCGGTGAGCAGCACCAGGCCCGCGCCCAGGATCAGCGGTAGCAGGCCCGGCCCGGGCCCGAGCGTGGTCCACAGCCCGAGCGACGCGGATTCGGCAGCCACGTAGCCGCCCACCGCGATCAGCACCGCCTGGCCGGTGTGGACGAACATCCGTTCCCAGGCCGTCGGCGACCCGGCGGCCCCCGACGCCGGGATGTCTGGTTCACCGTGGGGCATCACATCTCCACTCCGTAGAATCTCATACAGTGATAGCTGCTATCACCTGATGTGGTAATCGTGGTCACACTGGAGCGGCCTTGTCAAGCATGATGTGTGATCGCAGGCACAAAGCGCAGGTGGGAACCCCAACGGTCGCCACCGTCGGGAGGGGAGCCGACCGGTCAGCCGGTGACGGGGATGCGGGCGCCCAACGTTGCTGCGGCGCGCCGGACTTCGGTGATCAAGCGGGGCAGCAGTGTGTCGGTGAAGGCGTCCGCGGGCCCGGTGACACCGAGCACAGCCACCAACCGTCCGCCCGGGGCGCGCACCGGAGCACTCACCGACGCGATCCCGTAGGTCCGCTCGCTGACCGAGATGGCATGGCCCTCGCGTCGAATCGTGTCCAACTCGGCGAGCAGTTCGGCGGTGGCCACCGTGCGGCCCGAGGCCAGGGCGATCTCCTCCGGGGGCACCATCGCCGGCACCTCGCCGGGCGGCAGATCGGCCAGGATGATCTTGCCCGCCCCGCCGAGGTGCAGGGGCAGGCGCTCGCCCACCGGCAGCACATAACTGAGCGGGTTGTCGCTCTCCACCCGGCCGATCAGCACCCGGGAGTTCTCCACCCGGACGAAGATCGAGGCGGTGTAGCCGGTGGACGCGGCCAATTGCTGCAACGTGGTCTGCGCCAGCAGGCTCAGCGGATTGGTCACCATGAAGGCGTGGGCGACGGCGAGTGCGGCGGGTCCGGCCGTGTAGGTCTCCCCGGTCCGCGCGGCATAACCCCGCTCCAGCAGAACGTTGACAATCCGCTGTGCGGTGGCGATGTGCAGACCGCTGTGGCGGGCGATCTCGCTGAGCCGCATCGGCTGCTTGGCGTCCTGCAGCACCGCCAGCACATCGAACGCGCGATCCAGCGACCGCATGTTGCTGCTCGGGGCGGTCATTTGACTCCGCGGCTCGTCGATGGACAGGGAGCTATCACTCTACGAGAACAACGACCACTACCCGGTCGCGGGCGTCAGCCGCGTTGCCGCAGCACCTTCGCCCCGATCTCCGTGGCGATGCGCACCGCAGAATCACCGGGCGCGGCGCTGCAGGTGTTGACGTCGACAATGACGTTGTTGCGCAGGGCCAGCGCGCGCCCGCAGGCCCAGCCGGGCGCGGCGGCATCCACATGCGTAGCGACCGTGTTGAGCACCTGGTTGTCGGTGGTGATGTCGCCGACGGTCCACTGCGAGCCGCTCTGCGTGTGGGTGTAGGTGTGGCACGCCGGCCACTGCTGTACCGACGCGGCGAAGAAGGCCTCGGCCGGCGCGCGGTAGGGGAACAGCACCACCGACTGTTTGACGTAGTGCCGGAAGGCGTCGCCGTCGGTGAAACTCTGATCGCGGACCGCGCGGAAACCGCTGGTGGCGTAGACGACTGCCTCGGCGGCGCCGTCGATGCCCAGACATCCCGGCGGCGACATGATGGCGCTGTTGTCGGCCATGGTGTTCTCGGCGTGGCTGTCCCCGGCCGCGGTGACCGTCATCTGCGCACCCATCAGCAGCGTCACCTCACCCGGGGTCAGCAGCATCCCGTCCAGGTCGCGTTCGACCACCGGTCGCGGGACCAGCGTGGGCGCGGGAACAGGGGAGGCGGCGTTACTGGTGCTGCTGCAACCGGCGGCCACGATGCTGACGGCGGCGAACAGGGTCACGGAAACACGCATGTGGCCATGGTGAACGGCCCTGGTCACGAAGCGGACGGGGTTCCGGTAACGGTATGGCGCAGACCCTCACCGCGAGGGTGCCACCCATGTGAGCGGCTATTGACAATTCCGACACCGCCGGGCAATCGATGCGGAATGCCCGCTCCGTAGAAATCTCTCCCATGACCCGTGGGAAAACCATCGAGCACTGGGACGCCGAGGACGACGCCGCCTGGGAGTCCGGTGGCAAAGAGATCGCCAAACGCAACCTGATCTGGTCCATCGTCGCCGAGCACGTCGGCTTCTCGGTGTGGTCCATCTGGTCGGTGATGGTGCTGTTCATGCCGCAGGACGTCTACGGCATCGACGCCGCAGGCAAGTTCTACCTCGTGGCCATGCCCACTCTGGTGGGTGCGTTCATGCGGATTCCCTACACCATCGCGCCCGCCCGTTTCGGTGGCCGCAACTGGACCATCGCCAGCGCGCTGCTGCTGCTGATCCCGCTGGTGCTGACCCTGTGGGTGATGTCGCAACCGGGCACCTCCTACACCACGTTCATGGTGGTGGCGGCCTTCGCCGGCGTCGGCGGCGGCAACTTCGCCTCGTCGATGACCAACATCAACGCCTTCTACCCGCAGCGCCTCAAGGGCTGGGCGCTGGGCCTCAACGCCGGCGGCGGCAACATCGGCGTCCCGGTGATCCAGCTGATCGGCCTGCTGGTGATCGCCGCGGTCAGCAACACCGCCCCCTATCTGGTGTGCGCCATCTACCTGGTGTTCGTGGGTGTGGCGGCGGTGGGTGCCGCGCTGTTCATGGACAACCTGGGCAACCAGCGGTCCAATCTCGGCGCCATGGTCGAAGCCATGCGCTACCGGCACTCGTGGGTGATGAGCTTCCTGTACATCGGCACCTTCGGCTCGTTCATCGGCTTTTCCTTCGCCTTCGGCCAGGTGCTGCAGATCAACTACCTCGCCGGCGGTGACACTCCCGCCCAGGCTGCGTTGCACGCTGCGCAGATCGCCTTCCTGGGCCCGCTGCTGGGGTCGATCTCCCGGCCGTTCGGCGGCAAGCTGGCCGACAGGATCGGCGGCGGCACGATCACGCTCTACGTGTTCGTGGCGATGATCTTCGCGGCCGGTGTGCTGGTGGCCGCCGGCGTGCTCGACGACGCCGCAGCCGGCGCCCCCACTGGTGGCCAGATGTTCGCCTACGTGGCCGGATTCATCCTGCTGTTCATCCTGTCCGGGCTCGGTAACGGCTCCACCTACAAGATGATCCCGTCGATCTTCGAGGCCAAAGCCCAGAGCCATGACGAATGGAGCAAGGACGAGAAGGCGGCGTGGTCGCGCAGCATGTCCGGCGCGCTGATCGGATTCGCCGGTGCCGTGGGCGCTCTGGGTGGTGTGGGCATCAACATCGTGCTGCGGATGTCCTACGTCAGCGACGCCAGATCCGCCACCAACGCCTTCTGGGTGTTCCTCGGCTTCTACGTGGTGTGCGCCTTCGTGACGTGGTTCGTGTTCCTGCGGATGAGGCGGGCCGCCACCACCGGTGAGACGGTCGGCCGCTCCCCGGCTGCGGCGGGTGCGCACTGATCACCCGTACTGCCTGCTCCTATTGTGGTGTCGGGTGCGGGATCTCGGTGCAGACCCGCCCCGACGCCGGCACGGGTGCGCCGGTGATCGCCAAGATCAGCGGCGACAAGTTGCACCCCACCAATGCCGGCCGGCTGTGCACGAAAGGTGCCACCCACGCTGAGCTGATGGCCGCCACCGACGGGCGGCTGTCCACCGCGCTGGTGCGCCCCGCCCGCGGGGACGAGCCGGCGCCCACGCCGGTGGACGACGCGGTGGCCGAGGCGGCCAACCGGCTGCGTGCCATCGTCGATCGGCACGGCCCCGACGCGGTGGCGTTGTACGTCTCGGGCCAGATGTCCATCGAGGCGCAGTATCTGGCGACCAAGCTTGCCAAGGGCTACCTGCGCACTGTCCACATCGAGTCCAATTCGCGGCTGTGCATGGCCAGCGCCGGAACGGGGTTCAAGCAGTCGCTGGGATCCGACGGCCCACCGGGGTCCTACGCCGATTTCGACACCACCGACCTGTTCTTCGTCATCGGGTCCAACATGGCCGACTGCCACCCGATCCTGTACCTGCGGATGGCCGACCGGCTCAAGGCGGGCGCCCAGCTGATCGTGGTGGATCCGCGCCGCACCACCACCGCCGAGCGGGCCGATCTGTACCTTGCGATCAAGCCGGGCACCGACCTGGCGCTGCTGAACGGCATCTTGGCACTCCTGGTCGAAAACGGCTGCATCGACGCCGATTTCATCAACGAGCACACCCAGGGCTGGGAGGTCATGCCGGAGTTCCTGGCCGACTACCCCCCGGCCCGGGTTGCCGCACTCACCGGCCTTGCCGAGGCCGATATCCGCCGCGCCGCCGCCATGATCGCCGAAGCCGGCAACTGGATGTCCTGCTGGACCATGGGACTCAACCAGAGCACCCACGGCACCTGGAACACCAACGCCCTCTGCAACCTGCACCTGGCCACCGGCGCCATCTGCCGCCCGGGCAGCGGGCCGATGTCGCTGACGGGTCAGCCCAATGCGATGGGCGGGCGCGAGATGGGCTACATGGGACCCGGCCTGCCCGGCCAGCGGGCCGTCCTGAACGCCGAGGACCGGGATTTCGTCGAGCAGGCCTGGGGCCTGGCGCCGGGGACCATCCGCACCGACGTCGGCCCCGGCACCATCGCGATGTTCGAGCAGATGGCCGCCGGTGACATCAAGGCCTGCTGGATCATCTGCACCAATCCGGTTGCCAGCGTGGCCAACCGGTCGACGGTGATCGAAGGTCTGCAGGCCGCCGAGCTGGTGATCACCCAGGACACCTACCGCGACACCGCCACCAACGCCTACGCCGACGTGGTGCTGCCGGCCACCCTGTGGTCGGAAGCCGATGCGGTGATGGTGAATTCGGACCGCACCCTCACCCTGCTGCAGCAGTCCACCCGACCGCCCGGCGCGGCCCGGCCGGACTGGCAGTTGATCTGCGATGTCGCGGCGGCGCTGGGTTTCGGAGCGGCGTTCGACTTCGCCTCCAGCGCCGAGGTGTTCGACGAGATCCGGCGATTCTGGAACCCGAAGAGCGGGTACGACCTGCGCGGTGCCTCTTACGATCGGCTGCGCCAGGCCCCGGTGCAGTGGCCGGTGGCCCCAGAAGGCGCCGACCGCAACCCTATTCGCTACCTCAACGACGGGGTGAGTCAGACCCTGCACACCCACGCGGATGGCACCGTGCCCCGGCTGGCGTTCGCCACCCCGTCCCGGCGGGCGGTGTTCCACCCGCGCCCGCACATCGACCCCGCCGAGATGCCCGACGACGACTACCCGCTGGTGCTCAACACCGGCCGCCTGCAGCATCAGTGGCACACCATGACCAAAACCGGCCGGGTGGCCGCGCTGAACAAGCTCAACCCCGGTCCGTTCGTCGAGATCAATCCGGCCGACGCCGCGGGCGTGACCGACGGTCAGCACGTCGAGGTCTCGTCGCGGCGCGGACGGGTGGTGCTGCCGGCCGTGGTCACCGAGCGGGTGCTGCCCGGCACCGTCTGGGTGCCGTTCCACTGGAACGACACCCAGGGCGAGAACCTGACGGTCAACGCCCTGACCAACGACGCCGTCGACCCCGACTCCCTGCAACCGGAGTTCAAGGCGTGTGCGGTGCTGCTGCGGCCGGTCGGGCCACCGGTGGCGCCGCCGGCTGCGCAACCGTCGCGGCCCGCCGATGCCGGCACCGGCCCGTTGATCCTGTGGGCGTCGCAGACCGGCAACGCCGAGGAGTTTGCCGCCCGGGTGGCCGAGCAACTGGGCGCCCCACTGCGCAGCATGGACGACTGCCGGCTCGACGACCTGCGGCCTGGCCGCGAGATCGTCCTCGTCACCTCGACATTCGGCGACGGCGGCCCGCCCGACAACGGGGCCGATTTCTGGGCGCGGCTCGGCGCGCCGGAGGCGCCGAGCCTGGACGGGGTGCGCTACGCGGTGCTGGGCATCGGCGACCGGGCCTACCAGAACTTCTGCGGCCACGCCCGCTCGCTGGACGTCCGGTTGACCGATCTGGGGGCCGCCAAGATCATCGACCGCGCCGAGGTCGAAGCCTGGGACGAGGCCCCGATGACCGGGTGGGCAAACACGCTCGCCGGTGTGCTCGGTGGCAAGCCCGCCGCCCCCGTGCCGGGCAGGGCAGCCGCACCGTTCACCAGGAACCGGCCGGTCCTGGCGCCGCTGGTGCGCAACACCCTGCTCACACCGCCAGGGGCAGCCAAGGAGGTGCGCCAGTTCGGGTTCGACATCTCGGCGCACGTCGCCGCACACGGCATCACCTACGCCGCGGGCGACTCCCTGGGGGTGCTGCCGCGCAACAGCGACTCCGCCGTGCAGACCTGGCTGGCTGCCACAGGTCTGGACGCAGCGGCGTCTGTCGTCGTCGACGGGGCGCCGACATCGCTGGGCCGGGCGCTGACCGACAGCTACGACATCTGCCGCGTCACCCCGGGCCTGCTCGAGTTCGTGGCCGCGCACTGCGGCGACACCGCGGCAGCCACGTTCCTGCGCGGTCCGCGCGCCGAAGTCGACCGCTGGCTGCGCAACCGCAACGGGTTGGACATCGTGGCGCAGTTCCCGGTGCGGGCCGCTGCCGAGCAGTGGCAGCAGGCCCTGGTCCGGCTGACGCCGCGGCAGTACTCCATCTCGTCGTCACCCCAGGTCAGTCCGCACGAGGTGCAACTGACGGTGTCGGTGGTGCGCTATCAGGACGGCCGGCGCGGGGGAGTGGCCTCGACGTTCCTGGCCGACCTGCCGGAGGGGACCCCGGTGCCGGTCTTTCTGCAGCAGTCACCGCACTTCCGCCCGCCCGCCGACCCCGGCGCCCCGATGATCATGGTGGGCCCGGGTACCGGCATCGCGCCGTTCCGCGCGTTCCTACAGGAGCGCCGCGCGCTGGGCCACACCGGGCGCAACTGGCTGTTCTTCGGCGGTCAGCACCGCGCCCACAATTTCTACTATCGCGACGATCTCCAGCACATGGTCGCCGACGGCCTGCTCAGCCATCTCGACCTGGCCTTCTCCCGCGATCAGGCCGAGCGGACCTACGTCCAGCACAAGATGGCCGATCACGGCGCACAGATCTGGCGCTGGCTCGACGACGGCGCGCACCTCTACGTCTGCGGCGACGCCGCGCGGATGGCCAAGGACGTCGACGACACCCTGACCGCAATCGTCGCCGAACACGGCCGGATGTCGGTCAGAGCCGCCCATTCCTTCAAGCGCACCCTGGTGGCCGACAAACGCTACGTCCGCGACGTCTACTGACCCGCCGCCGCCCGGCGTCGCAGGTTAGGGCAGCATGGGCACCGACGTCGCCGGCGCTGCCCCGCTGGTGAGCGGTGTCACATCAGAAATTAACGGATGCTCCAATCCGGCCGCGCCGCGGCTACGAATCCGACATGCAGGTGCCCGGACGCGGAGGAGGATCAGTCAGTGCCAAACGACACGTCAGGCGTGCCTGCCGGTTGGCGCGGCGATATCCGCACTGCCGTGCGGGGCCACCTCGACGACTTCCTGGCCGGGCAGTGCCGCACCGCGTTGGGCGGCACCCGGGTGGATGTGGCCGCCGATGTGCTGGCCGGATTCATCGACGGTGGCAAGTACCTGCGCTCGACGTTCATGTACCTGGGCTGGCTCTGCGGCGGCCGGGAAGACCCCGCTGTCCTGCGCGCCTGCGCCAGCTTGGAACTGCTGCACGCGTTCGCGCTGATGCAGGACGACGTGATGGACGAGTCGGCCCTGCGCCGCGGGCGACCGGCCGCGCACGTGGTCTTCGAACAGTGGCACCGCGACCGTGGCCTGGCCGGGTCACCCCAGCGGTTCGGCGAGTCGGCTGCGGTGCTTCTGGGTGACCTGTGCCTGGTGTGGTCGGCCACGATGCTGCGGGAAAGCGGTGTCGACGCCGACGCCCTGGCCCGGACCCAGCCCCGCTTCGAGCAGATGTGCATCGAACTGGCCGTCGGCCAGTTCGCCGATCTGGTCAACGACGCAGCAGCGTTCCCCACCCTCGACGACGTGCTCGACGTGCTGCGGCGCAAGTCCGGCAACTACACCGTGCGCCGGCCGCTGGAACTGGGCGCCGCCATGGCGGGATGCACCGAGCCGGTCATCGACGCCCTCGGGGGCTACGGCATCGCCATCGGCGAGGCGTTCCAGCTGCGCGACGACCTGTTGGGGGTGCTCGGCTCCCCGGCGGTCACCGGCAAGTCGGTGGGCACCGATCTGCAGGCCCAGAAGGCGACCAGTGTGATCGTGGCGGCCCATCACCTGGCCGACGCCGCGGGCCGCCGCGAGCTCACCCGGCTGATGAGCGCACCGCAGCTGCGCGCGGCCGACGCCGAACGCTGGCAGGCGCTCATCCTGGCCAGCGGCGCCGTGCCGTGGCTCGAGGCGCTCATCGACGAGCGCCTCGATCAGGCACTGCAGTGTCTCGACGGCGCCGACATTCCCGAAGCCGCCCGCGCCGCTTTGAAGGACATGGCCATCGTCTGCACGGAAAGGGCTGCTTGATGCGCACCGTTGGGGGAAGAACCGACCGCGTGGTCGTCGTGGGAGCCGGGCTCTCCGGCCTGTCGGCCGCGCTGCAACTGGCCGGGCGGGGCCGCACCGTCACCGTGGTCGAACGCGACCAGCACCCCGGTGGGCGGGTCGGCCGGGCTGACATCGCCGGCTACCGGATCGACACCGGTCCCACGGTGCTCACCATGCCCGACATCATCGACGACGCGTTCGCCGCGGTCGGGGAGAAGCTCACCGACCGCCTCGAGCTGGAGCCGGTGCACCCGGCCTACCGGGCGTCTTTCGCCGACGGCAACGCACTGGCGGTGCACACCGGAGCCCAGGAGATGTACGCCGAGATCGAGCGGTTCGCCGGGCGGCGCGAGGCCGACGCCTACCTGCGGCTGCGGGCGTGGCTGACCAAGCTGTACGAGACCGAGTTCGACGGGTTCATCGGGTCCAATTTCGACTCCCCGCTGGCACTGGTCACCCCCGGCCTGGCCAAACTGGTGGCCCTGGGCGGGTTCCGGCGCTGGGAGAACGTCATCCGCCGCTATCTGCACGACGAGCGGCTGTTGCGGGTCTTCACCTTCCAGGCGCTGTACGCCGGGGTGCCCCCGCAGAGCGCGTTGGCGGTGTACGCCGTGATCGCTTACATGGACACCGTGGCCGGGGTGTACTTCCCGCGCGGCGGCATGCGTGCGTTGCCCGACGCGATGGCCGCGGCAGCGCAGGCCGCCGGGGTGGAGTTCCGCTACGGCGCCGCAGTCACCGATCTGGAGTGGAGCGGCTCGCGCGCCACCGCGGTGCGGACCGCGACCGGTGAGCGCATCGAGGCCGACGCGGTGGTGCTGACCACCGAGCTGCCCGACACCTACCGGCTGTTGCGGCGCACCCCGCGCCGGTTGGTGCCGCTGCGGCCGGCCCCGTCGGCGGTGGTGGCCCACGTCGGCTGCCGCGCCGTCGAGGCCGCACCCGATCACCACACCATCGTCTTCGGCCAGGCCTGGGATCAGACCTTCCGCGACATCATCACCGACGGGCGGGTGATGAGCGATCCGTCGCTACTGGTCACCCGGCCCACCGCCAGTGATCCCTCGCTCGCACCGGCTGGACGCGACCTGCTCTACGTGCTGGCCCCGGCACCCAACACCCAAGTGGGACAGGTGGATTGGGACGCCACCTCGTCGAGCTACGTCGAGCACATGCTCGACGTGGTGTCCACCCGGCTGCCGGGTGTCGGCCAGGACGCCGAGGTGCTGCACGTCGTGACCCCGGCGGACTGGGCCCGGCAGGGCATGGCCGCGGGAAGTCCGTTCGCGCTGGCCCACAACTTCGCCCAGACGGGTCCGTTCCGTCCCGCGAACACGGTGCGCGGGGTCGACAACGTGGTGCTGGCCGGGTCCTCGACGGTGCCCGGTGTCGGAGTGCCCACCGCCGTCATGTCCGGGCGCCTGGCCGCCGACCGGATCACCGGGACCCCGGTGGCCCGGTCCGTCTCCGAGGTGCACCGGTGAGCGAGAAATCCGAACTCGACGCCGCCGGGATCACCGATCCCGCACTGCGCCAGGCCTACGGGCGCTGCCGTGAGCTCAACGCCGAGCATGGCAAGACGTTCTTCCTGGCCACCCGCCTGCTCTCACCCGCACAGCGTCCTGCCGTGCACGCGCTCTACGGGTTCGCCCGCCGGGCCGACGACATCCTCGACGAGGTGGATCCCACCCGCACCGACGAGCAGCGGGCCCGTGAGCTCACAGTGCTCTCGGATGATCTGGCCGCCGGCCTGAAGGGGGACAAGGACACCCTGGACGACCCCACGCTGACCGCGGTGATACACACCGCGCAGCACTACGACCTCGGGTGGGATCTCTTCGACGCGTTCCTGGCCTCCATGCGGATGGACCTGACCGTCACCGACTATCCCGATCGTGCTGCGCTGCAACAGTATATGTACGGGTCAGCCGAGGTCATCGGCCTGCAGACGCTGCCCATCCTCGGCACGGTCGTGCCCCGCGAGGAAGCCGCCCCGCATGCCGCCGCACTGGGCACTGCTTTTCAACTGACCAACTTCCTGCGTGACGTCGACGAGGACCTGCGGCGGGGCCGGGTGTACCTGCCTGCCGACGAGCTGGCTGCCCACCGGGTGGATCGAGAGCTGTTGTCCTGGTGTCAGATTCACGGCACCACCGAACCGCGGGTGCGCAGCGCGCTGCGGGAGCAGCACGCGATGGCCCGGCAGGTGTATGACGAGGCACGCCCGGGCATCGCGATGCTCACGCCGCAATCGCGGCCGTGTGTGTCCGCCGCGCTGACGCTCTACTCGCAGATCCTGGAGCAGATCGAGCGGATGGACTTCCAGATCTTCACCGGGCGTGCGACCGTGGGCACTGCGCGACGCCTCGCGGTGGCCGGCACCGGCATCGTGCGCGCGTGGGCGGCGCGCCTGCGCTCTCCGGCGGCGTGAGCGGATCAGCTCACATGGGCGTCGGCGGCCTCGAGCAGCGGCACCTGCTCGGCCATCCACGGGCTGATCAGCCACGGCGAGCGGGCCGCGTCGCGCAGCTGCGCCCACGACACCCACACCCAGTCCATCACCTCGGCCGGGTCGGCGACCACCGGTCCCGCCGCCACCGCGCGGTATACCGGGCACAGTTCGTTCTCCGCCACCCCGGCGGCGTCCACCGCGTGGTAGCGGAAATCGGGCAGAACGCAACGCAGGTCGGTGACCGGCACACCCAGCTCGGTCAGGGCACGGCGCTGCACCGCGCTGTCGAGGTCCTCGTCGGGGCCGGGGTGCCCGCAGAACGAGTTGGTCCACACCCCGGGGAAGGCACGCTTGTCCAGCGCGCGGCGGGTCATCAGCACGTTGCCGGCCGGGTCGAAGAGATAACACGAGAACGCCAGGTGCAGCGGGGTGGTGTCGTGGTGGACCTCGGACTTGGGGGCCGTGCCGATGCTGCGGCCCTGCTCGTCGACCAGAACCACCAGCTCGGGGTGGGGGGCGCCGTTGTTGCTCACGCCCATCATTCGGTGCCGTCGAGCCCTCGGATCGGTGCCCGGTGGCGGTGATCCTGGCCTACATGTCGCCGGCGCTGGGCCACCTGTACCCGTTCTGCGCGTTGTTGCGTGAACTCCACGACCGCGGCCACCAGATCCACGTCCGCACGCTCGCAGCCGGGGTGGGGCTGTGCCGCGGGCTGGGTTTTGCGGCGCAGCCGGTGGATCCGCGCATCGAGGCCATCCAGGAACAGGACCCGGAGTCGGGCAGCACCCTGCGCGCTGCCGAGCTGACCGTCCAGGTGCTGGGCCGGCGCGCGGCGCTCGAAGTCGCCGACCTGCGCGCGGCCCTCGTCGACGCGCAGCCCGACCTGCTGCTCATCGACGCGAACTGCTGGGGCGCCATGTCGGCCGCGGAGACCGGCCGACTGCCCAAGCTGGTGTTCAGCCCGTTCGTCCCGTACCTCGACGCGCCCGGCGCCGCCCCTTTTGGCCCCGGCTACGCCCCCCGGTCCGATCTGGTGGGCACGGTGCGCGATCTGGGCGCCCGGCTGGTCACCTCCTACATCTTCGATCGGCCGTTCCGGCGCGCGGTCAACCCGCTGCGCGCCCGGCTCGGGCTGCCGCGGGTGGGCTCGGTCGGTGACCTGACCCGGCGCGCGGACGGGATGCTGGTGGCCACGGCGGAACCGTTCCAGTACCCGGGGATCACCTGGGGTGACGACGTGCACCTGATCGGGCCGGCGATCTTCGAACCACCCCAGGGTGAGCCGCCCGACTGGCTCACCGACATCACCCTGCCGGTGGTCATGGTGACTACATCGTCGGTGGCACAAGCAGATTCGGTGCTGGTGCGCACGACCGTGCAGGCGCTGGCCGATCAGCCGCTGCACGTGGTGGCTACCGTGCCCGCCGGTGCGGACGCCCTGGACCTGGCCGCTCACCCGCGCGTCACCGTCCGGCGGTTCGCCCCGCACGTCCCCATCCTGGACCGGGCGGTGTGCGTGGTGACCCACGGCGGGATGGGCGTCACGCAGAAAGCGCTCAGCCGTGGTGTGCCGGTGTGTGCTGTGCCGTTCGGACGTGACCAGTTCGAGGTGGCCCGCCGGGTCGAGGTCGCGCGCTGCGGCACCCGGCTGCCGGCCCGCCGGCTCACCACGGCGCGGCTGCGCTCGGGCGTGCTGTCGGCCATCGGCATGACCTCGGGCGCCGCGCGGGTGGCTGCCGGCTTCGCGCGCGCCGGCGGGAGCGGCCGCGGCGCGGACGTGGTGGAGGCCCACCTGTAGTCGCATGGGCGACAATGGAGCCGATGAGTGACGAACCGGACCGCTACGTGCGGGTGCGTGGGTCTCGTGTGCACAACCTGAGATCGGTCGACGTGGCCGCCCCGCGGGACGCGTTTGTGGTGTTCACCGGCGTCTCCGGGTCGGGTAAGTCGTCATTGGCGTTCGGCACTGTGTACGCCGAGGCGCAGCGCCGGTACTTCGAGTCGGTGGCGCCCTACGCACGCCGGCTGTTGCTCCCCAACGACGCCCCCAAGGTCGACGACATCACGGGGCTGCCGCCCGCGGTGGCACTGCAGCAGCGCCGCGGGGCCACCAGTTCGCGCTCCACCGTCGGCACGGTCACCACGCTGTCGAATCTGTTGCGCATGCTGTTGTCCCGGGCCGGCAGCTACCCGGCCGGGGCCACCGAGCGGTTGGACTCCGACGCCTTCTCGCCGAACACCACCGTGGGGGCCTGTCCGGAGTGCCACGGCCTGGGGCGCATCCACCGGGTGAGCGAGCAGACGCTGGTGCCCGATCCCACGCTGAGCATCCGGGAGGGTGCGGTCGCGGCCTGGCCGGGCGCCTGGCAGGGGCAGAACCTGCGCGACATCCTCATCACCCTCGGGTACGACATCGACAAGCCGTGGCGCAAACTGCCCAAGCGTCAGCGTGATTGGATCCTGTTCACCGATGAGCAGCCCACCGTCGAGATCGATCCGAGTCAGCACCCGGTGACCGCCGACTATTACTACAACGGCACCTTCAGCAGCGCCGAGCGGCACGTCCGGCACACGCTGGCCAATTCGCAGAGCGCGATGATGCGACGCCGGGTGTTGCAGTACGTCGACAGTGTGGTCTGCCCGATGTGCACAGGATCGGGCCTGCGACCCGAGGCGCTGGCGGTCACCTTCGCCGGGCACAACATCGCCGAACTGGTCTCCTTGCCGTTGACGGTACTGGCCGAGGTGCTGCAACCGGCCGCCACCCGAACCGAATTCGCCGCGGCCTACGAATCCACCGAGTCCGGTGAGTTCACCGAGGTGGCCACCATGATCGCCGCCGACCTGGTGGCCCGCATCGCCGTGCTGGTCGATCTCGGACTCGGCTACCTGAGCCTGAACCGGCGCACGCCGTCGGTGTCACCGGGGGAGTTGCAACGGCTGCGGCTGGCCACTCAGTTGCGCGCGGGCCTGTTCGGCGTGCTCTACGTTCTCGACGAGCCGTCGGCGGGCCTGCATCCCGCCGACGCCGAGCCATTGCTGGAGGTGCTCGACCGGCTGCGCCGGGCCGGCAACTCGCTGTTCGTCGTCGAACACGACATGGACGTGGTGCGCCGCGCCGACTGGGTGGTCGACGTCGGCCCGGGCGCAGGCGAGCTGGGCGGCGACGTGCTCTACAGCGGTCCGGTGGACGGGCTGGCCGAGGTTGACTCCTCCGTCACGCGCCGCTACCTCTTTGACCGGAAAGTGCTGCAGCACAATTCTTCCCGAACGCCGGTGGGCACGCTGGCGTTGCGGGGAATCAGCTTCCACAATCTGGCCGACGTCGATGTCGACATCCCGCTGGGCGCGTTTGTCGCGGTGACGGGGGTGTCCGGGTCCGGCAAGTCCACGCTGGTGTGCAAGGTGCTCGGCGACGTCCTGGCCCGCCATCTCGGCCGGACCGAGGCCACCGAGGCCGAGGGCGACGAGGAGATGCTCGACATCGATGCCGACGCGAGCGCCGGCGTCACCGCCGACGGCGCCGAGCTCATCGGCCGGTTGGTCACCGTGGACCAGCGACCGATCGGGCGGACGCCACGGTCCAATCTGGCCACCTACACCGGGCTCTTCGACGCGGTGCGTAAGGCGTTCGCCGACACCGACGAAGCCCGGCGCCGCGGTTGGAGTGCGGGCCGCTTCTCCTTCAATGTCGCCGAGGGACGGTGTGACACCTGCCAGGGTGAGGGTTTTGTGGCGGTGGAGCTGCTGTTCCTGCCCGGCACCTACGCGACCTGCCCGACGTGCAGGGGCGCCCGCTACTCGGAGGAGACCCTGGAGGTCACCTATCGCGGCCGCACCATCGCCGACGTGCTGGCGATGACCGTGGACGAGGCGGGTGAGTTCCTGGCCGATCTGCCCGCTGCCGCACGGAGTCTGGTGACACTGCGCGAGGTCGGGCTCGGGTATCTGCGCCTGGGTCAGCCCGCGACCGAGCTGTCCGGCGGTGAGGCCCAGCGCATCAAGCTGGCGTCGGAACTGCAGCGCGCCAAGCGCGGCCACACGCTCTATGTACTCGACGAACCCACCACCGGACTGCACCCGTCCGATGTCGAACTGCTGGAACGTCAGCTGCATCGGCTGGTCGACGCCGGCAACACCGTCGTGGTGGCCGAACACGACATGACCGTGGTGGCGGGCGCCGATCACGTCATCGATCTCGGCCCCGGCGGCGGCGATGAGGGCGGGGAGGTGGTGGTGGCCGGCACCCCGGCCCAGGTGGCCGCCCACCCCGACAGCCGCACCGCACCGTATCTGGCGGCTGCTCTCAGCCGGTGACGGCCCGCAGTTCGGCGATCGATTCGCGGATGTGCACGCCGAAGTTGCGGTCCCGGCTATCGGCGAGCCACCGTTCGAAGGCCACTTTGAAAACGCCGATGCCGGCCTGGGCGGCCAGGCTGGCCGCCGGTTCGCCGACACCGCGGTGGCGCAGACCGTCGCCCAGAAGCGTGGCCATCGAGGCCAGTTTGATCAATTCCCGTTCCTGCAGAGCAGGATTGGCGTTGATCACCGCCTGACGTTTCACCGAGTACGGCTTGCGCTCGTCGAAGAACTCCGCGGTCGCTTCCAGGGCGGTGGCGACCGCGTCCATCGGTGCGGTGGAGTCCGGCACTGCCGCCAGGGCGGCGTTCATGGCCTGGGTGAGCGCCTCGCCGCGGAACAGCACCTCCCGCTTGTCGGCGAAGTGCCGGAAGAAGGTGCGCTCGGTGACGCCCGCGCGTTCGGCGATCTCCGCGACGGTGGTCTGGTCGAACCCGCGCTCGGAGTACAGCTCCAGGGCGGCCCGTTCCAGCCGGCCCTGCGCGTCGGGTTCCCAGCGAGCCATGCGGGAATTCTAGAGCCATGACAGACGCTGACATCAGGCGTAGGTTGATGTCATTCACTGACATCACGGACACGAAGGATGAACCATGCGAATTTTTGTCACCGGCGCCTCCGGACACATCGGCTCACTGGTGGTGCGCGAGCTGTGGGATCACGGCCATACCGTGGTCGGGCTGGCTCGTTCGCAGGCCTCGGCCGACGCGCTGACCAGCGCCGGCGCGCAGGTGGTCCGCGGCACCCTCGACGACCTCGAGATCCTGGCCGCCGCCGCCCGGGACGCCGACGGCGTCATTCACCTGGCCTACAAGCACGACTTCTCCGACTACGCCGCCTCGGCCGAGGCCGACGTGCGGGCTGTCGAGGCCATGGGCGCCGCTCTGACCGGGTCCGGAAAGCCGTTCATCAACACCTCCGGAACCGCCACGCTCGCCGCCGCCTCGCCTGGTGCGCTCGCCACCGAGGACATGGTGGGTACGGGCCCGCGGGGGGCGTCCGAAGCTGCTGCGCTCGCGCTGGCCGAACAGGGCGTGCGGGCCATCGTGATCCGGTTGGCGCCCACCGTGCACGGGCCGACCGACCTCCAGGGGTTCATCCCGGCCCTCATCGCCAACGCCCGCCGCACCGGTCAGTCGATTTACATCGGCGACGGCGCCAACCGCTGGCCCGCCGTCGACAACCGCGACGCCGCGCGGCTGTACCGGCTGGCCATCGAGTCGGCGCCGGCCGGGGCGGTGCTGCACGGAGCGGCCGAGGAAGGCATACCGTTTCGGGACATCGCCAAAGTGATCGGCGCTCGCCTCGGGGTGCCCGCGGTCGGCGTGTCGCCCGAGGAGGCCACTGAGCAGCTGCAGTTCATCGGTTGGGTTGCGGCGCTGGACAATCCGACCTCGAGCAAGCACACTCAGCAGCTGCTCGGCTGGACGCCGGAGCACCCGACGTTGTTGGAGGACATGCGGGGCGAGCACTACTTCGTCTAGCGATACCGCTACCTTCTCCGACTCAGGTTGTTCGACCCCGCGCCGCGGAACGTGGCCGTGCTATGTGTGCCGCGCCATTCCTCCGATTCGGGCTCTACGCTGTGGTGCCACGGTGACGGGGATGCTTGTCGCTCGGCGTCCTCGCAGCCCAGCTTTTTGTCGGTGGCCTCTGCTTGAATGGGGTCATGTCCACCGACACAACACTTTCGGCCGCTGCCGGGGTTACTCCCGCGCAGCGGCTGGAGGTGTTGTTCGCCGAGATCGCGGAGTTGTCGGGGCAGCGTAATGCCATCGACGGGCGGATCGTGGAGATCATCGCCGAGATCGACCGTGATGGGTTGGCCGGCATCACCGGGTTCCGGTCGGTGGCCTCGTTGGTGGCCGCCAAAACCGGGGTATCCCCGCATACGGCGCATACCTTCACCGCGGTCGCCGAACGCGCAGAGCAGTTCCCGCAGTGTGTGGCCGGGATGCGGGAGGGCTGGCTGTCGGTGGATCAGCTCGGCGCGGTGGTCGACGGCGCCGCTGACGGCTCCGATGCCCACTACGCCCAATTCGCCCGATATGCCACGGTCACCCAGATCCGCAAAGCGGTCCGGCTCGAACCCCCACCCGCACCGCAACCCGAACCCGAACCGGAACCTGAAGCACCGCGGTCCATCACCACCACCCAGGGCCCGCACTCGACCACCTGGCACATCACCCTGCCCACCGCCGAAGCCGCCGAATTCCAGGCCGGGCTGCAATCCCATCAGGACAAACTCGTCGCGGACTGGAAACGCGCTCACGCCGAGAACCTCACCGAGACCACCCCGCCGTTCCCCACCCCGGTGGACGGGTTCCTGAGCCTGATGCGCGCCGGCTGGGACGCCGACGCCGCGGCACGCCCGCACGGACAGCGCACCACCGTCGTCATTCACGTCGATGTCGAATCGCGCCTGGCGAACCTGCATCTGGGTCCGGTACTCGCCGACGCTGATCGTCAGTACCTGCTCTGTGATGCCACCTGTGAGGTGTGGTTCGAACGCGACGGCCAGCCCATCGGCGCCGGACGCGAGACCCGCACCATCAACCGCCGGCTACGCCGAGCCCTCGAGCACCGTGATCACGGCACGTGTGTGGTGCCCGGCTGCGGCGCCACGCGCGGCCTGCACGCCCACCACCTGATCCATTGGGAGGACGGCGGACCGACCGAGCTCGACAATCTCGTGTTGGTGTGTCCGTATCACCATCGCCTGCACCACACACGGGGCATCACCTTGACCGGGCCGGCCAGCCGACTGGTGGTCACCGACGCCACCGGCCGCCACCTCACCAACGGATCCCTGGCCCGGCCACCCACCACAGCGCCACCGCAAGTGGCTCCGCACCCGGGACCGGGCGGCGCCCGCTGCGACTGGTGGTGGTACACCCCCTACCAACCACCACCGGCGGCGGCGTAGGACGCCGCTGGGAACCCTCCGTGAGCTGAGTGGCTCCCGGGTGATTCCGCTCGGCCACCCGGTCGACCTCAAGCATTGATCGCATGCTCGACTTCGATCGACTGCAATAGCAACTCGCTGAGCACAGGGTGCTGCTGATAGGCGCGAGAAGTCCCGCGCCACTGATCAACTGCGACGCACGCGACCGCGTTCGCCGGCCGAGCCCCTAGAGCGCCGCGATGTCCCGCGCCGCGCCCTTGTCCGCCGACAGAGCCAGCGCTGCATAGGCTTTGAGCGCAGGCGACACCACCCGCTGGCGGTCCTTCGGCGTGTACCCGCCGGAGGTTTCCAGAGCGGCGCGACGGCGATCCAACTCGTCGTCGGGGACGTCGAGGATGATGCTGCGGTGCGGGATGTCGATGGTGATGAGGTCGCCGTCCTGCACCAGAGCGATGGTGCCGCCGGCAGCGGCCTCGGGGGAGACGTGCCCGATCGACAGGCCCGACGAACCTCCGGAGAACCGGCCGTCGGTCACCAGCGCGCAGACCTTGCCCAGCCCGCGGCCCTTCAGATACGAGGTGGGGTAGAGCATCTCCTGCATGCCCGGCCCGCCCTTGGGGCCCTCGTAGCGAATGACCACCACATCACCGGGATGGATGCGTCCGCCCAGGATGGCGTCGACGGCGTCCTCCTGGGACTCCAGCACCACGGCCGGGCCGGAGAACTTCCAGATCGACTCGTCCACCCCGGCGGTCTTGACGATGCAGCCGTCCACCGACAGGTTGCCCCGCAGCACGGCGAGCCCGCCGTCGGCCGAGTAGGCATGCGCGACATCGTGAATGCAGCCGTCGGCGGCATCGGTGTCCAGGCTGTCCCACCGCTCGGACTGCGAGAACGCCGACGCCGAGCGCACACAGCCGGGCGCGGCATGGAACAGCTCCACCGCCTGCGGGGTCGCCGACCCACCGCGGATGTCCCACGCCCGCAACCACTCCGCCAGGGAGCCGGAGTGCACCGAATGCACGGTCTCGTGCAGGTGGCCGCCGCGCCACAGCTCGCCCAGGATGGCCGGGATACCGCCGGCGCGGTGCACGTCCTCCATCAGGAAGTGTCCGTTGGGGGCCACCTTGCACAGGCACGGGATCATCTGGCTGCGCTTCTCGATGTCCTCGAGGGTGTAGTCCAGCTCGGCCTCCAGCGCCGCGGCCAGCAGGTGCAGCACCGTGTTGGTGGACCCGCCCATCGCGATGTCCAGCGCCATCGCATTGTCGAACGCATCGCGGGTGGCGATGGCCCGCGGCAGCACGGACGCGTCGTCCTGCTCGTAGTAGCGGCGGCACAGGTCCATCACGGTGCTGCCGGCATCCTCGTACAGGGCGCGCCGCGCGGTGTGGGTGGCCAGCGTTGAGCCGTTGCCGGGCAACGCGAGCCCCAGGGCCTCGGTGAGGCAGTTCATCGAGTTGGCGGTGAACATGCCCGAGCACGATCCGCAGGTGGGGCAGGCGGCTTCCTCGATCCGGGCGATGTCGGCGTCGGAGACCTCGGTGTTCACCGCGTCGGCGATGGCGCTCACCAGGTTCAGCCGGGTCTTCACGGTGCCGTCGACCAGGACGGCGGTGCCGCCTTCCATCGGCCCGCCCGAGACGAACACGGTGGGGATGTTCAGCCGCAGGGCGGCCATCAACATCCCGGGAGTGATCTTGTCGCAGTTGGAGATACACACCAGCGCGTCGGCGCAGTGCGCGTTGACCATGTACTCCACCGAGTCGGCGATCAGTTCGCGTGACGGCAGCGAGTACAGCATCCCGCCGTGACCCATGGCGATGCCGTCATCCACGGCGATGGTGTTGAACTCCCGCGGCACCCCGCCGGCCGCGGAGATGGCCTCGGAGACGATCCGGCCCACCGGCTGCAGATGCGTGTGTCCGGGCACGAACTCGGTGAAGCTGTTGGCCACCGCGACGATGGGCTTGCCGATGTCGGAGCTCGCCACCCCGGCAGCGCGCAGCAGCGAGCGTGCGCCCGCCATGTTGCGACCGTGGGTGACCGTGCGCGACCTCAGTTCTGCCATGGCACCCAGCGTCGCAGCATGCCCGCCCACCTGGGAAGTCGGTACCGATGCTAGTACTGGTACCACTACCCTGAGGTGATGGACAAACGCGCGCGTCAACGCCTGGCGCTCGGGGAGTTCCTGCGCGCCCGCCGCGAGGCTGCACCCCGGGCCGAACTCGGTTTCCCCGCCGTACCCCGGCTGCGGACCAGTGGGCTGCGTCGCGAGGAGGTCGCGGTGCTCTCCGGCGTGAGCGTGACCTGGTACACCTGGCTGGAGCAGGGCCGCGACATCAACCCGTCGAAGCAGGTGCTCGACGCGGTGACCGGAGCCCTGCGGTTGTCGGCGGCCGAGCGGGATTACGTGCTGACCCTGGGTGGCTACCAACCCGAACCGGTGACGACCCCGGATGACGGCACGACGCCCGCCCACCTGCAGCGGTTCCTCGATGCCCTGGCCGGCTACCCGGCGTTCGTGATCGGACCCACCTGGGACATCGCGGCCTGGAACGACGCCTACGCCGCGCTGTATCCGAACATCGACACCGACGCCGCCGGTGACCGCAATCTGTTGTGGCGGGTGTTCATGGATCCCGCCATCCGGGAGTTGTTGCCGGACTGGGAGATCGACAGCAGGAGGTTTCTGGCCGAGTTCCGCGCGGAGGCTGGGCCGCGGGTCGGGGAAGCGGCCTACACCCGGCTGATCGACAGCCTGATGGCCGGCAGTGCGCATTTCCGGACGGGTTGGCAGGCCAGCAGTGTCGAGCGGTTCGCCTCCCGGGAGCGGCGGTTCTTTCATCCCCGGGTCGGCGAGCTCCACCTCGAACACCACCAGCTCACCCCGGCCGACGCGCCCGACACCCAGGTGATCGCCTACCTGCCGGTGCCGGGCGGCGATGCCGCAGAACGATTGACCCAGTTGGTGTCATCCGGCCGGTGACGGCGTGGCACCGTGGTAGCCGAGCGCGGTGTTTTCGGTGCGGATCCGCACGGTGAGCACCAGCGCGTTGGCCACGCTGAAGACAATGGCCGTCACCCACGCCGAGTGCACCAGTGGCAGCGCGGCCACCTCGGCGATCACGGCGGTGTAGTTGGGGTGGTGGATCCACCGGTATGGGCCCCCCTGGACCAGCGGGGCGTTCGGGATCACGATCAGCCGGGGGTTCCAGTGCTTGCCCAGGGTCGCCACGCACCACCACCGCACGACGGTGCTGATCACCACCACGGCCACCATCGGCCAGCCCAGCCAGGCGATGAATGGACGGTGCCACCCCCAGACCTCGACCACACACGACACCAGCAGCAGCGTGTGCATGGCCACCATGACGGGGTAGTGCCCGCGGCCGAATTCCCTGCCGCCGTGCGCCATCGACCACCGGGTGTTGCGCCGGGAGACCACCAGCTCGACCAGTCGCTCGGCGGCGACAGCGAGAATGAACAGGTAATACATCAGGCCCTCACCACTTCAGCAGCAGTAGTTCGAAGCTGAAGCCCGGCCCCATCGCCAGCATCACGGCCAGCGAATCGGGTGGGGGCGGATCGGCCAGGGTGCGCCGCAGCACGTCCAGCACCGAGGCCGAGGAGATGTTGCCGTTCTCCCGCATCGACTCGCTGCTGTGTGAAAGTGCCTGCGAGTCAAGCTCGATGGCGGCGACGATGGAATCGATCACCTTCGGTCCGCCGGGGTGGCAGATCCAGGTGTCGATATCGCTGGTGGTCAGTCCGTGCTCGGCCAGGAAGTCGTCCACCGCCGCCCGCAGATACCTGTCCGCCATTCGAGGCACCTCGCGCGACATCACCAGTCCGAAGCCCGCCGAGCTGACCTTCCAGCCCATCACGTCCACGGTGTCGGGGAACAGCCTGCTGCGGGTGGCAAGCACCCGGGGATCGTCGTGCACGCCGGCGTGCGAGGGCACCCGGTCGGCGCCGGTGCAGACCACCGCGGCGGCACCGTCACCGAACAGGCACACCCCGATCAGCGCCGGGATGGACGTGTCGTCGCGCTGCAGGGTGAGGGAACACAGTTCGACGGAGACCAGCACAGCCACCTGGTCGGGAAAACCGCGCAGGTAGTCGTGCACCCGGGCCAGTCCGGCGGCTCCGCCGACGCAGCCGAGTCCGAACAGCGGGATCCGTTTCACGTCCGGGCGCAGTCCCACACGGGTCGCCACGCGTGCGTCGACGGTCGGCACCGCGACCCCGGTGCTCGACACCGCCACGATGGCGTCCACTTCGGACGGGTCGATGTGGGAGTCGGCGAGGGCGGAGCGCACGGCTTCGGTGGCCAGGTCCACGGCGACCTCGAGGTAGGCGTCGTTGGCTTCGGTGAAACCGGAGAGGTGGGGATAGCGCGTCAACGGCAGCGCGAGGCTGCGGGTGTCGACGCCACTGGTCTGGGCGAAGCGCTGGAACTCCGGGCCACCCATGGTGGTGAGCTCACGCGCGACGTCGGTCTGGTCATAGCGGTGCCGGGTGAAGGCCACGGCGGTGCCCGCGACGCGAGGCGCGCCGCGGGTGACGGGAGTGTGCAGGTCGTGACGGGGGAGGTGCGAGATATCGGTCATGCGAGCGAAAGTACGAGCGCAAACACCGGATTTCGCTGTTCATTTCCCTACAATTCGGGTGTGTGACTCAGGGCACAATAGGGCCTCTCGAAGCCATACTGAACCATGAATTCATCAGGCGGGCAACGATGGGCTAACTGACGCGAGGGTAACCGCAAAAGTGCAGCACAGTGGCGGTATCGGTGTTAGAAGACCGCTGGACACAGAATGGCAGCAAAGAATGGCGGAAACGCTGTGCAGCCGCGTTTTGCGGGCGAGAAAATATACGCCGTGAAACCCCGGTGACGTGGGAAGGTGGTGCCCACCTGCTCTGAGAATGCTGGGAGCGGCGGATTGCCGCCACAGGAGTGTCCGAGGGGGGACTTGAACCCCCACGCCCGTTAATAGGGCACTAGCACCTCAAGCTAGCGCGTCTGCCATTCCGCCACTCGGACCTGTGTTTCGTGAGCACCCGCTTCGGCTACTACGCGTGGCGGGGCGACTAAGGCTAACGGATCTGCCCGCCTGATCCCAAACCAGGAGCCCGGCACCCAGGGTGGTAGGAAAGGAAGCCGTGAGCACACCAGCGCAAGAGGTCGTCGAACTCGTCAGCTCGCTGATCCAGTTCGACACTTCGAACACCGGTGAGCCGGCCACCACCAAGGGCGAGGAGCAGTGCGCCCGCTGGGTGGCCCAACAGCTCGAAGAGGTCGGCTACACGTGTGAGTACGTCGAGTCGGGCGGGCCCGGGCGCGGCAATGTGTTCGCCCGGCTGGAGGGGGCCGACCGCAGTCGTGGCGCGCTGATGATCCACGGCCACCTCGACGTGGTGCCCGCCGAAGCCGCCGACTGGAGCGTGCACCCGTTCTCCGGGGCGGTCGCCGACGGCTACGTGTGGGGCCGCGGCGCCATCGACATGAAGAACATGGTCGGCATGATGGTCGCGGTCGCCCGCCACTTCAAGCGCGAAAACATCGTCCCGCCGCGGGATCTGGTGTTCGCGTTCGTCGCCGATGAGGAGGCCGGCGGCAAGTACGGCTGCAAGTGGCTGATCGAGAACCGTCCCGACCTGTTCGAGGGCATCACCGAGGCCGTGGGGGAGGTGGGCGGTTACTCGCTGACGGTACCCACCCGCAACGGCGGCGAGCGCCGGCTCTACCTGATCGAGACAGCCGAAAAGGGCATGCTGTGGATGAAACTCACCGCACGCGCCCGCGCCGGGCACGGCTCGATGATCCACCCCGACAACGCCGTCACCATCCTGGCCGAGGCGGTGGCCAAGCTCGGCCGCCACCAGTTCCCCCTGGTCCTCAGCCCGGCGGTGCGGGAGTTCCTGGCGGCGGTCGCCGAGGAGACCGGCTACGACTTCGATCCGCAGTCACCGGATCTCGACGGCACCGTCGCCAAGCTCGGATCGATTTCGCGGATCATCAGCGCCACGTTGCGCGACACCGTGAACCCGACCATGCTCAAGGCCGGTTACAAGGCCAACGTCATCCCCGCGACGGCCGAGGCCGTGCTGGACTGCCGGGTGCTGCCGGGGCGCCAGGCCGCCTTCGAGCGGGAGGTGGACGAGATCATCGGCCCCGACGTCAAGCGCGAGTGGGTGACCGAGTTACCGTCCTACGAAACGTCTTTCGACGGTGATCTGGTGGCGGCGATGAACAGCGCACTGCTGGCCGTCGACCCGGAGGCCCGCACGGTGCCCTACATGCTCTCGGCGGGCACCGACGCAAAACACTTCGCGCGCCTGGGTATTCGGTGCTTCGGGTTCATCCCGCTGCGCCTGCCGCCGGAGTTGGATTTCACCGCGCTGTTCCACGGCGTCGACGAGCGGGTACACGTTGACGCGTTGACGTTCGGAGTCGAGGTACTCGAGCATTTCCTGAAGAACTGCTGACCGAGAGGATCCCCACCACCATGGCTTTTCCGTACAACCCGTACGACTTCCTGCCCAAGCTGCCCACTTTCACCGTCACCTCGCAGTCCTTCACCGACGGCCGGCCGTGGTCGCAGCCTCAGGTCAGCGGCCTGATGGGCGCCGGCGGGGAAGACCAGTCGCCGCAGCTGAGCTGGTCGGGGTTCCCCGAGGAGACCCGCAGCTTCGCCGTCACCGTCTACGACCCCGACGCGCCCACCGGCTCCGGCTTCTGGCACTGGGCAGTGGCCAACCTGCCCGGCACCGTGACCGAGCTGCCCGCCGGGGTGGGTGACGGCAGCTCACTGCCCGGCGACGCGATCACCCTGCGCAACGATGCCGGGTTGCGCCGGTTCGTCGGCGCCGCACCGCCGCCCGGGCACGGCCACCACCGCTACATCGTCGCCGTGCACGCGCTGCAGGTCGAGAAGCTCGACGTCACCGAGGACTCCTCCCCGGCCTACCTGGGCTTCAACCTGTTCTCCCAAGCCATCGCCCGTGCATTGATCCACGGGACCTACGAACAGAGTTAGCGGCGCAGTCGCGGCACCCCGGCCAGCAGGCCCCGCTGCGGTACGCCCATGATCGGCTCGGCAGCCGCCCCCACCTCGGCCAGCACGTCGTTGGCGGCCAGTACCCCCGACATCGACGAGCGCTCCATCAACCCGGCGAGGTAGGGCAGTTCGATGTAGTCGCCGGCCAGCCGCAGCCCGCGGGCGTCGGTGCGCACCCCCGGCCGGGTGCCCGCCGACCCCGGCGGGAACGACGGCGCGGTGGCCTCCAGCCGGTCGGTCCGGTGCAGCACCGCCGCGTCCCGGGTCTCCGGCCACAGCACGGCCAACTCCGCGGCCAGCGCGTCGCCGGCTGAGCGCGCGTCATCGAGCGGGCACGAGTACGAATGCAGCTCCACCACCGAACCGCCCTGCGTGCGGGCCCACTCGATGCTGGGCTTCTCCAGGCGGGAGTACACCGCGATGGAGTCCAGGGTCGGCTGTCCGCTGACGGCGCTGAACGCCGCCCGCTCCGGGGCAACGTCACGGTCGAACCACAGCCGGGTCACCGCAAATGGCGGCGCCACGGTGAGCTTCTCGCACTGCTGCTCGAGCAGCGGAGCCGACAGCGGCGACTGCGCCACCAGCGAGCGCAGCGCCCCGGGATCCAGCGCCACGATGACGTGCCGGGTCGAGAACTCCGCCCCGCCGGCCCGCACCCGCCAACCGGGCCCGTCGGGTTCGATGGTGCTCACCCGGGTGCCGGTGTGCACCGCGGCGCCACGCTGTTCGACATAGTGCCGCAACGGATTCCACACGGCAGTGCCGTGATCGGTGTCGGGCACGTCGAAGCCGATGCCCTCCGGATTGCCCAGGAAGTAGTAGTGGAACATCGCCACCAACTCGGCAGCCGACAGCTCGGACTGGTTGCAGAAGAAGGACCGCGCGAAGGCCTCGAACAACATGCTGCGGGTGCGCTCGGACATCCCGAGGCTGTCCAGGAACGCGGCGGCGTCCACATCGTCGAGTTGGGCGACGGTGGTGGCGCGGTCGTAGGCCAGCAACGCCTGACCGGAGTTGGGGTCGGCATGCAGGAAGTCGCGGTAGGTCAGGCTCTTCGAACGCAGGATCAGCGCGGCCAGGTTCAGCGGCGGCGCCGCGGGCAGGCCGGAGAGATCCTCCGGTGGCCAGGAAGCTGAGATCACGGGATAGGACCCCGCCGACTTCAGGAACGTCAACTGCGGATCGGCGCGGCGCAAGATGGCCCGCCAGGTGTAGTAGTGCCGGAAGAACGCGTGGAAACCATGTTCGATCATTTGCTCGGTGCCGTCGGGCAGCCGTTCCGGCCAGGCCCCCAGCCGGCCACCGAGGTGGTCGTTGGCTTCGAGCAGTGTCACGCTGACCCCGCGTTCGGCCAGGATCACCGCCGCCGACATGCCGGCGATGCCTCCGCCCACCACCACCGCTTCGGTGCCGGGCGGAGCGTCCCGGGGCAGCAGCGGGTCCGGGGTCACCAAGGGGCGGGGTCGCATGCGGAGCGGGGCGGCCCGGCTGGTCAGGGGAGTCAGAACGAACCTCACTCTGCGTAGTGGCGGCGCGCGAGCCGCACAGCGAACGGAATGGCGATGGCACCCATCAGAACACCACCGACGAGGGCGGACCCGGGCAGCCCGAAGAACACCAGGTGCCCGAGTGTGGAGGAGAAGTACACCCAGAGATACAGCGTCGACGCCGGACCGGACACCCCGTCCTGGCGGGGCAGGGCGAGGTTGAGCACGGCGATCAGGATCAGGCTCACCAGGAGCCAGCCCAGGTAGTTGGTCAGCGGGATGCCCGGCACCAGCGGCAGCCCGGGGTCGGGATGGTGCCAGGTCCAGTGCCCGGCGTCGACCATCTGCGGATCCAGGAACAGGTCCCACGCCGACAGCGCCAGCGCGCCCAGCAGCACCACCACAACCGGTCTGGCGGCCAGGGTCCGGGCCACCACCAGCGCGGGCCAGGCCATCATCGTCCACGCCAGCGGCACCACCGCAGGCACACCCAGCACCTCCAGTCCCAGGGTGCCGGTGTAGTTGTAGGACCCGAACGGCCAGCCGGTGGCCACCCCGACGGACTCGGCCAGCAGCCCGCCGCCGCCGGCCACCGCCACCAGAGCCGCCGCCCCGGATGCCCCGTAGCGGCGGAACACGTCGGCCACCGCGGCCAGGAAGAACACCACCACGCTGGTCACGGTCACCGCGGTCCGCGACGATTCGGGGATCAACGGGTAGGCGATCTGGACTCCGATCGCGGCGACCACCAGCGCCCAGCTCACCTGGCTGAGGCGCACCGGCGCGACGGATGGGGCCAACGCCACGATGTCTGCACCTCCGCGCTCGGAACGGGGATCCGTAGGCTTTGCAGGTGCCCGCCGCGCGACCCTGCAAAGACCGGTTCTCCACCATTGTCGCCCTCGGCTCCGCGCTGGCGTGCGTCGGTACCGTCCACCAGCTGTTCAACCGGCGGTTGTTGCGCCGCCCGCCTGCGGATCCCGCGCCGCACAGCGACGGGGTGAGCGTGCTGGTGCCCGCCCGCGACGAGGCGCACCGCATCGGACCCACCGTCGCCGCGCTGGTGGCTCAGCAGGGGCCGACGCGGATGGAGATCCTGGTGCTCGACGACAACTCCACCGACGGCACGGCACAGGTGGTGACCGCGGCGGCACGGTCGGACCCGCGGGTGCGGGTGCTGGCCGGGACCCCGCCCCCGCCGGGAACCCTCGGCAAACCGCACGCCTGCGCCCAACTGGCCGCGGCGGCACGCTTTTCGACGCTGGTGTATGTCGACGCCGATGTGGTGCTGCACCCGCGGGCCATCGCCGCAGCCGTCGACCTGCTGCGCGGAACCCCACTGGATCTGGTGAGTCCCTGGCCCCGGCAGCTCACCGCCGGGGTGCTCGGCCGGCTGATCCAGCCGTTGCTGGCCTGGTCGTGGCTGACCACCGTGCCGCTGCGGGTGGCCGAGCGCTCCCCGCGGCCGTCGCTGGCCTTCGCCAACGGGCAGTTCCTGGTGCTGGACGCCGATGCGCTGGCGCGCGCCGGCGGCTGGCAGGCTGTGCGCGGTGAGGTACTCGACGACATCGCCCTGGCCCGGGCGATGCGCCGCGCCGGGGCGCGGACAGCCGTGGCCGACGGGGCCGAGCTGGCGACCTGCCGCATGTACGCCACCGGCCGGGAGCTCGCGGTCGGGTACCGCAAGTCGCTGTGGGCGGCGTTCGGCTCGCCGCTGGGCGCAGTGGCGGTCGGCGCCGCACTCGGGGTGGTCTACGTGGTGCCGGCCGCGGCGATGCTGACCGGTTCCTGGGTGGGCGCACTCGGATACGGTGCCGCCGTGCTGGGCCGGGTGTCGGTGGCGCGCTGGTGCGGCGACCGGGGGCCGGCGGCGGTGCTCGACGGTCTGGCCCACCCGCTGTCCGTGCTGGCCCTGCTCGGCCTGCTCGCCTGGTCCTGGGTGGGGCGACTGGCCGGGACCCTGCACTGGAAGGGACGGCCCCTGTGAACCGCGCCGTGGTGATCGGCGCGGGGCTGGCCGGGCTCGCCACCGCGGCGCGGCTGGCCGCGGCCGGCCACCGGGTCACCGTGTTCGAGAGCGCGCCGGCGGTCGGGGGCAAGCTCGGTGTGCTCGAGCGCGACGGGTTCACCTTCGACACCGGCCCTTCCCTGCTGACCATGCCGGGGGTGCTCGACCAGCTGTTCGCCGACACCGGCGGCCCGGCCGAGCTGAGCTGGACCCCGGTGGATCCGGCGTGTGCCTACCGGTTCGCCGACGGCACCGAGCTGACGATGCCGCACGACCCCACGCAGGTGCCCGCAGCACTGGACGCCGCGCTGGGTGCCGGTGCCGGTCAGTCTTGGCAGCGCCTGCACGCCCGGTCCGCGCGGCTGTGGGAGCTGGTGGGTGAACCTGTTCTGCGCCAACCCGTTTCACTGCCCGCTCTGGCCCGGATGAGTGCGCGGCCGGCCGACCTGCGCGCCGTGGCGCCGTGGCGCACCATCGACGGCCTGGGGCGCCGACTGCTGCCGGACCCGCGGCTGCGGATGTGGCTGAACCGCTACGCCACCTACTCCGGCTCCGACCCCCGCCGCACCCCGGCGGTGCTGGCGGTGACGTCGTTCGTCGAGCAGGAGTTCGGCGCCTGGTACGTGCCCGGAGGGTTGCGCCGCATCGTCGACGCGCTGGCCGCGCGCTGCGTCGAACTCGGGGTACAGATCGTCACCGGCGCCGCGGTGCAGTCCGTGCTGATGCAGGCCGGGCGGGCCCGCGGGGTCCGGGTCGACGGCCGCGACGTGGCCTCCGACGTGGTGGTGTGCAACGCCGACGCCGCTGTGCTCTATGGGCGGCTGTTGCCGGCCGCGGCTGCCCCGGTGGCCCGGCGCGTGGTCCGCCGCACCGCCGCCTCGATGTCGGGTTGTGTTCTGCTGCTGGGTCTTTCGGGCCGCCATCCCGGTGCCGCACACCGGGTGTACTTCCCGGCCGACTACGACGCCGAGTTCGACGCGATCTTCGGCAGGCACCCGCATCCGGTGCCCGATCCCACGGTGTACGTCCACGCCCCGGATGACCCCGCGCTACGACCCGATGACGATTCGGAAGGCTGGTTCGTGATGGTGAATGCCCCGGAGCACCGGCCGGGATCCGGCGTGGACTGGGACGCCCCCGGCATCCGCGAGCGCTACACCGAACGGGTGCTCGACGTGCTGGCCGGGCGTGGGGTGGACGTGCGCAGCAGACTGCGCTTCGTCGAAACCATCACCCCGGCGGATCTGCAGCGGCGCACCGGTGCGCCCGGCGGGGCGATCTACGGCAGCGCCTCCCACGGACCGCGGGCCGCGCTGCGCCGCCCGGCCAACCGCAGCCCGGTGCCGGGGCTGTTCCTGGTGGGCGGCTCCGCGCATCCCGGTGGCGGCATCCCGCTGGTGCTGATGTCGGCCGAGATCGTCGCGCGCCTCATCGGCCCTGCGGAAAACGCGGCGGGATCGACCGCCGGATCCCGACGATTAGCTGCCGCATCCCCATCACGCCGACGGCTGTCCACGTGACGGCCAGTCCGAAGGCCCAGTCCCAGCCCAGTCCGGGGACTCCGGCCGGGAACACCGCCACGCCGGCGGCGGCCACCCCGACCAGGATCAGCCGGGTGGGCCGTTCGGCGACCGTCACCGCACCGACCCCAGGCATCCCGACCGACTGGGCACGGGCGCGTAGGTACTCCAGCAGCAGCACCAGCGTCAGCGCGGCCACCACCCAGCCCAGCGGGGCGCCGAGTGTCACCAGCACGGCACCCAGCAGCAGATCGCCCAGCCGGTCGGCCACCGCGTCCACCACGGCGCCCAGCGGTCGGGCCCGCCCGGTCTGCAGGGCCACCGCCCCGTCCAGACCGTCGAAGACCCCGGCCAGCAGCACCAGCGGCACCACCAGCACCGGCAGGCCCCGGGCCGCCGCAACCCACGCCAGCCCCAGGGTCAGCACACCCGCAGCCGACAGCGCATCCGGGGGGATCCTGGTCACCGGCCCGGCACACAGCGCCCGCACCATCCGCAGCCAGCCGCGGACCAGCAACGAGGGCTGCACGCCGCCGTGCAGCTCCGACCAGCCCTTGTCGTCCGAGGTCATGAGGCCAGCCTGCCAGGAACCCCAGGTGCCGCGGTGAGCCGGTTGACCAGGATGGCCTCCGACGTCCGCAAGACGTTCCCGGGCAGCGACATCGCCCTGTGGGCCGCCGGGGCCACCTACTTCGGCGTCATCGGGCTGGTGCCGCTGGCGCTGGCCTCGCTGTGGGCCGCGGGTGCCCTCGTCGGCCACGACACCGTGACCGCCGCGATGGACGCGGCCATCGGCGGGTTGCCCCAGGGCCACGGCACACCCGAAGCGCTGCGCACCCTCACCCGGGTGGCGCTGGCGATGTCGTGGTGGCAGGCCCTGGTGGTGCTGTTCCCGGCCAGCCTCTACGGGGAAGGGTTACGGCGGGCGTTTCGGCAGATGACCGCGGCCGGCGACACGCTCACCGGCTGGCGCGGTCGCTTCGGCCTGCTCGGCGTGGCCGCGGTGGCACCGTTCCTGGTGCTCGGGGTGCTGGCGTCGGCGCACTACGTCGGCCCGCTCTATGCGGGTACCGGCTGGACGCTGGTGTGGGGGGTGGTGGTGGCCTTCCACGTCGTGTGGATCACGGTGTCGCTGGCTCTGGTCGGCGTCTTCGCGCTGATCGCGCCCGGTCGGCTGGGCCGGCGGGCGCTGCTGTTCGGGGCCTTCGGCACCGGCGCCATGACGGCCGGGTTCCTGCAGGGGTTCGTGTTGTTCCTGGCGATTCCCGTCGAGTGGTCGGCGCCGTTCGGCGGCATGCCGATCATCGGGTCGGTGACCGCACTGGCGCTGTGGCTCTACATCCTGCACATCCTGGTGCTGTGCGGGTTCCGGGTCACCGTGGCGCTCGACGGGCTCCTGCCGGACTGACCGTCATCGCGTCGGAGAGCTTGGACTCCGAGCGCACCTGCAGCCGGGTGCGGTCGGCGCGGAACAGGTCCACCGAGTACTCCATGGGCCGGTCGAACTGGTCGTAGCCGATCCGTTCCAGCTGCAGCACCGGGGTACCTGCCGGCTGGCCGAGCCGCGCGCCCTCGGCGGCCGACAGCGAGACGATCTCGATCGACTCGTCCACCACCGAGATGCGCACGCCCAGCCGCGACCACAGCGTCTGGTACATCGACGTCATCTCGGTGTCCAGTACTGCCGCCAGTTCCGGGCGCAGATACATCTGCTCCAGCGCCAGGGTCTCGCCGTCGGCGAAGCGCAGTCGTAGCAGCGAGACCACCGACTGTCCGGCGGACAGCTGCAGTGCCCGGCACACCGTGGCCTCGGGGGAGACCATTCCGGCCCGCAGCACCGAGGTGCCGTCGCGGAAACCCTGCTCCGCCAGGATCTCCGGGATGCCCTTGACCGTGTTCAGGCTGCGCAGCACTCCGCGACTGCCGCAGTAGGGCTGCGACGCCGCAGGTGCGGCATCCCGGGACGTGACCGTGCTCAGATAGGCCCCACCCGCGCGGCCTTTGACCCGGTGGATGGTGCCCTGGCGTTCCAGCAGTTCCAGCGCTTTGCGCACCGTGGTCCGCGATGTGCCGAGGCGTTCTGCGAGCACACGTTCGGCGGGCATCCGTACCTCACCGCGCCCGGCCAGCTCCTCGGCCAGACGTCGTAGTGCTTCGTGCGCATGCGCAACAGCAAGCATGAATTCACGTTATCGGCGCGCTGCGGCCACCGCAGGGGGCGGCGGCTGCTGTTTACATGCGTTTAACGCCGGGCTCATCGAACCAGAAATGGTCTAACCGGACAGTCGACTCCGTGACTGAACGAGACCGCCGCATCGAGCTCGGGTTCTCGATGGCCACCCGGGCCGGTGCGATCGCGCGCCGCTACTTCGAGGCGCAGGACCTCGCGGTCGACCTCAAGGCCGACGGGTCCCCGGTCACCGCCGCCGACCGCGAGATCGAACTGATGCTGCGCGCGGCCGTCGAGGCCGATTTCCCCGAGGACTCCTTCACCGGCGAGGAGTTCCCGGACACCCACGGTTCCAGCGGATTCCGCTGGATCGTCGATCCCATCGACGGCACCAAGTCCTTCGTCCGCGGGGTGCCGTTGTATGCCAACCTGATCGCCCTGCAGGAGGGCGACGAGATCGTCTTCGGCATGATCAACCTGCCCAGCGCAGGGATCGCGGTGCACGCCGAGAAAGGCAAGGGCTGCTGGCGCAACGGCACCCGGGTCTCGGTGTCGGACCGGCCAAGCCTGGACGGGGCCTATGTGATGGCCACCTGGCTCGAGGACTGGGACCCGTCGGTCATCTCCGACCTGCACAGCCAGAACGTGGTGCTGCGCACGTGGGGCGACGCCTTCGGCTACGCCATGGTGGCCTGCGGCCACGCCGACGCGGTGGTCGACTACACCGCGCGCGACTTCGATCTGGCCCCCATGCCGGTGATCCTGGCCGAGGCCGGTGGCCGGTTCACCAGCCTGGACGGGCGTGAGGTCTTCGACGCCGGCAACGGCATCGCCACCAACGGACATATCCACCACCAGCTGCTGCCATGGCTGTCATCGGCATTCGACCACGAAGGGATTCATGCATGAAGGAGTTCATCAGGGGCGTGCCGCGACGCACCATCGTCGGGTTCTTCGGCACGCTGTATGCGCTGGCGCTGCTGTTCGCACTCTTTCCGCCACTGTATCTGTGGGGCAGCGGAATTCGGTTCGAGATCCTCGGCATCCCGTTCGCCATCATGTACTGGATCGTCAACGCCCTGGTCCTCGGGCTGACGCTGACGGCCTTCTACGTGGTCGAGGACATCCGCGGCGAGCTCGACGACGACTCGACCGAACACGAATCGAACGCCCCAGTTACCGGAAGCCTCGGAGGCTGATATGTGGATCATGCTCAGCATGCTGGCGGTCTTCTACGCCATCGTCGTCGCCATTCTCTATGTCACCCAACAGAAGACCGCTCCCAGCTTCGATGAGTACGCCGTGGGTGGCCGTGCCTACGGCCCCTGGTACGTGGCCATGAGCTACGTCAACTCGTGGTGGCCGGGGTCGACGTTCATCGCCTTCTTCGGTCTGGCCGCCGGCGCCGGGGTGTTCGGCCTCTACGGCCTGGCGTACTCCTCGCTCGGCGTGGCGATGATGTACTTCATGGCCACCCGGGCCTGGCGTTGGGGCAAGAAGTACGATCTGCGTTCGCAGCCCGACCTGCTGGGCAAGCGCTTCAATTCGCCTGCCGTGCGGGTGATCTCCAGCCTGATCGGCATCGTGTCCCTGTTCCCCTGGGTGGTGCTCGGCATGCAGGCACTGGGATCGGTGTTCGAGTTGGCCAGCGACGGCGCATGGTCGGTGACCACCTGCCTGATCGTCGGCCTGGCCGTCATCATCATCCGGCAGTACTGGACGGTGCGGATGGGGATGCGCGGTCTGATCATGACCGACGCCTTCCAGGGCACCGTCGCCTACGTCTTCGCCGCGGTGGTCTGTCTGGTGCTGCTGTCCGGGGTGGCCGGCGGGCCCATCAGCTTCGCCGTCCTGGGAGATGTGGCCGACGAGTTCCTCACCCTGCCCGGGGACGGCGGCTCCTACGGACCGCTGTACATCTTCGCGCTGATTTTCACCGGCGTGATCGGATCGCTGTGCTGGCCCACCAGTTTCCAGCGCATCTACACCGCCTCCAGCGTCCGGTCGGTGAAGTCCGGCACGTTGTGCACGGTCTTGATCTCCGGCGTGTTCTACACGCTGCTGATGCTGGTCGGTATCGCCGCGACCGTCATGCCCGACGTGCTGGACGCGCCGCAGATGGGCTGGTTCACCATCATGAGCGACTACGGCGGCACCTGGCTGCTGGGTCTGGGTGTCACCATCGTGTTCGCCGCCTCGATGGGCCACATCGACGGCAGCGTCCAGGTGTGCGGTCTGCAGATCGCCAACGACCTGGTCAACACCGAGCGGCGGCCGCTGTCGGACAAGCAGCTGACCCTTGTGGCGAAGACGTCGATGATGGGCTTCATGGCCGCCGCCGGTGTGGTGGCGTACGTGACGTTCAACATGGAACGCCTGCAGCTGCTGGCCCAGATCTCCTACCAGGGCATCGTGCAGCTGGCGGTGCCGCTGTTCCTGGGCATCTTCTGGAAGGGCGGCAACAAGCAGGGCGCCATCGCGGGCATGGTCTCCGGCTTCCTGGTCGCCATGGTGCTCACCTGGATCTACCCCGACGACATCCGGGCGCTGGGCAGCCTGACCGGCGGCATCGTCGGCATCGGGGTGAACCTGGTGGTGTTCCTGGGCGCAGCGTGGTTGATCAAGACCGATGACACCGAAAAGGCCAGGGTGACAGCCATGTTCGACGTGGCACGGACCTCGGTCAAGGGTGCTCCCGCCGCTGAGGCACCACTGGTCCAGGGAGCTCCGTGAGTTCAGCTGACCTCAGCGACCACACGTTCCTGGCGGACTTCGCCGAACTGTCGGCCATCGGCGCCACCGCCGCGGGCGGCGTGCACCGTGAAGCGGCCACCGCGGCCGACGGCCGGGCCCGGCAGTGGCTGCGGGACTGGTTCACCCGACACGGGCTGACGACCCTGGTGGACCAGGTGGGCAACATGTACGGCTGCGCACAGCACGATCCGGAGGCACCGTACGTTCTGGTGGGATCACACCTGGACAGCCAACCCACCTCGGGCAGGTTCGACGGCGCCTACGGGGTGCTGGCAGCTGCGTACGCCGCCGCCCGACTGCAGGCAGACCCGCCCGCAGGCATGCACCTGAACCTGGCCGCGGTGAACTGGTTCAACGAAGAGGGCTCGCGATTCTCGCCGAGCCTGATGGGCAGCGGGGTGTACATCGGCAAGTTCGATGCCGAATCCGTGCTCGACACCGCCGCCCCCGACGGCACCACCGTGCGGCAGGCGCTGCAAGACATCGGTTTCCACGGCCGAGACACCCCGCTGGTGGCCGCGGCGTTCGCCGAGATCCACATCGAGCAGGGCCGCACCCTGGTCGACGAGGGCTTCGACATCGGTGTCGTCAACCGCAACTGGGCTGCCTACAAGTACGTCATCACCGTCACCGGCGAACAGTCGCACACCGGCGCCACCCACATGCGCTACCGCCGCGACGCCCTGGTGGGTGCCAGCTCGGTGGTGCTGGCGGTACGCGAGGTGGCCCGCGAGTTCCCCGACGGCGCCCTGCTGAGTTCGGTGGGCCAGTTCACCGTAGAGCCCAATTCGCCGGTGGTGGTGCCCGCGCGGGTCCGCCTGGCCGCCGATCTGCGCGCGCTGGACGCCGACCTGCTGGCCGCCGCCCATGCCAGCCTGAGCGCCAAGCTGGCCACCATCGAGGAGGTGACGGTGACCGTGGAGTCGGCCACCCTCCGGCACTCCAAGGCCTACCCGGAAGCCGGCGTCCGGCTGGCCGGCGCGGTGGCCGAAGAGCTGGGACTGCGCTGCCGGGAGCTGCCCACCATGGCGGGTCATGACTCGGTGAACCTCACCGACCTGGTGCCCACCGTGATGTTGTTCGTGCCGAGTGTCGACGGGATCTCGCACAACGAACGGGAATTCAGCACCGACGCGCAGATGCTGGCCGGCGTGGGCATGCTGACCGCCACCACCGCACGGTTGGTCACCGGCGCCCTGGAAGGAGCCCGCACGTGACCGACGTCCTCGACGGCGACATCGCCGCGCTCACCGGCGCCTACCGCAGCGGACAGACCTCCCCGGTGGAGGTCCTGGAGGCCACGCTGGCGCGGGTGGCGCAGCGCAACCCGGCCATCAACGCGCTGGCCCACCTCGACGCCGACGGCGCCGCGGAGGCCGCGCACGCCTCGGCACGGCGCTGGGCCGCGGGCACCGCGCGCTCACCGCTGGACGGTGTTCCGGTGACCATCAAGGACAGTGTGAACGCCGCCGGAATGCCCTGGCGCCACGGCTGCCTGGCCTTCGACGACGTTCCCGACGCCAGCGTCGACGCCCCGCCGGCCGCGCGGCTCAAAGAGGCCGGCGCCGTCATCGTCGGCAAGACCACCATGCCCGATTTCGGCATGATGGCCGCCGGCGTCAGCTCCCTCTACGGCATCACCCGCAACCCCTGGGACCTGACCCGCAGCACCGGTGGCTCCAGCTCCGGCGCGGGCGCCGCCCTGGCCGCCGGCATCGGATTCGCCTCGGTGGGCACCGACATCGCCGGCTCGGTCCGGCTGCCCGCCGGGCACTGCGGGCTGGTGGCCCTCAAACCCACCCAGGGCCGGATCCCGCACCTGGCGCCGTCGACCATGCGCTCGGCCGGCCCGATGGCCCGCACCGTCGGAGACGCGACGCTGCTCTACGACGTGCTGAGCCGCCCCGACGCCCGCGACCTCTGGGCGCTCGCCGCCGAATCCGGAGCAACTTCACCGGAACCGTTGTCGCCGAACGGCCTTCGAATCGGTGTGCTGACCGAGCTGAATCCCGGGTTCGCTGCCGAAGCGGCCGTTGCCGAGGTGGTGGGCACCGCCGCCGCGGCACTGGCCGCGGGGGGTGCCACCATCGCGGCGATGGGGCCGGTGTTCGACCGCGACCCCTACCCGGCGCTGGACCGGGTGTTCGCGGTGCGGGCCGTCACCGAGCTGCAGTCCATCCCCGAGGATCGCCGCCACCTGGTGCACCCGGTGATCCGCGACTGGTGCGCCTCGGCCGCCGACCACACCGCTGCGGACTTCACCCGGGACAGCGAAGCCGTGGCCCGCTCCGCGGAGACCATGCGCGCCGCCTGTGCCGAGTACGACTTCGTCATCGCGCCCGTACTGCCGATGGTCGGCTTCGCCGCCGAGGTGTGTGGCGGTGACGAGTCACACCCGTTGGCGCACTGCGGGTTCACCGCCTGGGCCAATCAGACCGCCGCGCCCGCGTCGGCGGTGTGCTTCGGCTTTGCGGCCGGCATGCCGGTGGGGGTACAGGTGATCGGCCCCCGGCTGGCCGACCGCGCCGTCCTGCGGCTGACCAAGTGGCTGGAGACGGCCCGCGGATTCGATATCGACTGGCCGCACCCTGTGGCGGCCGGGGTAGGAGGCACGCGGTGACCATCACCGATCAGCTCGGCGGTCTGGGAGTGTCCCTCCAGGGCGCCGTCAGCGCGGACCCCACCCCGTCGATGGCCAGCCCCAGCTGGTGGGGCGCGGATTCCGAATGCCTGGACGTGCGTTCGGCGTCTCAGGCGGTGTTCGTCAAGACCATGATCGGCCACGCCGGGGCGTACGTCGACATCCCGCATGCGTTCAGCGCCGCCGTCGCGGCGGGGGAGTCGGGTATCGGGCCCACGGTGCTGGCCGCCGACGCCGATGCCGGAGTGCTGGTCCTGGAGAACCTCTGCGACACCGCGTCGACGGCCACGGTGGACCGGTTCGACGATCCCGACGCCTTGGCGGCGCTGATCGAGCTCCGGACCCGGGTGCACACCGGTGCCGGCATCACCAGAACGGCGACGGTGTTCGACGACATCCGAGCGCTGACCGCTCTGGCGCACGCCACCGGTGTGGCATTGCCGCAGGACTTCGGGTGGATGCTGCGGATGGTGGACATGGCCGAGAAGAAGATCCTGGCAACTGGTTTCGACTCCGTGCCTGCCCACGGTGACGGCAACGTCTCCAACGTGCTGCTGGCCGACGACGGCCGGATGCTCCTGGTGGACTGGGACGTCGCGGCGGTGATGGATCCGCTGCAGGACATCGGTGTACTGCTGGCCGAGGTCCGCCCGTTCGATTCCCAGGCCCGCGCGGCGTTCGAAATGGCCTGGGGCAGCTATGACCAGAGCCTGTTCGACCGCGCCCGGGTGTACGGCATCGTCGACCTGGTGCGCTGGGGCCTGATCGGCGCGTACGCCGACGCCGCGCGCCCGGGCACGCTGGAGTACTCCAAACTCTCGGACTGGCAGTTCCTGCGGGCCCGGGCCGGCCTGGCCGACGGGCACTTCCACGATCGATTGGAGAGTCTGTGACGCTGACCGACGAGCGCCCCGACCGGGCGGGCGAGCGGACGGTGGGTTCGGCCCGCACCGCCGTGGAACGCCGCGTCGAGGACGTGCTGACCGGCATCGAGCGCTGGCAGGGTCGTACCCTGACCTACGCTCCCGTGCTGGGTGGTCTGATGAACAGCAACTGGCGCATCGCCGTGGAAGGCTGCGACACCCGGTACTTCCTCAAGATCCCGGGCGATGGCAGTGACGCCTTCATCGATCGCAGCCTGGCCAATGAGGCCGCCCGCCGCGCCGGTGAGCGTGGGATCGGCGCCGAGGTGGTGCATTTCGACGCCGCGACCGGGGTCGAGGTCATCGAGTTCCTGGAGGGCTACCGGGCCTGCACCAACGGCGACTTCAAACGGCCGGAGGTGCCGCGCGAGATCATCGGCATCTACCGCAAGCTGCACGACGGCAGTCTGCTCGGCGGCACCAAGACCATGTTCGACATGATCGACGAACACCTGGGCCAGGCCCGGGAGATGGGCGTGCGCCTGCCCGTCGACGCCGACCTGATCCTGGGGGAGTACCAGCAGGCCAAGTCGGCATTACTGGCGGGTGGCCTCGATCTCGTTGCCTGCCACAACGACCCGATGCCGGGCAACTTCCTGGTGGCCGACGGCCTGCCGATGCGGATGGTGGACTACGAGTTCGCGTCCAACAACGAACGGGCCTACGAGCTGGCGCTGTTGATCGTCGAGATGTTCTACACCGAAGAGCAGGCGCTCGAACTCATCGAGCAGTTCTACGGCAACACCGACTTCGCCACCGTGGCCCGGGTGCAGGTGTGCTGCGCCCTGGCCGACACCAAGTGGGGCCTGTGGGCGGTGGTCAACCAACAGCTCAACACCACCTGGGATTTCGACTACCACAAGTACGGGCTGTGGAAGCTGATGCGGGCGCGGCTGAAGATGTCCGACCCGCGGTGGGCCTATTGGCTGACCGCGTTGTGAACCTACTCGCCGACGGCGGCCGCCCGCCCGTTCGGGTACGGCAGGTCGATGCCGTGTTCGTCGTAAGCCCGCAGGATGGCCCGGCGTAGCCCGCGCTGCACCGACCACTGCGCATTCGGGCGCACCTTGACCGTCATCCGCAACTTGATCAGATCCGGGGAGAGCTCCTGGACGCCCAGCATCTGCGGCTCGCCGATCACCTTGCCGGCCATGGGCCCGTCGGCCACGGCGTCCCGGGCGGCGTCCACGGCCACCTGCTCGGCGCGCTCCACGTCGGCGGTCAGTGCCACCGGCACCTCGATGCGGGCCACGGCGTACTCCTGGCTCATGTTGCCCACCCGGGCGATCTCCCCGTTGCGCACGTACCAGAGCGTGCCGTCGATGTCGCGGACGGTGGTGACCCGCAATCCGACGCTTTCCACCTCGCCGACGGCCTCGCCCAGATCGACGGTGTCACCGACGCCGTACTGGTCCTCCAGCAGCATGAAGACACCGGTGACGAAATCGCGGACCAGGTTCTGCGCGCCGAAGCCGATGGCCAACCCGACCACGCCGGCGGACGCGATGAACGGCGCGATGTTGACCCCGAACACGTTCAGCAGCGCCAGCACCACCCAGACCAGCAGCACGATCGACACCGTCGACTTCAGCACCGAGCCGATGGTCTGCGCCCGCTGCTGGCGACGCAGCAGCACCTGTTCGCTGGTGGCCGTCGAGGGCACGCGGTCGCGCAGGTACCGCACCAGCGGGGGTGTGCGCGCCCCGCGCTCACGGTCGGGGTCTTTGCCGCTGCGGACGGCCGTGGCGCGGTCGATCATCCGGTGGAAGATCAACCGCAGAATCAGGACCACCACCAGGTAGGCCGTGACGCGGATGGGGACTTCGATCAGCCAGTGCCGACTGGTGTCCGTCCATTCGAAGGCGAGAAACGAAACATCCATGGGTCTCCACCCTACGACGGTGGCTACCGGGCGGCGGACCCCACGGCCTCCGAGAGGGTGGCAAAGCCCCCGGCATGCAGCCGGCGGGCCAGCCCGTCGTGAATGTGCTTGGCCCACAAGCCGCCGCCGTAGATGAACCCGGTGTAGCCCTGCAGCAGCGATGCCCCGGCGGTGATGCGTTCCCAGGCGTCGTCGGCGGTCTCGATGCCCCCGACGCTGATCAGCACCAGCTCCTCGCCCACCCGGGCATGCAGGTGCCGCAGCACCTCCAGTGCGCGGCTGGCCACCGGGGCTCCGGAGATGCCACCGGGCCCCAGATCCGCGACTCCCGGGGTGATGAGACCAGCTCGCGAGATGGTGGTGTTGGTGGCCACGATGCCCGCCAGGCCCAGCTCGACGGCCAGATCGGCCACCTCGTCGACGTCGGTGTCGGCGAGATCCGGCGCGATCTTGACCAGAACCGGCGTGACGCCCGCTTCCTGGAGCACCCCGGCCAGGATCGGACGCAACGCCGAGACGGCCTGCAGGTCGCGCAACCCGGGCGTGTTGGGCGAGCTGACATTGACCACCAGGTAGTCGGCCAGCGGCGAGAGCAGCCGGGCGCTGGTGCGGTAGTCCTGCGCGGCGTGCTCGGCCGGGGTCGCCTTGGTCTTGCCGATGTTGACCCCGATGGGCACGTCGGCGGGGTGGCGGACCAGCTGACCGGCCAGCGCCGCGGCACCGTGGTTGTTGAAGCCCATCCGGTTGAGCAGGGCCCGGTCGGCGGGGAGCCGGAACAGGCGCGGTTTCGGGTTGCCCGGCTGCGCGGCTGCGGTGACGGTGCCGATCTCGGCGTACCCGAAGCCCAGCGCACCCCAGGTGGTCAGGCCGTGGCCGTCCTTGTCGAAACCGGCGGCCAGTCCCAGGGGGCCCGGGAAGTGCACCCCGAAGACGGTGCTGGCCAGCACCGGGTCCGACGGGGCCAGGGCGCGGTGCAGGCGGCGCCGCACCGGGGTGGGTGCGGTGGCGCCACGCAGGGCGGCGAAGGCGATGGTGTGGATGCGCTCAGGCGGCAGTGTGAACATCGCCCGGCGTAGCGCGCCGTAGAGCACTACAGCTCCGGCAGTTCGCCAGCTTCAGAATTGAAGCGGGGATTCTGACTCTGAGATTTCTTGCGCCGCAACAACACCCGACGCGTTCCGTCGGTGTACAACCGCACCTTGGTCAGCTCCCAGCCGCGGTACTCGGCTTCGATGGACAGCCGGGTGGAGGCCGTCAGCCTGGTGACGTCCGGGGGCAGCCGCAACGGCACCCACTCGTAGTCGTCGGAGAGATCGGTGTCCCAGCCCACCGGCATCCGGCCGCGCCGTGCGGCGGTCACGGCCGGCTCGCGGATTCGATCACCTGGACGCCGGCGCCCGAGCCGCTCACCACGTAGAGGGTGTCGGCGGCATCGTCGAACGCCACGAAGTCGGGTTGCTGCACAGTGGGGTAACGCACCTTTTCGACAGGTATTCCGGTCGCCAGATCGTATCCAATGACAGTGTTCGTCGCGGTCTGTGACACCCAGGTCAGGTCGGTTGACCCGGCGATGCCGTACGGCGCGGCCGGCACCGGGTAACGCTGGCGCATGATCAGCGGGTCCACCCCGAACACCAGCAGCTCGCCCCCGCGGGTGTCGGTGACCAGCACACGCCCCTCGGGGTCGGTGGCGATGGACGTGGCGCCGTCGCCGGCCCGCAGCGCCTGCTGCCGGTCTCCGTCGGAGTTCACGCTGGTCACCGAGGTCTGCCCGCGATCGAGCACCACGGTGGTGTTGCCCACAGCGGCCAGCGCGTCGACGCGGGCAAAGATCTCCTCGCGGTGCTCGACGTCGGAGCCGTCCGGGTTGAGCAGGTAGACCGCACCGGTGGCGCTGCCCAGCACGGGGCCGTCGTCGGCCCGGAGGGTGACGGCGGTGAACTCGGTGTCCGCGGCGCCGGGCAGGTCCACCCGGACCACCGCGCCGGAGGCCAGGTCCACCCGGCTGTAGCCGCCGCGCCCGGCGACGTAGGCAGTACCGCGGTTGTCGCTGGTCAGGGCGGTGGACTCGCCAGGGATGTCGATGGTGGCAGGCGTGGGGCCCAGCACGCGCAGCGCGCTCGGCTCGCCGGGGGTCAGCACCACCAGTGCGCCTGCGCCGGCGTCGAACACCGCGGCGGCTGGACGGCCTGGCAGCGGCTGCACCGCGCCGGCCGGGGTGGCCGCCGCCGGGGGGGACGCGGCGGGGCGGGCCGGTTCGATGGTGGGCGGGGCGTCATCCGCGGCGTCGGACGAACATCCGGCGCCCACCAGCGCGAACGCGACCAGCGCGGCAGCCCGCACCCTGGCGGAACTGACACTTGTACGTTTCAATGCAAAAGGCAACGGGTAACTCTCGCGCGTGCGGACGATTTCTTCCTGGCCGGCCAATGATAAGAAACGCTACTGCGCGTTGCGTATTGACGGTATGGTGAATTCATGACGCTGGCCCCTGAGCGCCACCCCCTGGATGTCCGGGGCGACGGTTTCTTCTTCGAGGACATCACCGCGGGAATCCACGCCAGCGGCTTTGGTGAGGTCGGCGACGGGCGCACCTTCTCCTTTCACATCGAGCGGCAGCTGCTGGTGGTCGAGGTGTACCGGCCTCGGTTGTCCGGACCCGTCCCGCATGCAGAGGACGTGGTGGCCACCGCCAGTCGGGGGCTGGTCGACATCGACGTCACCGATGAACGCAGCATCGCCGCCGCCGTGCGGGACGCGGTGTTCGCCGCCCAGCCGATCTCCCGCTGAGCCGACCCGCCGCCCACGGTACGGTCTTCCCCGGGGCCGCAACCGGGGAGGAGCTCAGCATTGGACAGTGCAGTGGCGGCAATGTCGTGGCTGCAGGTGGTGGTGCTGGCGATCGTTCAGGGGCTCACCGAGTTCCTGCCGGTTTCCTCATCGGGCCATCTCGCGATCGTCTCCCGGGTGTTCTTCGACGACGATGCGGGCGCGTCCTTCACCGCGGTGACCCAGTTGGGCACCGAGGTCGCTGTGCTGGTGTACTTCGCCAAGGACATCGGCCGCATCCTGGTCGCCTGGTTCGCGGGTCTGCGTGACGCCGCTCGGCGCAACGCCGACTACTGGCTGGGCTGGTGGGTCATCATCGGCACCATCCCGATCTGCATCCTCGGCCTGCTCTTCAAAGACCAGATCCGCAGCGGCGCACGCAATCTCTGGCTGGTGGCAGGAGCGTTGATCGTGTTCGCGTTCGTCATCGCCGCCGCCGAATACGTCGGCAGGCAGACCCGCAAGGTGGAACAGCTCACCTGGCGCGACGCCGTGATCGTGGGCTTCTCCCAGTGTCTGGCGCTGATCCCGGGGGTGTCGCGCTCTGGCGCCACCATCAGCGCGGGCCTGTTCCTCGGGATGGAGCGCGAACTCGCGGCCCGGTTCGGCTTCCTGCTGGCCATCCCGGCGGTGTTCGCCTCCGGGCTGTTCTCCCTGCCCGATGCCTTCGCGCCGGTGACCGACGGGATGAGCGCCACCGGAGCGCAGCTGCTGGTGTCCATCCTGATCGCCTTCGTGGTGGGCTACGCCGCCATCGCCTGGTTCCTGAAATTCCTGGTCAACCACGGGATGTACTGGTTCGTCGGCTACCGCGTGATCCTCGGCACCGTGGTGCTGATCCTGCTGGGCACCGGGGTGGTGGCCGCCACATGACAGTGATCCTGTTGCGGCACGGGCGCTCGACGTCCAACACCGCGCATACGCTGGCCGGCCGAGCCGAGGGCGTCGACCTCGACGACAAGGGCCGCGAGCAGGCCGACGGTGTGGTGGCCCGGGTGGCCGGGCTGCCCATCAAGGCGCTCATCCGCTCGCCGCTGCTGCGCTGTGGGCGAACACTGGAGCCGCTGGCGGCGGCCCTGGGGCTCGAGCCTGTGGTCGACGACCGCCTCGCCGAGGTGGACTACGGCGCCTGGACCGGACGCAAGATCGGCGATCTGGTCACAGAGCCGCTCTGGGCGGTGGTTCAGCAACAGCCCAGCGCCGCGGTGTTCCCGGACGGGGAAGGGCTGGCGCAGGTGCAGGCCCGGGCGGTGGCCGCCGTACGCGAACACGACAAACGGCTGGCCGACGAGCACGGCGGCGACGCGCTGTGGGTGGCCTGCACCCACGGCGACGTCATCAAGAGTGTGCTTGCCGATGCCCTGGGCACCCATCTGGACAGCTTCCAGCGAATCACCGCCGATCCCGCGTCGATGAGCGTGATCCGCTACACCACGCTGCGGCCGTTCGTCGTCCACGTCAACCACACCGGCGGCGCGCTGGCCTCGGCGCTGAACGCACCACCTGCCAAGGAATCCACCCCGGAGTCCGACGCCGTGGTCGGCGGATCCACCGACTAACGGTATTTTGGAGTAGTCATGGCGCGCGCAATTCACGTCTTCCGAACTCCCGACCGCTTTGTCGCCGGGACCGTTGGGCAGCCCGGAAACCGCACGTTCTATCTGCAGGCGGTGCACGACGCGCGGGTGGTGTCGGTGATCCTGGAGAAGCAGCAGGTGGCCGTCCTGGCCGAGCGGATCGATGCGCTGCTGCTGGAGGTGAACCGGCGCTTCGGTACGCCGCTGCCGCCGGAAACCGTCGCCGTGGAGGATCTGAACCCGCTGATCACCCCCGTCGACGCCGAGTTCCGGGTGGGCACCATGGGTCTGGGCTGGGATTCCGACGCGCAGACCGTTGTGGTGGAGCTGTTGGCCGTCACCGACACCGAATTCGACGCCTCCGTGGTGCTCGACGACGCCGAGGACGGGCCGGACGCGGTACGGGTGTTCCTCACCCCGGAGTCGGCCCGGCAGTTCGCCACCCGGTCCAACCGGGTGATCTCGGCCGGCCGCCCGCCGTGCCCGCTGTGCGAGGAACCGCTGGATCCCGAAGGCCACATCTGCGTGCGCACCAACGGATACAAGCGCGCCGAACTGTTCGGGTCAGACGATGACCCCACCCCCTGACGTCCTGGTACACGGGGAGCTGACGGTTCTCGGGCGCATCCGCTCGGCCAGCAATGCGACCTTTCTGTGTGAAGCCGCCTTCGACGGCGACACCGCGCACTGCGTCTACAAGCCCGTGGCGGGGGAGCAGCCGCTGTGGGACTTCCCCGACGGCACCCTGGCCGGCCGGGAGCTGGCCACCTACCTGGTCTCGGCTCAGCTGGGCTGGAACATCGTGCCGCACACCATCATTCGCGACGGACCCGCGGGCCCGGGGATGTGTCAGCTGTGGGTGGACCAACCCGAGGAACCCGAGGACGAGCAGCCCCGGGTTCCGGACCTGGTGGATCTGTGCCCGGTCGAGCACCTGCCCGCCGGATACCTGCCGGTGCTGCGGGCGCAGGACTACGCCGGCGACGACGTGCTGCTGATCCACGCCGACGACGCCCGCCTGCAGCTGGTCGCGGTGTTCGACGTGCTGGTCAACAACGCCGACCGCAAAGGCGGGCACATCCTGGATGGCGTCGACGGCCGCGTCTACGGGGTGGACCACGGGCTGTGCCTGCACACCGAGGACAAGCTGCGCACCGTGCTCTGGGGCTGGGCGGGTAAACCCGTCGACGACGACGCACTCGAGGCCGTGGCCCGCCTCGTCGATGCCGTCGACGGTGACTTCGGAAACCAACTGGCCCAGCACATCACCGAGACCGAGGTGGTGGCACTGGGCGTGCGGGCCACCGAGATGCTGGAGAACCCGGTGATGCCCACCCCGGACCGCAGACGCCCGATTCCCTGGCCGGCCTTCTAGGACTGCAGCGGTTCCCAGCTCAGGATGCCCCCGTCGAACATCAGCGACATGTGCAGTCGGTCGTCGATGAAGCGGTAGCCCCGCACACTCGGCAGCGCCGCGCCCACCTCCTGGTCGAGTGACGGCTGATCCGGTGACAACGGCGGGCAGCCCATCTCGGTGACGGCGATGGTGCCGAACGTCAGCGTGCCGGTCTCGCCGTCGCCGGTGGGCGTCGCGTCGTAGATACCCGTTCCCGTGTTGCAGTCCAGCTCGAAGGTGGCCTGCCCGCCCTCGCCGAAGGAGACCGTGTACGCCGCTGGCTCCGGCACCGGCGTCACGCCGTCGGCGTCGTTGTTCGATTCGACCTGGACCAGGCGCCAGCTGGTGCCCTCCAGCGACCGCGGTTCCGGTTCCCCGGCGCACCCCGCCACCATCAGGGCGCACACGCCCACTTCCGCCCAGCCGACCCGCCCCAGCGTTGCCACGGTGTCAATCGTGGCAGCTGCACCGGGGATACTGGGCAGGTGACCCCTCAGACCGACGCGGCGCTGGCAGCCGACCTGGCGCAGGACGCGGGAAAACTGCTGCTCGCGCTGCGCGACGAGGTGGGATTCGACTACCCGTGGTCACTGGGCGACGAAGGCGACAGCCGCGCCAACACGCTGCTGCTGCGCCGGTTGCGTGACGAACGCCCCGATGACGCGGTGCTCAGTGAGGAAGCTCACGACAACATCTCGCGCCGCATGGCGGCAGACCGGGTGTGGATCATCGACCCCGTGGACGGCACGCGCGAGTACTCGTTGCCCGGCCGCGCCGACTGGGCTGTGCACGTGGCCCTGTGGCAACGCACCGGCGGCCGGGACGGCCGGATCACCGACGCGGCCGTGGCGCTGCCCGCCCGCGGCGAGGTCTACCGCACTGACACCGTGACCGCCGGTCCCCGCACGAAGGCCGGGCCCATCCGCATCACGGCGAGCACCCATCGCCCGCCGCGGGTGTTGTACCGGATCGCCGAGCAGGTGGACTTCGAGATGGTGCCCATCGGCTCGGCCGGCGCCAAGGCGATGGCGGTGGTGCGCGGCGACGTCGACGCCTACATCCACGCCGGTGGTCAGTGGGAGTGGGATTCCGCCGCCCCCGCGGGGGTGGTGCTCGCCGCGGGCCTGCACGCCTCCCGCATCGACGGCTCGCCGATGCTCTACAACCGCGAGGATCCCTACCTGCCCGACTTGTTGTTCTGCCGGCCCGAACTGGCTGACGTGCTGCTCGGTGCCATGCGGTTGGCGGGCTGAAACCGGGCGCAACGCCGGTCACCGATAGAGTCGATCCATGCGATCGTGGTCGGCCGACGAGGTTCCCCAACTACCCGGGCAGGGGCCCGCACTGCGTCTGTTCGACACCGCCGACCAGCAGGTGCGTCCGGTTGCGGTGGGGGACACCGCCACCATGTACGTGTGCGGCATCACGCCGTACGACGCCACCCATCTGGGTCACGCCGCCACCTATCTGACCTTCGATCTGGTGTACCGGCTGTGGCTGGATGCCGGCCACCGGGTGCACTACGTGCAGAACATCACCGACATCGACGACCCGCTGTTCGAGCGCGCCGACCGCGACGGCATCGGCTGGCGTGAGCTGGGGGACCGCGAGACCCAGTTGTTCCGCGACGACATGGCCGCGCTGCGGGTGCTGCCGCCCCGTGATTACATCGGCGCCACCGAGGCCATCGGCGAGGTGGTGGAGCTGGTGGAGAAGATGTTGGCCTCCGGCGCGGCCTACGTGGTGGACGACCCCCGCTACCCGGATGTGTACTTCCGCGCCGACGCCACCGCGCAGTTCGGCTACGAGTCCGGGTTCGATCGCGAGACGATGCTGACGCTGTTCGCCGAACGCGGCGGTGACCCCGACCGCCCGGGTAAGGCGGACCCGTTGGATGCGCTGATGTGGCGGGCCGAGCGCGCCGGTGAGCCGGCCTGGCCGTCGCCCTTCGGTCCCGGCCGTCCCGGATGGCACATCGAGTGCGCCGCAATTGCGTTGAGCCGCATCGGAACCGGACTCGACGTCCAGGGCGGCGGCAGCGACCTGGTGTTCCCGCACCACGAGTTCTCCGCCGCACACGCCGAATCGGTGACCGGTGAGCGTCGCTTCGCCCGGCACTACGTGCACGCCGGGATGATCGGCTGGGACGGCCACAAGATGTCCAAGAGCCGCGGCAATCTGGTCCTGGTGTCGCGGCTGCGCGCCGAGGGAGTCGACCCCGGCGCGATCCGGTTGGGGCTGTTCGCCGGTCACTACCGCGACGACCGGTTCTGGAGTCCGGAGGTGCTCGCCACGGCTGTGGATCGGCTCTCCCGCTGGCGGGCGGCCACGGCGCTGCCGGCCGGCCCGGACGCCGCGGACGTGGTGGCCCGCGTGCGCCGCTATCTGGCCGACGATCTGGACACCCCGAAAGCGCTTGCTGCCCTTGACGGCTGGGTCGCCGACGCGCTCGAATTCGGGGGCCACGACGGCCGGGCGCCGCAGCTGGTGGCGACCGCCGTCGACGCTCTGCTGGGCATCAAACTCTGACCTCCCGGCGAGCGTGCGCGTCTGTACGGCAACACGCCGATCTCGGCGTACAGAAACGCACGCTCGGCGTGCCACGCTTTCTGGTATGGAACACGCCCGCGCCACCGCCGCCGAGGCCTATATCTACGGGTTTCCGATCGTCGACAACTACCGCATCATGTACTCCTATTTCGCCGACGGGGAGGGGCCCGAGTACAAAGGCCCATGGAACCGGGTGCACAGTACAGCCAGGCTGTTCACCCCGCAGGACACAGCGATTCAGACACCCAACTCCGACACCCCGTATTCGATGCTCGGCGCAGACCTGCGGGCCGAACCGCTGGTGCTGACCGTGCCGCCGATCGCCCGGGATCGCTACTACTCACTGCAGTTCGTCGACGGCTACACCGCCAACATCGCCTACGTGGGCAGCCGCACCACCGGCAACAGCGGCGGCAGATACCTTCTTGCGGGCCCGAATTGGCAGGGTGACACCCCCGAGGGCATCAACGAGGTGATCCGCTCCGACACCGAGCTGGCCTTGGTCATCTACCGCACCCAGCTGTTCGGGCCGTCGGACCTCACCGAGGTGCAGAAGATCCAGGCCGGATACCTCGTCGAACCGTTGTCCGCGTACCTGGTCCAGCCGCCGCCCGCCCCGGCGCCGCCCATCGACTTCGTGCCGCCGTTGAGTCCGGAGCAGCAGAAGACCTCACCACAATTCTTCGAGATCCTGGACTTCGCCATGCAATTCGCACCCGGGCGCCGGGGCGAACAGGATCTGCTGGCCCGCTTCGCTCCCCTCGGCATCCGACCCGGCGGGGACTTCCAGGCCGACGCGCTCACCCCCGAGTTGCGTGCCGAGGTCGAAGATGGCATGGCCGACGCCTGGACCGAGCTGCAGGCGTTCCAGAAAGAACAACTGCAGACCGGAAAGGTGAGCTCAGCCGACCTCTTCGGATCCCCGGAGCAGATGGGCGACAAGTACCTGTACCGGATGGCCGGCGCAGTCCTCGGCATCTACGGCAACACCGCGCAGGAGGCCGTCTATCCCGCCACCGACGTCGACGCCGCCGGCGCCCCGCTCACCGGCGCCAACCGCTATACCTACCGTTTTGCGCCCCACCAGCTGCCGCCGGTCAATGCCTTCTGGTCGCTGACGATGTACCAGATGCCGCAGAGTCTGCTGGTGGACAACCCCATCGGGCGCTACTTGATCAACTCGTCGATGCTGCCCGGCCTGGTCGCCGATCCTGACGGTGCTTACACCCTTGCGGTGCAACATGACTCACCGGGTGCTGCGCGGGAGGCCAACTGGTTGCCGGCCCCGGCAGGCCCCTTCCGCCTGGTCCTACGGCTGTACTGGCCCCAGCCGGATGCGCTCGACGGCACGTGGCAGGCACCCGAACCGGAGAAAGTCGAGTAGCGGCACCGCGTACCCCCCCGAGCCGTGAGTCAGCCCCGAAAGCCCGGGCCGCGGCGGCGCAGGTAGCGCTCGAACTCGGCGGCCAGGGCGTCGCCGTCGATCTTGCCGATCACCTCGTTCATGTCGACCTCGGCGTCGCCGCGCTGCTCCAGTGAGGCGACGTACTCGGCGATCTCCTCGTCTTCGGCGGTCATCTCGGTGACCGCCTCCTCCCACTCCTCGGCCTGGGCCGGCAGATCGGCCAGCGGCACCTCGATGTCGAGCACGTCCTCGACCCGACGCAGCAGCGCCACCGTGGCCTTGGGGTTCGGCGGCTGCGACACGTAGTGCGGCACTGCGGCCCAGAATGTGACGGCCGGGATGCCGGCCGTCACGCAGGCGTCCTGGAACACCCCGGCGATACCGGTGGGGCCTTCGTAGCGGGTTTCCTCGAGTCCGAAGAACTTCGCCGACTCGGGGGAGTAGGCCGCCCCGGACACCGGGACCGGCCGGGTATGCGGCGTGTCGGCCAGCAGCGCGCCCAGGATCACCACGGTGTCGACGTTCAGCTTGTCGGCGATCGCCAGCAGCTCGGCGCAGAAGGTCCGCCACCGCATGTTGGGCTCGACCCCGTGCATCAACACGATGTCGCGGTCGCTGCCCGGCGGGCGGCAGTGTGAGATGCGCATGGACGGCCAGACCAGTTCACGGGTGACGCCGTCGATCTGGCGGATCACCGGCCGGTTCACCTGGTAGTCGTAGTACGACTCGTCGTCGATCTCGACGATGGTCTCGGCCTCCCAGATGGCATCCAGGTGCTCCAGCGCATCGCTGGCGGCGTCGCCGGCGTCGTTCCAGCCCTCGAACGCCGCCACAACGATGGTGTTGTGCAGCGTCGGCAGATCGGTGCTGCGCGGATCCCGGGGTGCCACCTGTCCAGCGTAAGGCCTGCGTCAGGTGGCGGCGCCACTCGGCACGGCGACCCGGCAATGAAATACCGACCGGCGGAATCCGGTTAGACTCGTCGAGGTCGAGAGGCGTTGCAACGGTTGTCGGGGGGTCGACCAGCCCCTGGTGTCCGCCACGCTCGGCAGAGTCAAGGACGCCTTCCGTTGAGGAAGGAGTGCATGTGATCGTCATGGAACCCAACATCCGGCCGGACTGCACCGAGGAACTGACCGCAGCTCTGCGTCAGCGGATCATGGTGATCGACGGCGCGATGGGCACCGCCATCCAGCGGGATCGCCCCGACGAAGAGGGCTACCGCGGCGACCGGTTCACCGAATGGCCGACCGCGCTGCAGGGCAACAACGACCTGCTGACCCTGACGCAGCCGCAGATCATCGAGGGCATCCATCGCGAGTACCTCGAGGCGGGCGCCGACATCCTCGAGACCAACACGTTCAACGCGAACGCGGTCTCGCTCACCGACTACGACATGGCCGAGCTGGCCTACGAGCTCAACTACGCCGGCGCCGCACTGGCCCGCAAGGCCGCCGATGAGTTCAGCACCCCCGACAAGCCCCGCTACGTCGCCGGGGCCATCGGACCCACCACCCGCACCGCATCGATCTCCCCGGACGTCAACGACCCCGGCGCCCGCAACGTGTCCTATGACCAGCTGGTGGCCGCGTACCTGGAGGCGGCCAACGGCCTGGTGGACGGCGGCTCGGACCTGCTCATCGTCGAGACCATCTTCGACTCGCTGAACGCCAAGGCGGCCGTGTTCGCCATCGAGACGCTGTTCGAGCAGCGCGGGCGCCGCTGGCCGGTGATCATCTCGGGCACCATCACCGACGCGTCCGGGCGCACCTTGTCCGGTCAGGTCACCGAGGCGTTCTGGAACGCGATCCGGCACGCCCGTCCGCTGGCGGTGGGCCTCAACTGCGCCCTCGGCGCCCCCGAGATGCGGCCCTACATCGCCGAGATGGCGCGCATCTCGGAGACCTTCGTGTCCTGCTACCCGAACGCCGGGCTGCCCAACGCCTTCGGCGAGTACGACGAATCGCCGGAGCGCCAGGCGTCCTACATCGCCGGCTTCGCCGAGGACGGCCTGGTCAACCTGGTCGGCGGGTGCTGCGGCACCGCGCCGCCGCACATCGCCGAGATCGCCAAGGTGGTCGATGGCAAGACGCCCCGCGCGCTGCCGCAGATCGAGGTGGCCACCCGGCTGTCGGGTCTGGAGCCGCTCAACATCACCGACGACTCGCTGTTCGTCAACATCGGTGAGCGCACCAACATCACCGGCTCGGCCCGGTTCCGCAACCTGATCAAGGCCGAGGACTACGACACCGCACTGTCGGTGGCCCTGCAGCAGGTGGAGGTCGGTGCGCAGGTCATCGACATCAACATGGACGAGGGCATGATCGACGGCGTTGCCGCCATGGATCGCTTCACCAAGCTGATCGCGGCCGAGCCGGACATCAGCCGTGTCCCGGTGATGATCGACTCCTCGAAGTGGGAGGTCATCGAGGCCGGCCTGAAAAACGTCCAGGGCAAGCCGATCGTCAACTCGATCTCCATGAAGGAGGGCGAGGAGAAGTTCGTCCGCGAGGCCCGGCTGTGCCGCAAATACGGTGCCGCGGTGGTGGTGATGGCCTTCGACGAGCAGGGCCAGGCCGACAACCTGGAGCGCCGCAAGGAGATCTGCGGACGGGCCTACCGGATCCTCACCGAGGAGGTGGGTTTCCCGCCCGAGGACATCATCTTCGACCCCAACTGCTTCGCGCTGGCCACCGGCATCGAGGAGCATGCCACCTACGGCATCGACTTCATCGAGGCCTGCGCGTGGATCAAGGAGAACCTGCCCGGGGTGCACATCTCCGGTGGCATCTCCAACGTCTCGTTCTCCTTCCGCGGCAACAACCCGGTGCGCGAGGCCATCCACGCGGTGTTCCTGTTCCACGCCATCAAGGCCGGCCTGGACATGGGCATCGTCAACGCCGGTGCGCTGGTGCCGTACGACTCGATCGACCCCGAGCTGCGCGACCGGATCGAGGACGTGGTGCTCAACCGGCGTCCCGACGCCGCCGAGCGGCTGCTGGAGATCGCGGAGCGCTTCAACAGCAAGGACAAGGGTGAGGACCCGAAGGCTGCGGAGTGGCGCTCGTTGCCGGTCCGCGAGCGGATCACCCACGCGCTGGTCAAGGGCATCGACGCCCACGTCGACGACGACACCGAGGAACTGCGGGCCGAGATCGCCGCGGCCGGTGGTCGCCCCATCGAGGTGATCGAGGGCCCGCTGATGGACGGGATGAACGTCGTCGGCGACCTGTTCGGCTCCGGCAAGATGTTCCTGCCGCAGGTGGTGAAGTCGGCGCGCGTGATGAAGAAGGCGGTGGCCTACCTGCTGCCGTTCATCGAAGCGGAAAAGGAACAGTCCGCCACCAAGACCAAGGACACCAACGGCACGATCATCATGGCCACGGTCAAGGGCGACGTCCACGACATCGGCAAGAACATCGTCGGCGTGGTGCTGCAGTGCAACAACTACGAGGTGATCGACCTCGGTGTGATGGTGCCGGCCGCCAAGATCCTGGAGGCGGCCAAGGAGCACAACGCCGACATCATCGGGCTGTCCGGGCTGATCACACCGTCGCTGGACGAGATGGTCAACTTCGCCGTCGAGATGGAACGCGAAGGGCTGCAGATCCCGCTGCTGATCGGCGGGGCCACCACGTCGCGCGCGCACACGGCGGTCAAGGTCTCCCCGCGCCGCAGCGGCCCGGTGGTGTGGGTCAAGGACGCCTCCCGTTCGGTTCCCGTCGCCGCCGCCCTGCTGGACGACAAGCAGCGCCCGGCGCTGCTGGAGGCCACCGAGAAGGACTACGCATCGCTGCGGGAGCGGCATGCGCAGAAGAACGAGCGGCCGACCCTGACGCTGGAGAAGGCCCGCGCCAACCGGACCCCGATCGACTGGGCCGGCTACACCCCGCCGGTGCCCGCGCAGGGGACGGGGGTGCGGGAATTCCTGGACTACGACATCGCCGAGCTGCGCGAGTACATCGACTGGCAGCCCTTCTTCAACGCCTGGGAGATGAAGGGCCGCTTCCCGGACATCCTCAACAACCCGGCCTCGGGTGAGGCCGCCCGCAAGCTGTACGAGGACGCCCAGGAGATGCTCGACACCCTGATCAAGGAGAAGTGGCTGACCGCCAACGGCGTCATCGGCTTCTTCCCCGCGAACGCCGTCGGAGACGACATCGAGGTCTACACCGACGACAGCCGCACCGAGGTGCTCACCACCCTGCGCAACCTGCGTCAGCAGGGTCAGCACCGCGAGGGCATCCCCAACCGTTCGCAGGGCGACTTCATCGCCCCCAAAGAAACGGGCCTGCGGGATTACATCGGCGCCTTCGCGGTGACCGCGGGCCTGGGCAGCAGCGCCAAGATCGACGAGTTCAAGGCCGATCACGACGATTACAGCGCCATTTTGCTGGAGTCGCTGGCCGACCGGCTGGCCGAGGCGTTCGCCGAACGGATGCACCAGCGGGTGCGCACCGAGTTCTGGGGTTATCAGCCCGACGAACAGCTCGACAACGACGCGCTGATCGCCGAGAAGTACGTCGGCATCCGCCCGGCGCCCGGTTACCCGTCCTGCCCGGAGCACACCGAGAAGACGACGCTGTTCGAGCTGCTGGACGTCACCGAGCGCACCGGGATCGAGCTCACCGAGTCGATGGCGATGTGGCCCGGGGCGGCGGTCAGCGGCTGGTACTTCTCCCATCCGCAGTCGCAGTACTTCGTGGTGGGGCGGCTGGCCCAGGACCAGGTGGCCGACTACGCCCGCCGCAAGGGCTGGACCCTGCAGGAGGCCGAACGCTGGCTGGCCCCCAATCTGGGATACAACCCGGAGGACTGAACTTCCTTCGCGGGTCGAGATTCACACCAGGGCGCAAAATTAGCCCCGGCGCCGCCGTGGTGTGAATCTCGTCGCCCCGGGGCGGCGAGGGTGACCGGGATCATCGCGCGACTGTCGAATGTGGTTGATGCGCAACGGCATGAGAGAATGACGCCCATGCGTGCAGTGCTGTGGGACATGGATGGCACACTGGTCGACTCCGAAAAGCTGTGGGATGTCTCGATGCACGCCCTCTACGAACGGATGGGTGGGGTGCTCACCCCCGCGGTGCGGGACTCCACCATCGGCGGGTCCGGCCACAGCGTCATGCGCATCGTCTACGACGATCTGGGCCTGGAGCCGGATCCCGTGGCCATGGCCGAGTCCATGGACTGGCTGTTCACCTACACCGGCGAGCTGTTCTCCTCGGGTCTGCCGTGGCGCGACGGCGCCCGGGAGCTGCTCGACGAGCTGCTGGCCGCGGAGGTCCCGATGGCGCTGGTGACCAACACCTATCGCGATCTCGCCGAGAAGGCCCTCAACAGCATTGGCCGCCAGTACTTTACGGTCACCGTGTGCGGTGACGAGGTGCCCCGCGGCAAACCCGCGCCGGACATCTACCAGCGGGCCGCGCAACTGCTGGGGTTCACCCCGAACGAGTGCCTGGCCGTCGAGGATTCGGTGACCGGCACGCTGTCCGCGGAGACCGCCGGCTGCCCGGTCCTGGTGATTCCCAACGACGTGGAGGTACCGGTGAGTCCGCGGCGCCACCACGCGACGTCCTTGACGTCGTTGGACGTCGATGCGCTGCGGGCGGTGCACGCGAAGCTGGGCTGAAACCGGGCCCCGATACAGCCAATTTCACGGTGTGACTGTGCAATCGTGTGGGTAACACTTTTGCGCAACGCTGCGGAAAGAAGGTTGGTCATGGCTGGTCAGGGTGGTCCCGTCGACAACACTCCGTCGGCCATAACCGACGCCGACTTCTCCTCCGGGAAAACCGCCATCCGAATAGCATCGGTGGCTGCCCTGGGTGGCCTGCTCTTCGGCTACGACAGCGCCGTGATCAACGGCGCGGTGGATTCCATCCAGGAAGACTTCGGCATCGGCAACGCCGAACTGGGTTTCGCCGTCGCGTCCGCGCTGCTCGGTGCCGCTCTCGGCGCGATGACCGCCGGCCGGCTGGCTGACAAGATCGGCCGCATCGCCGTCATGAAGATCGCCGCGGTGCTCTTCCTGATCAGCGCGTTCGGCACCGGCTTCGGCCACGAGGTGTGGGCGATCGTGGTGTTCCGGGTTGTCGGCGGCATCGGCGTCGGCGTCGCTTCGGTGATCGCACCCGCCTACATCGCCGAGACCTCACCGCCCTCCATCCGGGGACGGCTGGGCTCCCTGCAGCAGCTGGCCATCGTGTCGGGCATCTTCTTGTCCTTCGCGGTCAACTACCTGTTGCAATGGCTGGCAGGGGGCCCCAACGAACCGCTGTGGCTGGGGATGGACGCCTGGCGGTGGATGTTCCTGGTGATGGCCGTCCCCGCAGTCGTCTACGGCGCACTGGCGTTCACCATCCCCGAATCACCGCGCTATCTGGTGGCCAGCCACAAGATCCCGGAAGCGCGCCGGGTGTTGAGCAGCCTGCTGGGTCAGAAGAACCTCGAGATCACCATCACTCGCATCAAGGAGACGCTGGAGCGCGAGGACAAGCCGTCCTGGAAGGACTTGCGCAAACCCACCGGCGGTATCTACGGGATCGTCTGGGTGGGTCTGGGGCTGTCGATCTTCCAGCAGTTCGTCGGCATCAACGTCATCTTCTACTACTCGAATGTGCTCTGGCAGGCGGTGGGTTTCAGCGCCGACGAGTCCGCGATCTACACGGTCATCACCTCGGTGATCAACGTGTTGACCACCCTGATCGCCATTGCCCTGATCGACAAGATCGGCCGCAAGCCGCTGCTGCTGATCGGTTCCTCGGGCATGGCGGTCACCCTCATCACCATGGCGGTCATCTTCGCCAACGCCACCGTGGGCCCCGACGGCAATCCCAGCCTGCCCGGCGCCTCCGGCGTCATCGCGCTGATCGCGGCCAACCTCTTCGTGGTGGCGTTCGGCATGTCCTGGGGCCCGGTGGTCTGGGTGCTGCTGGGCGAGATGTTCCCCAACCGCATCCGCGCCGCCGCACTGGGGCTGGCCGCTGCCGGTCAGTGGGCCGCGAACTGGCTGATCACAGTCACCTTCCCGGGCCTGCGGGACCACCTCGGCCTGGCCTACGGCTTCTACGGTCTGTGCGCGGTGCTCTCCGGCCTGTTCGTCTGGAGATGGGTGATGGAGACCAAGGGAGTGTCCCTGGAGGACATGCACGGCGAGATCCTGGGAGGCGACAAGACCGGCGCCGACCGGTAACTGGTTTCCGCTGGGCCACGGCCGCGTGAAAGAATCGCAGGCCGTGAAGACCTTCGAGGAACTGTTCGCCGAACTCGGTGAACGCGCGCGCACCAGGCCCGCAGGCAGTGGCACCGTCGCAGCCCTGGACGCCGGCGTACACACCATCGGCAAGAAGATCCTCGAAGAGGCCGGTGAGGTGTGGCTGGCCGCCGAACACGAGTCCGACGATGCGCTGGCCGAGGAACTCAGCCAGCTGCTCTACTGGGCCCAGGTGCTGATGGTCAAGCGCGGGCTGAGCCTCGACGACGTGTACGGAAAGCTGTGAGCGCCATGCTGCGGGTGGCGGTGCCCAACAAGGGTGCGCTCAGCGAATCGGCTGCCGAGATTCTCTCCGAAGCCGGCTACCGACGCCGCACCGATCCCAAGGATCTCACCGTCATCGATCCGGTGAATAACGTCGAATTCTTCTTCCTGCGCCCCAAGGACATCGCCATCTACGTGGGCTCCGGGCAGCTGGACTTCGGCATCACCGGCCGCGATCTGGCGTTGGAGTCCGATGCGCCGGTCCAAGAACGGCTCGCCCTCGGGTTCGGGTCATCGACGTTCCGCTACGCCGCACCGGCGGGCACCCCGTGGACGCCGGCCGAGCTGGCCGGCAAGCGGATCGCCACCGCCTATCCCAACCTCGTGCGGAAAGACCTGGCGGACAAGGGAATCGACGCCACGGTGATCCGGCTGGACGGAGCCGTGGAGATCTCCATCCAACTGGGGGTGGCCGACGCCATCGCCGACGTGGTGGGGTCGGGTCGTACCCTGCGCCAGCACGGCCTGGTGGCGTTCGGCGAACCGCTGTGCGATTCCGAGGCGGTGCTGATCGAACGTGTCGGGCCGGATTCGGACCGCGCGCGCGATCAGTTGGCCGCCCGCGTCCAGGGTGTGGTGTTCGGCCAGCAGTATCTGATGCTGGACTACGACTGCCCGCGCACGGTGCTGGACAAGGCCACCGCGGTGACGCCGGGGCTGGAGTCGCCCACCATCGCTCCGCTGGCCGATCCCGATTGGGTGGCGGTGCGGGCGCTGGTGCCGCGCCGGGCTGTCAACGCGATCATGGACGAGCTCGCCGGAATCGGCGCCAAGGCAATTCTGGCCTCCGACATCAGGTTCTGCCGGTTCTGATACCCGGGCTGGAATCCCGCTGACGTGTTAGTTTCCCCCTGACGCTTCGACAGGGGGTCTCATGACACAGGTGCTGGTGATCGTGCTTGCGTTGTTGATCGGCGTGGTCGCCGGACTGCGGGCGCTGACCCCGCCGGCCGCGGTGGCGTGGGGCGGATTCCTCGGTTGGATCAACCTGGACGGCACCTGGGCCCAGTGGGTGGCCCACCCGATCACCCTCGCGGTGTTCACCGTGCTGCTGCTCGGTGAGCTCATCACCGATCAGCTGCCGAAGACGCCGAGCCGCAAGGTGCCCCCGCAGTTCGCGGCGAGGCTGATCAGCGGTGGCTTCGCCGGAGCCGTGATCGGCACGGCCTGGGGTCACCCGTGGGCGTGCCTGGGGGCCGGTGTCATCGGCGCGGTGCTCGGTACTCTCGGTGGTGCCTGGGCCCGCGGCGCGGTGGCCGCCAAAGCGGGTAAAGACCTGCCCGCCGCGCTGTCCGAGGATGTGGTGGCCGTCGTCGGCGGCTTCGTGGTCGTCGCTCTGGCGTCCGCGCTGTGACAGAAAACGGAAAGGCAACAGTGCATTACGACGCAATCGTGATCGGTGCGGGCCAGGCCGGGCCGCCGCTGGCCGGCAGGCTCAGCGCCGCGGGGCAGTCCGTGGCCGTCATCGAACGCAAACTGGTCGGCGGCACCTGCGTCAACTACGGCTGCATTCCCACCAAGACCCTGGTGGCCAGCGCCCACGCGGCGCACATCGCCCGCCGCGGTGCCGACTTCGGGATCGGCACCGGTGAGGTCACCGTCGACATGGGCAAGGTCAAGGCCCGCAAGGACGGCATCGTCACCGGCGACCGGACCGGCGTCGAGAGCTGGCTCGAGGGCATGGACAACTGCACCCTGATCCGTGGTCACGCCCGCTTCACCGACCCCCACACCCTCGACGTGGACGGCCAGACCCTCACCGCTGACCGCTTTTTCCTCAACACCGGCGGTCGTGCCGTGGCACCCGCCATCCCCGGCCTCGACGAGGTCGACTACCTCACCAACGTCGGCGTGCTGGATCTCGACACCGTGCCCGAGCATCTGGTCATCATCGGCGGTAGCTACATCGGCCTGGAGTTCGCGCAGATGTACCGCCGCTTCGGCGCGCAGGTCACCGTGGTGGAACGCGGACAGCGACTGGCTTCCCGCGAAGATGACGACGTGTGTGCCGCCATCAAGGACATCCTCGAAAAGGACGGCATCACCATCCATCTCGGCGCCGATGACATCCGGGTGGCCAAGGACGGCGCGGGTGTTGCAGTGCACACCTCGGCGTCCGGACCCACCGTCACCGGCTCGCATCTGCTGGTGGCCGTGGGCCGTCGACCCAACACCGACGACCTCGGCCTCGACCTCGCGGGCGTGGAGCTCGATCAGCACGGCTACATCGTGACCGACGACCAGTTGCGCACCACCGCCGAGCACATCTGGGCGATGGGAGACTCCAACGGCAAGGGCGCCTTCACCCACACCTCGTACAACGACTTCGAGATCGTCGCCGCCAACCTGCTCGACAACGAGCCACGCAGGGTCAGCGACCGCATCCCCACCTATGCCCTCTACATCGACCCGCCGCTGGGCCGGGCCGGGATGTCGGAGGCCCAGGTCCGCCAGTCGGGTCGAAAAGCGTTGGTGGGCAAGCGCCCGATGACGCGCGTGGGCCGGGCGGTGGAAAAGGGTGAGACGCAGGGCTTCATGAAGGTGTTCGTGGACGCCGATTCCGGGGAGATTCTGGGCGCGGCGATCCTGGGCGTCGGCGGCGACGAGGTGATCCACTGCATCCTGGACACCATGGCGGCCAAGGCGCCCTACACGACGCTGACGCACACCGTGCACATCCACCCCACCGTCAGTGAACTGGTGCCCACCATGCTCGAGGACCTCACCCCGCTGACGTGACGTAGCGGTGGCGCTGCGTCGGCGTGCCAGAGTTGTTGTCCCGCAGTGCCAGCATCACGTTCGGTGGCGCCTGCGCGGTTACCGTCGGACTCGGGCCAGGAGCCCAAGCGCCGCGTCGCCGTTCACGCGCGCCCGTCTTTCATCAAAGGATCACCGACGTGACTTCTGCGTGTTCAAGCGCACTGTTTCGCAACCTGCCCGCCGTCGCAGCCGGACCGACGCTTGATGTACTCGGTGCCACCGTGGAAATACTCAGCACCTGTGGTGAGACATGTGTGATCCGGGGTGTCGTGCAGCCGGGGGTGGTGGTGCCGATGCACCGCCACGAGGATCCCGAGGACTTCTACGTCCTGGCGGGCTCCAAAGAGGTGCTGATTCCGCAGGGGGGCGGACTGGCGTGGGTTTCGGTCCATCCCGGTGACTACATCAAGGTGCCGGGCAATGCGGTGCACGCCCATCGCAACGTCTCGCACGAGCCGGTGATAGACCTCATCATCACGACTGCGCGGATGGGCCGGTTCTTCACCGAGGTGGGCCGGCCCCTGACGGATCCGCCCACTCCGCCGACCCCGGAACAGCTGGCTATGTTCATGCGCAAGAGCGCCGAGTACGGCCACACCTTGTGCTCGGCGGAGGAGAACGCGGCTTACGGGATAAACGTGCCGCCATTCTCGATGTGAGGTCTGCCAGGGCGCGTAACGGTTGCGTGGTCTGTCCGCACTCCTGTCGGCGGGTCGGAAACGATGAGCGAACAAGGGGAGTGTGGTGGGTCGGCTTTGTGGCGTGGACGGGGTGTGTGCTGAGCAGCCGATTCGGTACCCGCGGCACGAGGCGGTGGCCGGTGCCCATCCACCCGATCTGATCTGGGCGATGCGCGACCTGCTGGGTCTGCGGGCGTTGGCTCCGGTTGCGGGCAGGTCCGATGATCGGGCGACCTGGCTACGCACCTGGGAACCGGACGGCGTGCGGGTCGTCCACTTTTCGGGCGGCCCCGTGCACGCTTACCGCACCCCGGCGGACATCACACACGACCACCGTGATGACTATGTGGTGCTGATCGCGCGAGATGGGGTGGTGGTGGCGGCCACCGGGGAAAGCCGTCGGATCGTGCACGCCGGCGACCTGTTGGTGCTCGACGCCGCACAGCCTTTCGGTGTGGCGCTGGGTGACAACGATCCGGTCGAGGCTGTCGTCATCGGGGTCCCCCGCGCGCGCCTCGACGGCGGGCGGCGGGATCGCCCAGGCGGCCTTCCCGTCACCTTCGCGGCGGCGTCAGGACCAGGACGGGTGCTGGGCCCCTACTTCCAGGCGATCGTCGCCCCGGACTGGAGGTCTGCTCTGACCCGCCGGTTCTTCGACGCGGGACTCGAGCTGCTCGCCTGTGCCCTTGAGCATCACCTGAGCGCAGCGCACTCCACGCCCAGGGCCACGATGTTGGATCGGATCCGGCGGGAGGCCCGACTGCGCCTGCGCGACTGCGACCTCGCACCCGCGGACGTGGCAGCGGCGTGCGCGGTGTCGACTCGTCAGCTGCACAGATTGTTCGCCACCGAGGGGACCACTTTCGGTGCGTGGGTGCGTGATCAGCGGCTGAACGGAAGTCGTCGTGATCTGGCCGATCCCGTCCTACACGACTTGGCGGTCTCCGACATCGCGGCGCGGTGGGGGTATCGCACCACGGCACACTTCTCCCGGAGCTTTCGCGAGCGATATGGCGTGGCTCCCAGCGTCGTTCGCCGCAGGGCTCAGATGGGCAAGGCTTCGCACCGGCTCACGTCATGACCGCTGTTGCACCAGCAGGGTCTGCGCGGAGGTGCCGACGAAGCCGTCGCGGTCGAACACCTCGGCGGTGGTGACACCGATGCCGTCGGCCCCGATGGACGCGCGCGCCCGGACGGCGAAGTCCGCTCCGGTGGGCAGGCGGTGCAGGTGCAGCACCGTATCGGTGTTCATGAATACATACCGCTGCGGATCCAGCACCGAACCCACCCCGTTGGCCGAGTCCACCACCATGGTCAGCCGCTGCAGCGCAGTGCTGGGTTCGTCATCGACCAGCGCCACCTTCGGTGTCATCCAGAACACCCGCGAGCCCGAATCATCCTGCTGACGGCGGAAATCCACCGAGTCGAGGTAACCGTCGGCATTCCACCAGCCGTCGGGCAGCTCGACCGTCGAGCCCTCGGTCAGCGGGGGATGACGGTCGGTGACCGCCGCCGAGGTGTCGCTGACGGCCAATGCCCACGCCGTCACCCGGGCCACCGGTCGTTGCTGGCCCTGCGGGGTCATCTCCGCCGCCAGCAGCGAGATGCGGCGACCGGGCCGCTCCACCCAGACCCGCACCAGGACAGGTTCGACGGGTATGGCGCCCAGGATGTCGAGGGTCAGCCTGCCGATGCGCAGCGGGGAGTCCGCGAGGTGCTCTTCGATCGCCTTGGTCAGCAGGGCCAGCGGCGGTGAGCCGTGCTGGATCTCGGGGGTCCAGTTGCTGCGGGTCAGGTCGGTCGAGTCGAACACACCGTCGGGCCGGCGCCGGTAATACGAGGAACTCACGCCGCCGAGTCTGCCGGATGCCGTGGCCACCCCGGGTACGGCGGTGGGGTGCCGCCGAATTCGGGGCAGCGGCTCTGATGCGCGCACCAGGTGCACAGCCACGTCCGGTTGGGCCGGAAATCGCCTGTCTCACCGGCAGTTCGGATGGCCTGCCAGATGGCGGTCAGCGTTTTCTCGAACCGTTGCAGCTCACCCAGTTCCGGCGTGTAATCCAGCACCTGACTGTCGGCCAGGTAGATCAGCCGCAGCCGCGTCGGCAGCACACCGCGCGACCGCAGCAGCGCCACCGCATAGAACTTCATCTGGAACATCGCCTTGAACTCGGCGAGCGCCCTGGCCTCCGGCGGTGCCTTGCCCGTCTTGTAGTCCACCACCCGCACCTCACCGGTGGCGGCCACGTCGATCCGGTCGACGAAACCGCGCAACAGCGTGCCGTCGGCCAGCTCCACCTCGACCCGCTGCTCGCAGCAGTCCGGATCGAACCGGGTGGGATCCTCCAGCCGGTAGTACCCCGACAGCAGCGCCGCGGCTTCGGCGAACAACTGCTCGAGCTGGTCGTTGGCCAGCACGTCTGCCAGCGCCGGGTCCTTCGCCACCACCTGCGCCCAGGCCGGCCCCACCAGCGCCAACGCCGTGTCAGCTCCCCGCTCCGGCGCGGGCAGCCCGTAGAGCTGCTCCAACACCGCGTGTACCAACGACCCGCGCAGCTGGGCCACCGACGGCGGCTCCGGCAGCCGGTCGATCGCCCGGAACCGGTAGAGCAGCGGGCACTGTTTGAAATCGGCGGCCCGTGACGGCGAGAGCGCCGGACGGGAGGCAACCCGTTCGGTGATCAGCGCGTCGTCGGCCATACTTGGCAGCTTATGCAGGGGGTCGGACAATCCTGGAGGAGTACAGCACGTGTCGTTGACCGGACCGTTCACCGTTGGTGACCGGGTGCAACTCACCGACGCCAAGGGCAGGCACTACACCATGGTGCTGGCCCCGGGCGCGGAGTTCCACACCCACCGCGGCGCCATCCCGCACGACTCGGTGATCGGCGTTCCCGAGGGCAGCGTGGTGAAGTCCACCAACGGCGACCAGTTCCTGGTCTTGCGGCCGTTGCTCATCGACTACGTGTTGTCGATGCCGCGGGGCGCCCAGGTGATCTATCCCAAGGACGCCGCACAGATCGTCCACGAGGGAGACATCTTCCCCGGGGCCCACGTGCTCGAGGCCGGCGCCGGCTCCGGCGCGCTGACCTGTTCGCTGCTGCGTGCGGTCGGACCCACCGGTCAGGTGACGTCCTACGAGGTGCGCGACGACCACGCCGTGCACGCCATCCGCAATGTCGAGACCTTCTTCGGGGAACGGCCGGCCAACTGGAACCTGGTGATCGGCGACCTCGCCGAGTACAGCGGGCCCCAGGTGGACCGCGCAGTGCTCGACATGCTCTCGCCCTGGGAGGTGCTGCCCGCGGTGTCGGCGGCATTGGTACCCGGGGGCGTGCTGATGATCTATGTGGCCACGGTGACGCAGCTGTCGAAGACCGTCGAGGCGCTCCGCGAACAGCAGTGCTGGACCGAGCCCCGGTCGTGGGAAACCATGCAGCGCGGCTGGAATGTGGTCGGCCTGGCGGTGCGGCCCCAGCACAACATGCGCGGGCACACCGCCTTCCTGATCTCGGCCCGCCGGCTGGCGCCCGACACCATCACCCCGACTCCGTTGAAGCGGCGTAAGCAGCAGGTGTGAGACGCCTCGGGTCGTTGAGTCTGGTTCTCGGCGTGTTGTTCTCGCTGACCACGGCGCCGGGGGCGGCGGCCGACCCGGTGATCGGCGTCGAGACCGGAGCGCTGCGCGGCACCGAAGACGACGGTGTGCAGAGCTGGAAGGGGATCCCGTTCGCCGCGCCGCCGGTCGGTGATCTGCGCTGGCGGGCGCCGCAGCCCGCGCCCGCCTGGCCCGGCGTGCGCGATGCACGCGAGTACGGCAACGACTGCATGCAGCGGCCGTTTCCCAGTGATGCCGCGCCGCTGGGGGCCACCCCGGCCGAGGACTGTCTGTACCTCAACGTGTGGCGCCCGGCCGCCACGGATGCCCCGCTGCCGGTGGTGGTGTGGATCCACGGCGGCGGCTTCGTCAACGGCGGCGCCTCACCGGCGGTGTATTCCGGCGCCGCCCTGGCCCGCCAGGGGACGGTGGTGGTCAGCCTGAACTACCGGCTGGGCCGATTCGGCACCTTCGCCCACCCCCAGTTGACCGCCGCCCGGGCAGACGGGGATCTGCTGGGCAACTACGGCAGCATGGACCAGATCGCCGCGCTGCAGTGGGTGCAGCGCAACATCGCGGCGTTCGGCGGCGACCCGGGCAAGGTCACGCTGGTGGGGGAGAGCGCCGGCGGCATGTCCATCCACTCCCTGCTGACCTCTCCACGGGCCAGGGGGCTGGCGCACGGCGCGGTGATCATGTCCGGCGGCGACGCGACCACCGACGGTGCCACCCTGGCCGACGTCGAGCAGGTCGGTGTCCGGTTCGCCGCATCGCAGGGCATCGCCGCCGATGACCCGGCCGCCCTGGCGCGGCTGCGGGCGCTGACCGCCGAGCAGATCCGCGGCGACCTGGACATGGCGGCGCTGTTCGGCTCCGGCGACCGCGACTTCGCCGCCCCCTTCGCCGACGGGGTGGTCACCGTGGACCCGGTGCAGGCCTACCGCAGCGGTGCATGGGACCGGGTGCCGGTGATGGTCGGTGCCACCAGTGCCGATATCGGGGGACCCGACGGGTGGATGGTGGCCGGCGCCCGCGACGTCGCCGGCCTGCTGGGCGGGCAGGTCCCTACCTTCTACTACCGGTTCTCCTATGTGGCCGCCTCCGCGGACCGTGCCGACGGCGCCCAGCACGCTTCCGATGTGCCGTTCTTCCTGCACACCGAGGACGTGAAGTACGGGGAGCAGACCACCGACCAGGACCGCGGGGTGGGGCGCGACATCAGCGGCTATCTGGTGAACTTCGCCGGCTCCGGGGACCCCAATGGGCCGGGGCTGCCCAGGTGGCCGCGCTTCGGCGACCAGATAATGGACTTCGCCGCCGAGCCCGTCGCGGGCCGGGATCCCTGGGCCTAGTCGTCGCTGCGGGACAACCCCCGGCGCACTGCGAGCAATTCGATCTCCGGGCGCGCGGCCACCAGGCGTTCGGCGGCGTCGAGCACCTCGACGACGTGCGCGCGGTCACCGGAGACGGTCGCCACCCCGATTCCGGTGCGCCGGTGTAGATCTGTGGCATTCGTCTCAGCCGCGGACACGCTGAACTTGCGGCGCAGCTCTGCCACGATGGGGCGCACCAGCGAGCGCTTCTCCTTCAGTGAGTGCACATCCCCGAGCAGGATGTCGAACTCCAGCCACCCGATCCACACGTGCGGGTCAGCCCTGGTAAGCCAGCAGCATGTCGGCGGTCTGCCGGGCAAGTTGCCAGTGGTCGTCGGAAAAGCGGAACTCCATGGGGAAGCTGAAGGGCGCGGCATCAGGGGTCGCCGGGGTGATCGTCACGTCGGCCACCACCAGCCCGGGACGGTCGTCGACGGCGGCCACATCGCGGGCCGAGATCTCCAGCGGTGTCAATTGATTGTCGACCAGCGCCCGGGTGAACCGGTCCAGGGCGGCCGCATCGGCATCGGTGGAGGTTTCGATCAGCGGGAGTTTGTCGGTCCCGGGCACCGCAGGGTCGGTGACACGGGTGAGCACCTCGATCAGCACCGAGGGCTGGGGCACCGGCGCCGCGGCGGCCTGGGTGGAGGTCATCGGCGGCGGTGGAGCTGCAGGGGGCGGCGCCGGCTGCGCAGAACACCCCGACAGCCCGAACGCCGCCACGAGGATCGTGGCGGCGCCCGGTACAGCGAGTCGGATCAGGGTCAGCCCAGCGAACCCAGGAACGCGATCGCGGTGCCCTTCTGGATCACCCAGCCGGTGGGGCTCGGCGCCGCGATGAAGGTCAGCGGACGGGAGGTGACCGCACCGTTGGCCGCCGTGGCGGTGACGTTGGCCGTGGCGACGGGGCCGTTCTGGTCGATGTCGACGACGTTGAACGTCACCGGGAAGTACCCCTGCGCGCGGGCGTTGCGGTAGGCGCGATCCGCCAGGATCTGCTCGCCGCGTCCGAGGCCGCCTTCGACATACGGGCTGAACGTGCCACTGGTGAGTGCGTTCAGGGTCTGGGTCAGCGCACCCTGCAACTGGGGGGCCGGCGCGGCAGGCGCAGGGACGTCCCAGGTGGCCAGCTGAACTGCCGGCGCTCCTGTGGCGGTCGTCACAGTGGCAATGGATGTCACACCTGCCGCCGCAACGCCGACGATGGCTACCGCACCGGCGGCGGTTGCCACACCGGTGGCGAGGGATTTCAGGTTCACGGCTGTCCTTTCGATCGGCCGGCCTCTGGTTGAGAGGCTAACAGTGTCTCTGGTGTGTCGAATTCCTACACCGCACACAAAGTCTGAATCGCCGGTAGCTTTGAAGTTGTTACCGCACCAACTTTCGGTGCGGGGGAGGAGCGCAGCATGAGTCCATCAGAGCGTTCGGGCGAGAACCCGCAGGGCTTTTCCGCCGAAGATGCTGCCGAGCTGGAATCCCTGCGTCGCGAGGCGGCGATCCTGCGTGACCAGCTCGACACCGCGGCAGGGAACACCGGCGGCGCCCGCGCTGCCCGCGACGTCCATCAACTCGAAGCCCGCATCGACTCGCTGGCGGCGCGGAACGCCAAGCTGATGGAGACCCTCAAAGAGGCCCGTCAGCAACTCCTGGCTCTCCGCGAGGAGGTCGACCGCCTGGGGCAGCCCCCGAGTGGATACGGCGTGCTGCTGAGCACCCATGAGGACGACACCGTCGATGTGTTCACCTCCGGGCGCAAGATGCGGCTGACGTGCTCGCCCAACATCGAGGTCTCGGCCCTCAAGCAGGGGCAGACCGTCCGGCTCAACGAGGCGCTCACGGTCGTTGAGGCAGGCAACTTCGAGGCGGTCGGTGAGATCAGCACCCTGCGCGAGATCCTCGCCGACGGCGCCCGCGCCCTGGTGGTCGGGCACGCCGACGAGGAGCGCATCGTGTGGCTGGCCGAGCCGCTGATCGCCCCCGATGACCTGCCTGAAGAGGTGGCGGCCACCCTGTCGGAGGCCGAGCTGGACCTGCGTCCGCGCAAACTGCGCCCGGGTGACTCGCTGCTGGTGGACACCAAGGCCGGGTACGCGTTCGAGCGCGTCCCCAAGGCCGAGGTCGAAGACCTGGTGCTCGAGGAGGTGCCCGACGTCAGCTACCACGACATCGGTGGTCTGACCCGGCAGATCGAGCAGATCCGCGACGCGGTGGAGCTGCCGTTCCTGCACAAGGACCTCTACCGCGAGTACGCGCTGCGCCCGCCCAAGGGTGTGCTGCTCTACGGCCCCCCGGGGTGCGGCAAGACGCTGATCGCCAAGGCGGTGGCCAATTCGCTGGCCAAGAAGATGGCCGAGTTGCGGGGTGAGGATTCGCGCGAGGCGAAGTCCTACTTCCTCAACATCAAGGGTCCCGAGCTGCTCAACAAGTTCGTCGGTGAGACCGAGCGACACATCCGCCTGATCTTCCAGCGGGCTCGGGAGAAGGCCTCCGAGGGCACACCGGTGATCGTGTTCTTCGACGAGATGGACTCGATCTTCCGCACCCGCGGTACCGGCGTCAGCTCGGATGTGGAGACCACGGTGGTTCCGCAGTTGCTGTCGGAGATCGACGGTGTGGAAGGCCTGGAGAACGTCATCGTGATCGGCGCCTCCAACCGCGAGGACATGATCGATCCGGCGATCCTGCGGCCCGGCCGCCTGGACGTCAAGATCAAGATCGAGCGCCCCGACGCGGAGTCGGCGCAGGATATCTTCAGCAAGTACCTCACCGAGGACCTGCCGATCCACAGCGACGACCTCTCGGAGTTCTCCGGCGACCCGGCCCTGACCATCAAGGCGATGATCGAGAAGGTCGTCGACCGGATGTACGCCGAGATCGACGACAACCGGTTCCTGGAGGTCACCTACGCCAACGGTGACAAGGAAGTCATGTACTTCAAGGACTTCAACTCCGGCGCCATGATCCAGAACGTCGTCGACCGGGCCAAGAAGAACGCCATCAAGTCGGTGTTGGAGACCGGGCAGCGCGGTCTGCGGATCCAGCACCTGCTCGACTCGATCATCGATGAGTTCGCCGAGAACGAGGACCTGCCCAACACCACCAACCCCGACGACTGGGCGCGGATCTCGGGCAAGAAGGGCGAGCGGATCGTCTACATCCGCACGCTGGTCACCGGCAAGAGCTCGTCGGCGAGCCGGGCCATCGACACCGAGTCGAATCTGGGTCAGTACCTGTAGGCACGCACGTCGATCAGGCCAGCAGCGAGTAGCTGTTGGCCTGATCGTCTTGTAGCACCTGTGCTTTCACCGTCGAGGTGTCGATCCGCAGCTCGTGCTCGAGTGTGCGGGTGTGATAAGTCCAACCTTGCGGCAGTTCTCCCGGCTCGACGGTGGTGCGGTAGGTCTGCATCACCCAGGTGCGGCCCTCGGGGTCGTGGAGTTCGTACACCGGTTGGCCGGCGTCGTAGACGAACACCGCTTTGCGGTCCACCTCGTTGACGGTGTACGGCGCCGGGTTCATCGACGACAGCAGCACAGTGGCCTGCCTGAGCATCTCGAGGCCGCCGAAGGTCCTGCGCTCCTGTTCGGTTCCGCCGTCCTTCTCGATGTGGCTCATCAGCCAATGGCGCGGGCCGTTCAGCAGCGCCGCCACCGCCTGGTTCTCCGCGGCGATGGCCGTGGCGTCGAGTTTCGACCACAGCTCCTCGGGACAGTCGTTGAGCGGAAAGGTGTTGTACACCGTGGCTTCCGGGCCTTGCTCGGTCATTCGCACCAGAAGGACCTCGCCGTAGCGTTTGCCGTAGATGGAGTCGCTCATGGCGCCAAATCTAGGCGCCGGACGCGTCGTTGTCGGGGATTCTGATCAGACCGCCGACCATCCGCCGTCAGCCGACAGGACGGCGCCGTGGATGTTGCCGGCCTGGGGCCCGGCCAGGAACACCACGGCGGCGGCGATCTCGGCAACAGTGCTCATCCGCCGAGAGGGCAGCCTCTGCAGGACCGGTGCGATGGCGTCGGCGAAGTCGGCACTGCGTTCGGTGGCGATGGGGCCGGGCGCGACCGCGTTGACCCGCACACCCCGCGGTCCGTATTCAGCGGCCCAGGATTTGGTCAGTGAGTGCACCGCCGCCTTGGTGGCGCCGTAGAGCGCTGAACCGGGCGATCCCAGGATGCCGCTGATGGACCCGATGTTGACCACGGCGCCGTCGCCGCGTTGAGCCATCGGCGGGGCCAGCAGACCGGTCAGCAGGAACGGCGCGACGACGCTGACACCGAAGGTGGACATGATCTCGTCCTCGGTGACCTCTGCGGTGGGTGCCGGCTGCACGAGGGTCGCGACGTTGTTGACCAAGATGTCGAGGCGGCCCCCGACGGCCTCGGTGGCCACCGCGGCCAGCTCTCGCACGGCGGAGGCCCCGGCGGTGAAGTCGACGGGAACGAAGGTAGCCAGGCCGCCGGCGGATTCTATTCGGCCGGTGAGTTCCGCGCCGCGGGTGCGGTTGCGCCCGGTGACCACGACGTGCGCTCCGGCAGCGGCCAATTCGGCGACGATCCCGGCGCCGAGGCCGGAGGTGGAGCCGGTGACCAGTGCGGTACGGCCAGCGAGTGGGGTCGGTGTCATCGGGGTGAACCTTTCTCGTTGTTGACGTCGATCACGGCGGCGGCGAATGCGTCGGGCGCCTCCTGGGGAACGTTGTGGCCGATTCCGTCGAGAACGCGGTGTTGGTACCAGCCCGTGTAGTGGGACCTGTAGGAGTCGCCGGTGCGCGCGGCGCCGTCGAAGTCGCTGCCGATGGTGATCGTCGGAACGGTGATCGGCGGGGCGTCCGCCAGGCGGCGTTCGTCGGCGTCGAAGCGCGCCTCCCCGGCGGCCAGACCCAGCCGCCATCGATAGTTGTGCAGCACGATGTCGGCGTGGTCGGGATTGTCGAACGCCGTCGCACTGAGCTGATAGGTGGCGTCGGTGAATTGCCACGACGGTGAGGCGAGTTGCCAGATGAGTTTGTTGAAATCGTCTGTGTAACGCCGGTATCCGGACTCTCCGCGGTCGGTGCTGAAGTAGTACTGATACCACCATTCGTGTTCGGCCGCCGGCGGTAGCGGCTCTCGGTTGGCCTCGAGGTCGACGATCAGGTAGCCGCTCACGGCCACCAGTGCGGCGCAGCGCTGCGGCCACAGTGCCGCAACGATATTGGCTGTCCGCGCACCCCAGTCGTAACCACCCAGGATCGCCGCCGGTATCTGCAAGGCGTCCATCAAGGCGATGACGTCGTGGGCCAGTGCGGCTTGTTGGCCGTTGCGGACGGTGGACGCCGATCGGAAGCGGGTGGAGCCGAAACCGCGCAGGTACGGCACGATCACCCGGAATCCGCGGCGGGCCAGGTCGGCCGAGACGTCGGCGTAGCTGTGGATGTCGTAGGGCCAGCCGTGCAGCAGCAGCACCGGGGTGCCGTCGGCGGGGCCGGCGTCGGTGTAGCCGACGGTGAGGTCCCCGGCGTCGATCTGGCGTACGGGCCCGAGCAGGTGGCCGGGCGCGGGCGGCGGCCCGGCGAGGGCCGGGGAGGGGGCTACGGCGGTGGCAACGGCGGCGACGCCTGCGGCCGTCGCCGCGCCGAGTTGGATCACTCTGCGCCTGCTGACATCCATGCGATCAGTTCACCGCGTCGCAACCATCAAGTCCAACGATCATCATCAATACGAGTCATCGCGATCAGAGATAATGTGATCGCCGTGGAACTGCGCCAGCTCGAACACTTCGTCGCCGTCGCCGGTGAGCTCAGCTTCACCCGGGCCGCACACCGCATTCACGTGGTGCAGTCGGCGCTGTCGACGTCGGTGGCCAAACTCGAGCGTGAACTCGGGGTCCGCCTGTTCGACCGCAGCCGACAGCAGATCACGCTGACCCCGGCGGGGGAGCGCTTCCGTGGTCATGCCCAGGGCGTGCTGCGCTCGGCCCGCAGCGCAGCAGATTCCGTCGCCGAATTTCGCGGAAGTCTCTCCGGAACAGTCGAATTCGGATCACTGATCTCTTTTGGTCCGATGGACGTCGCGCGTGTACTCGGCGACTTCCACCGCGCGCATCCCTTCGTCGCGTTGCGTCTGCGGCTCGACCAGTCCGGCGCCTCGGCCTACCTCGGGGCCCTGCTGGAGGGGGCGCTGGACCTGGCGCTGGTGTCGGTGCCCGACCGTCGGCCGGCTCAGCTGGACCTGCGCCTGATGTTCGAGGAACCGATGACGTTCGTCTGCCGCACCGATCACCCCGCGGCCCCGCGCGCCGATGTCGGCGTCGGCGAACTCGCCGACGAGGACCTGGTTGGCTTCCCGCCGCAGTTCGGGTTGCGTCGGTTGATGGACGGCGCGTTCCACGCAGCCGGCGTGCAGCCGCGCACCCGCTACGAGGTGCCGGCCGGGTTCGCGGCACTGGCCGATCTGGTGGCCCACGGGCTGGGCACCGCGTTCATGCCGGCCTGCGAGGCGGCGCGGTTCCCGGATCTCGTCGCCGTGCCTCTGACCCGCCCTGTGCTCTGGCAGGTGTATCTCGCTGCGCCCCAGGCCGAGCGGGTGAGCCCGGCCACCGCGGAGCTGGCCGCGATGCTGCAGCGCGAGGCCCGCGGCTGAGTCAGACGTCCACCACATCGACAACGTGCACCCGCACCCCGGCCGCTTCGATCCGCTCCAGTTGTCCGGGGTCGGCGGTGGAGTCCGTCACCAGGTGATCGAGACGGTCCAAGGTGGCCATCTTGGCGAGTGTCACCACGCCGATCTTGGAGCCGTCGACGGCCACCACAACGCGTTGTGCGTTGGCGGCCATGGCGATTGCGGTCCTGGCTTCGGCTTCGTCGAAGGTGGTGGCGCCCACTTCGGCGGACATCCCGTCCGCGCCCAGGATTGCTGTGCCCACCGTGATCACCTGGAAGGCGTGTTCGGACATCGGGCCGACGGCCTCCAGGGAGTTCGCCCGCACCAGGCCTCCGGTCATGATCACCTTCATGTGGGCGTCCACGGCGCAATCCGCGGCGATGGTCAGGGAGTTGGTCACGATGGTCATGTTCGGCCTGCCCTTCAACGCCCGGGCGGCCTCGCCGGTGGTGACGCCGCCGGTCAGCGCCACCGATTGCGGACCGGCGGGCACCAGCGCGGCCGCGTGCTGGGCGATCCGCCGTTTGATCGCCACCGTGCGGTGATCGCGCAGTCGCACCGGGATCTCGCTGCCGCTGGGGTCCAGCGCCCGGGCGCCGCCGTGGGTGCGGACCAGCAGCCCCTGCTCCTCCAGTTCGCTCAGATCCCGGCGCAGGGTGGCGGGGGAGATGTTGAGCTCGAGGCACAGTTCGCGGGATCCGACGTCACCGCGGCCGCGCAAGAGCGCCAACACTTCTCGCATGCGGTCAGTCCGCCTGATCGACATCGCCGCCTGCTCCCTTCGTCCGCACACACCAAACGCTCAGTTTTACTGATCGCTTCTGCGCGTTCTGTTGCGCGTTGTGAGCGATCTTCTCATGATCGAGGCATGCGTTATCCATGTCACACCGGTTGGTTGTCGCAGCCGTGACCATCACCGCCACCGCCGAACTGGTGACCGCGGCCGCCGCCGCCGCAACTGCCGTCCCGGCCTTCAACGTGATCACCCTCGAACACATCGAGGGCATCGCCGCCGGTGTCGAACAGGCCTGCGCCGCAGCCATTCTGCAGATCAGTGAGAACACCGTCGCCTTCCACGGCGGACGCGTCGCCCCGCTGTTGGCGGCGTGCGCCCAGATCGCGGCACAGTCTTCGGCGCCCCTGGCCATCCACCTGGATCACCTGCAGGACATGGCCCTGGTCCGCGAGGTCATCACCACCGGCGTCGCACTCGGTGCCTCGTCGTTGATGATCGACGCCGCGCACCTGCCCTACGCGGACAACGTGCACCGCACCCGCGCGGTCGCCGGAGATGCGCACGCCGCCGGACTGTGGGTCGAGGCCGAGTTGGGTGAGATCGGCGGCAAAGGTGGCGCCCACGCCTCCGGTGCCCGCACCGATCCCGACGAGGCTGCCGCCTTCGTCGCGGCGACCGGGGTCGACGCCCTGGCCGTGGCCGTCGGCAGCACCCACGCGATGACCACGCGCGCAGCCCAACTGGACCACGATCTGATCGGCCGGCTGGCCGGGTCCGTCAGCGTCCCGCTGGTGCTGCACGGATCTTCCGGGGTGTCCGATGAGCAACTCCGGCGTGCCGCGCAGCGGGGGGTCCGCAAGATCAACATCGGCACCGCGCTCAACGTCGCGTTCACCGCCGGTGTGCGAGAGGCGTTGGGCGACAACGCCGATCCACGGCCCTATCTCGCGGCAGGCCGGGACGCGATCACGGCCACCGTGGCGCAGCTGTGCCGGGCCGTCGGTGCCGCAGCGGTCGGTGAGGTGGGTGCGCGATGAGCCCGACGTCCCTGATGAACCCCCTGCTGCAGACCATCCACCGGCACAAGGCCGGTGAGCCCGTCGGGGTCTACTCGGTGTGCTCGGCGCACCCCACCGTGGTGGAGGCCGCGATCGATCAGGCGGCCGCCGACGGCTCCTACCTCCTGATCGAGGCGACGTCGAATCAGGTCGACCAGTTCGGCGGCTACACCGGCCTGCGTCCGGCGGACTTTCGCGACCGGGTTCTCGACATCGCCGACCGCCGCGGTTTCGCCCGGGGACAGGTGGTGTTCGGCGGTGACCACCTGGGCCCCAACCGATGGCAGGGCGAGCCTGCGGAGGACGCCATGGCCAAGGCCGAGGACCTCATCGCCGCCTACGTCGAAGCCGGCTACACCAAGATCCACCTGGACTGCAGCATGTCCTGCGCGGACGACCCCGACACCCTGACCGACGAGACGGTGGCGCAGCGGTCGGCCCGGCTGCTGCGGGTGGCCGAAAGCACGGCGCACCGCGCCGGATTGCCCGGGCCGGTCTACGTCATCGGCACCGAGGTGCCCGTGCCCGGGGGAGCGCACGAGACATTGCACGGACTGACCCCCACACCGGCCGCGCACGCCCGCCGCACCCTGGCGGCCCACCGGTCGGCATTCGCGGAGGTGGGGCACGATGACGTCTGGCCGCGGGTGATCGCGCTGGTGGTGCAGCCCGGGGTCGAGTTCGACCATCTGGCCGTGGTGGACTATCAGCACAGCGCCACCGCCGAGCTGCGCCACGTCCTCGATGATCAGGACAACCTGGTGTTCGAAGCCCACTCCACGGACTATCAGCGCCCGGCCCAACTGCGCGAACTGGTCGAAGACCACTGGGCCATCCTGAAAGTGGGGCCCGGCCTGACCTTCGCGATGCGAGAGGCGCTGTTCGCGCTCGCCGACATCGAGTCAGAACTCGTCCCCGCGACCCGGCGGTCCAACCTCGTCGAGGTGGTGGAGCGCCAGATGCTGGCCGACCCCACCTATTGGCGGGGCTACTACCACGGCGACCCGCTGACGCAGCGCACCGCGCGCCGGTACAGCTACAGCGACCGGCTCCGCTACTACTGGCCGGACGCCGAGATCGAGGCGGCTCGGGAGACCCTGCTGGCCAATCTGCGTGGCACCGGGATACCGATGCCGCTGATCAGCCAGTATCTCCCCAGCCAATACGACCGAATACGGGCCGGCGACCTTCGACCCGATCCGCAGGACCTGGTGATCGACCGGGTCCGTGACGCCCTCCGTCCCTACGCCCTGGCCTGCCTGAACACTGGAGTCGCCCGATGAACCACTCTGTCGTACCCGCCCAAGTAGACGGCGGCGCAACCATTCTGGAAATCGGGCAGCAACCCGAGGCCTGGCGGGAGCTCGCCGCGGGGATCGACGACACGGCGCACAGGTTCCTGCGCGAGGTCACCGCCGCGCCCGGGCTGCGGGTCATCCTCACCGGTGCGGGCAGTTCCGCCTTCGCAGGCACCATCGTCGCTCCGGCACTGCGCCGCCACCTGAACTGCCGCGTCGAAGCGATCGCGACCACCAGCATCGTCGCCGGCCCGCTCGACCACCTCGAACCTCACACCCCGACCCTGCTGGTCTCGTTCGCCCGCTCGGGTAACAGCCCCGAGAGCCTGGCCACCACCGCGCTCGCCGACGAGATCGTGGACCGGGTGTGGCATCTGGTCCTGACCTGTGACCGGGACGGTCAGCTCGGCCGCGCCCACGCCGGGCGCGCCGATTCGCTGGTGCTGTACATGCCCGAGCGCACCAACGATGCCGGATTCGCGATGACCTCGAGCCTGACGTCGATGATGCTCGCGTGCCTGCTGACGCTGGCGGGCACCGCCCCCGCAGCGGTCGACGCGCTGGCCCGGGCGGCCCAGTCCGTGATCGACCGCAGAGCCGACATCCGCGCCCTGGCGCAGGCGAAGAAACAGCGGTTCGTCTATCTCGGCAGCGGACCCCTGGTGGGGCTGGCCCGCGAATCCGCCCTCAAACTCCTGGAACTGACTGCGGGGGAGGTGGTCACGTATTTCGACTCTCCGCTGGGTTTCCGCCACGGCCCCAAATCGGTGCTCGACAGTGACACCCTGGCGGTGGTCTACCTGTCCACTGATCCGCACACCCGGCGTTACGACCTGGACATGGTGGCCGAGATCCGCGGCCAGCTGGGCAGCGAGAGTGTGGTGGTACTCAGCACTGAGCCGGTGCCGGCGGCAGCCGGAGATGTCGTGGTGCTGCCCGGACTCGAGGGCCTCGACGACTCCACCGTTGCGGTGGCCTATCTGGTGTTCGCCCAATACCTGGCCCTCTTCACCTCGCTCGAATACCACAAGACGCCGGACAATCCCTTCCCTTCCGGCGAAGTGAGCCGCGTCGTCAAGGGTGTCACCATCTACCCGATGGAGCGGTGAGCAGCCATGGCCCGCTACCTGGGAGTCGACGGCGGAGGTTCCAAGACCGCCTTCGCGCTCGTCGATGACGACGGCCGGACCCTGGCCCGCGCAACCGCGGCCAGCTCGTACTACTTCGCCAAGGGTTTCGAGGTCGTGGAACAGGTTCTGCGCCAAGGGGTCTCCGACGTGTGCGCGGCGGCGGCGATCTCGGCCGCCGACATCGACTTCGCCTTCTTCGGGCTGCCCGGTTACGGCGAGGCCAGTGCTGATCTGGCACAGCTCGACGCAGTGCCCGCACAGGTGCTCGGACACCACCGCTACCACTGTGACAACGACATGGTGTGCGGCTGGGCAGGGTCACTGGCCGGCGAAGACGGCATCAACGTCATCTGTGGCACCGGGTCCATGACCTACGGCGAACGGCTCGGAGTCGGGCGCCGGGTCGGCGGCTGGGGCGAGCTGTTCGGTGACGAGGGCTCGGCCTACTGGGTTGCCACCCAGGGTCTCAACACATTCAGCCGGATGAGCGACGGCCGGCTGGTCAAGGGTCCGCTCTACGGCCTGCTGCGCGAGCGGCTGGAATTGGCCGGCGACCTGGACGTGGTGGGCCTGGTGATCGAACAGTGGGAGGGCAACCGGGGCTCCATCGCCGCGCTGGCCACCACGGTGTGCGAGGCGGTGCGCCACGGCGACCAGGCGGCCGCCAAGATCATCACCACGGCGGCAGCCGAATTGGTCCAGCTGGTCGAGACCACCCGCACTGTCGTCGGATTCACCGAATTCGACCGGATCCCGGTGTCGTACTCCGGCGGGATGTTCACCGACACCGGCTTTCTCCACGCTTTCCGGCAGGCCCTGGAGCTGCTGCCCGCCAAGTACGACCTGCAGCCTCCCATTCTCGATCCGGCCGCCGGGGCTGCCCTCTACGCGGCCAAGCGGGCGGGTCATCCGCTGACCTCCGCAGCCGTCCACCAACTACAGAAGAGGTCGTCATGACCACCGCATCGACCACCGGAAGGCGCAGCTGGATCTTCTACGCGGCGCTGCTCATCCTGTTCTGGGGCGTGTGGGGAGCGTTCTCCGCGCTGCCCGCCACCTGGTATGGCTACCCCGACGAGATGATCTACAGCATCTGGGCGTTGACCATGATCATTCCCGCCGCGTTCATCCTGCGCGGGCAGAAGTGGGACCGCCGCCCGGCCGCCACCATCTACGGCCTGCTGATCGGGCTCACCGGAGCGGGCGGCCAACTCGTGCTCTTCCAGGCGCTGACCATGGGGCCGGCCTACCTGATCTTCCCGATCATCTCGATCTCGCCGGCGATCACCGTCGTGATGGCGATGGTGCTGCTGCGCGAACGCATCTCACCGCTGGCCGTCGTCGGCCTCGTCCTGGCCCTCGCCGCCATCGTGCTCTTCACGATCACCGGTGGTGAATCCGACGAATCCTCCGGCCCGTGGCTGCTGCTGGCGATCCTGATCTGCGTGGCGTGGGGGGTGCAGGCCTACTTCATGCGCAAGACCGCGACCATCGGGGTCAACGAAGCCACCACCTTCGGCTGGATGACGATCAGCGGGTTGCTCCTGATTCCCGTCGCGCTCATTTCGCTCGGCGGCCTGCCGACCGACTTCCCGTGGCAGGCACCGGCACTGACGGCAGCCACCCAGGTGCTCAACGCGGCCGGCGCCCTGTTCTTGGTGATGGCGCTGGCCAGAGGCAAGGCCGCCATCGTCGCGCCCACCACCAATGCCCTGGCACCCACACTCACCGTGATCATTTCGTTGATCGCCTACCAGACTCTGCCGAGCCCCTACGGCGCCATCGCCATCGTGCTGGCGCTGGTCGGGTCGACGCTCATGGTGTACAGCGACGAAAAGCGTGGCGAGGCACCCACACCCGCGGTCGGCGCATCCAGGGAGCACGTCCGATGAAACCCAGCATCGTCATCATCGGAGCGGGCAGTGTGGAGTTCACCCGCGAACTGCTCGGCGACATCTTCTCTTTCCCCGAGCTGGGCTCGGTACGGGTGGTACTGCACGATATCGACGCCGAGCGCCTGGAGACCGCCGAAGCCATCACCCGCGCCACCGCCGCGCAGACCGGGGCCACCCCCGAGGTGGTCGCCTCCCTGGATCGCCGCCGGGCCCTCGACGGCGCGAACTACGTCATCAACGTCATCCAGGTCGGCATGCACGACGCGACCGTGCGCGACTTCGAGATCCCCGAGAAGTACGGCCTGCACCAGACCATCGGCGACACCATCGGCATCGGCGGGGTGTTCCGCGGACTGCGCACATTTCCGGTGCTGGACGGCATCGCCCGCGACATGCTGGAGGTCTGCCCGGACGCGTGGCTGCTGAACTACACCAACCCGATGGCCATGAACGTGACCTATCTGCACCGGGTGGCGCCGCAGCTGAAGGTGCTCGGGTTGTGCCACTCGGTGTACTGGACCATGGTCGGCCTCTGCGAGATCGTCGGCGTGCCCTACGACGAGGTGAGTTACTGGTCGGCCGGGGTCAATCACCAAGCGTGGGTGCTGAAGTGGGAGCGGGCCGGCCAGGATCTCTACCCGCTGCTGGATCAGCGCATCGCCGCCGACCCCGAACTGCGCCGACGGGTCCGGGTGGACATGTACCGCCGGCTCGGTTACTACCCGACCGAGACCAGCGAGCACAGCAGTGAATACGTGCCGTGGTACTTGCGGCACCCCGAGGAAGTCGAGCGGCTGCGGCTCAATGTCGGTGAGTACGTCGACATCAGCGCGGCCAACCTCGCCGAGTACGCTCGCGTGCGGTCCGAGCTGGAACACGGGCGAACCCTCGAGATCGACACCAGTTCCACCGAATACGCCCCGCAGGTCATCCATTCCCTGGAGACCGGGACGGTGCGGGTGATCTCCGCCAACGTCGCCAACGATGCCCTCATCACCAATCTGCCGGGCGGGCTGGCCGTCGAGGTACCGACCGTGCTCGACGCCCTGGGCGCGCACCCGATGAAGGTGGGCGACCTGCCGGCCCAGTGCGCCGCGCTGAACCGCAACTTCCTGGGTCCGGTGGATCTGACGGTGCAGGCCGCACTCGACGGCGATCCGCGGCTGGTCCGGGCGGCGGCCATGGTGGATCCCAACACCGCGGCCACCCTGACCGTCGACCAGATCTGGCAGCTGTGCGACGAATTGACCACCGCCCACGGTGATCTGCTACCCGAAGCCCTGCGTGTCCCCTCAACGAAGGAGTTCTGACTGTGAAACGCTCACGCCTTCTCGCCACCCTGGGGGCCGTGGTCGCCCTCGCCGCGTCCGCCTGCGGCGGCGGTGGTGACTCCTCGTCATCGGGTCCCACCGAGATCGCCGTCTGGCACGGCTTCCAGGACACCGAGGGCACCGTCTTCAAGTCCCTGGTGGACAAGTACAACTCCGAGCATCCCGATGTGGAAATCTCTGAGCTCTATTCCAGCAACGACCTGGTGCTGCAGAAGGTGCTCACCGCGGTCCGCGGCGACAGCGCCCCCGACGTGGCGTACATGTTCGGCTCCTGGTCCCCCAACATCGCGGCGATCCCGCAGCTGGTGGACATGTCCTCCTACGTCTCCGAGCCGGCGTGGCAGTGGGACGACTTCTACCCGGGAGAGCGCGCCGCGGCCACCGTCGGCGACAAAGTGGTCGGGGTGCCCGCGCTGGTGGACAACCTGGCGATCGTCTACAACAAGCAGCTGTTCGCCGAGGCCGGTATCGAGCCGCCCAGCGCCGACTGGACGTGGGACGACTTCCGCTCCGCCGCAGCCAAACTGACCGATCCTTCCAAGGGGCAGTACGGCTGGCTGATCCCCGCCGACGGCAGCGAGGACACGGTGTGGCATTACCTGCCCATGCTCTGGGAGGCCGGCGGCGACATCCTGACCGACGACAACGAGCGGGCGGCGTTCAACTCCGAGGCCGGCGTCGAGGCGCTGACGACGCTGCAGCAGATGGCCGTGACCGACAAGTCGCTGTACCTGGACACCACCAACGAGACCGGGCCCAAGCTGATGAACAGCGGCAAGGTCGGGATGTTGATCACCGGTCCGTGGGATCTGAGCTCGCTGTCCGACATCGAGTACGGGGTGCAGGTGATGCCCACCTTCGCCGGCTCGTCCGGGGGACATCAGACCATCTCGGGCCCGGACAACTGGGTGGTGTTCGACAACGGCGACGAGCGCAAGCAGGCGGCCGTCGACTTCGTGCAGTGGCTCACCGCCCCGGAGCAGGTCAGGGAATTCTCCCTGGGCACCGGCGATCTGCCCACCCGGGCATCCGTGGGTGAAGACCAGGCGTTCGTGGCCGAACTCGACAAAGGCCTGCCCGGTGTCGGGGTGTTCGTGGAGAATCTCGGCAATGTCGAGAAAGCCCGGCCGACGGTCGAGCAGTATCCGGCGATCTCCGAGGCCCTGGGCCAGGCCATCGTGTCGGTGCTGCTCGGTGAGCAGCAGCCCAAGGAGGCACTGGACGCCGCGGCGCAGACCGCCGACGACGCACTGGCAGGCAAGTAGCGCCGGATGACGACCTTGATGAGCAGGCTCGGCCGCTCGGACACCGTGAGCGGCTGGGCGCTGGTCAGCCCCGCGGCGCTGCTGATCGGTGTCTTCGGGCTGCTGCCGGTGCTGATGTCGCTGCAGCTGTCCTTCCAGGATTCGGACCTGTTGTCGGACAGGACACCCTGGGTGGGCTTCGACAACTACCGCAAGCTCGCCGAAGACCCGATGTTCCTGGAATCGGTCAAGCACACCATCGTCTACACCGCGTTGTTCGTGCCCGGCACCATGCTGGTGGGCCTGCTCATCGCCGCCGCGATGAACCGCTCCCTGCGGTTCATCTCGGTGTACCGCACCGCCGCCTACGTCACCATGGCGGTGTCGACGATCTCCCAGGGCATCATCTTCCTGTGGCTGACCGACCGCGACTACGGACTGGTCAACGCCGGGCTCAACGCCGTCGGTCTGCCGTCCCAGCCGTTCCTGGCCTCCCCGTCGCAGGCGCTGTTCGTGATCGTGGCCATGACGATCTGGGGGTGGACCGGGTTCTCGGTCATCGTGTATCTGGCCGCCCTGCAGGGGGTCCCGGCCGAGCTGCACGAAGCAGCCGCCATCGACGGCGCCTCGGCGGCCACCCGGTTCCGCACCATCACGGTGCCGCTGCTGGGGCCGGCCAACCTATTCCTGGTGGTGTGGCTGACCATCAATGCCCTGCAGTTGTTCGACGAGGTGTACGCCACCACCCGGGGTGGTCCCCTGCGAGCCACCACCGTGATCGTCTACTACCTGTGGGACCGCGCCTTCGTCCAGTTCGATGCGGGCTACGCCGCCGCCATGGCCTATGCGCTGTTCGTGGTGATCCTGGTGATCACCGGCATCCAGTTCCGCCTCGCTCGCAGACATGTGCACTACTCATGACCGACCAACTCACCGCCCCCGCCACACCGGCCGTCGAGCCGGTGCCCGCACCTGCCCCTCGCCGGCGGCGGCTGAAGCTGCCCTTCAGTCCCTGGCACCTGGTGCTGATCCCGGTCTCCTTCATCCTGCTGGTGCCGCTGCTGTGGATGTTGGTCACGTCACTGGAGACCGAGGGGGAGGCCAACCGCTTCCCGCCGGTGTTGTTCCCGGAGAGTCCCCGGTTCGAGAACTACTCCGAGGCCTGGGCCGCAGCGCCTTTCGGCCACTTTTTCCTCAACAGCCTCACGGTCACAGCAGTGGTCCTGGTGAGCAACCTGCTGGTGTGCAGTCTTGCCGGCTACGCCTTCGCCCGGGTCCGGTTCCTGGGCCGCGGCGCGCTGTTCGTCACCCTGATGGCCACGTTGATGGTGCCGTTCCAGGTCACCATGATCCCGGTGTTCCTGATCGTGAAGTGGTTCGGTGACACCGTGTGGGAGGGCCTGGGCATCGACCACCTGGGCGCTCTGATGCTGCCCAATCTGGCCACCGCCTTCGGGATCTTCTTCCTGCGCCAGTTCTTCATGACCGTGCCGGTGGAACTCGAGGAAGCCGCCCGCGTCGACGGCACGTCCCGACTGGGGGTGCTGTTCAAGATGGTGCTGCCGCTGTCGTTGCCGGCGCTGTCCACGCTGGCCGCCTTGACGGTGCTGACGTCCTGGAACGACTTCCTGTGGCCGCTGATCGTCATCACCTCCCAGGACCAGATGACGGTTCCGCTGGGACTGAGCTACTTCCAGGGAGCGCACCGGGTCAAGTGGCCACTGTTGATGGCGGCCAACGTGATGAGCCTGCTGCCGATGCTGCTGGTGTTCATCGGTGCGCAGAAATACTTCGTTCAGTCGGTGGCCAGCACCGGCATCAAGGGTTGAGGGGAAAGCCGTGGCAGCAGTCGAGTTCCGTGATGTCACCCGCAGTTTCGGCCGTGACCTGGTAGCGCTGGAGAAGCTGAACCTGACAGTGGCCGACGGGGAGTTCCTGGTCCTGGTCGGTCCGTCGGGGTGCGGGAAGAGCACCGCACTGCGGCTGCTGGCCGGCCTGGACACCCCGACGTCGGGCGAGATCCGCATCGGCGGGGACGTGGTGAACCACCTCTCGCCAGGGGAGCGTGACATCGCGATGGTGTTCCAGAACTATGCGCTGTACCCGCACATGTCGGTGTACAAGAATTTGGCTTACGGCCTGCGCCAACGCAAGACGCCGCGGGCCGAGGTGGACCGGCGGGTGCGCGACACCGCGGAACTGCTCGAGATCACCGACCTGCTGGATCGTAAGCCCGGCCAGCTCTCCGGTGGACAGCGGCAGCGGGTGGCGATGGGCCGCGCGCTGGTGCGCCGGCCGCAGGCCTTCCTGCTCGACGAACCGCTGTCGAACCTGGATGCCAAGCTGCGCAACCAGGTTCGCGGTGACCTCAAGCGCCTGCACCGGGAGTTCCCCGTCACCTCCATCTACGTCACGCATGACCAGGTGGAAGCGATGACGCTGGGGGACCGGTTGTGCGTGATGTCCAAAGGCACGGTGCAGCAGATCGGCACCACCGACGACATCTACAACCGCCCCGCCAACACCTTCGTGGCGGCGTTCATGGGTAGCCCTCCGATGAACCTGATCCCCGCCGAGGTCACAGACGGGATCCTGCACATCGCCGGCGCGGCCGTCGGGCCGGTGGCTGAACCGGACGGTCCGGTGACGGTGGGTGTCCGGCCCGAACACCTCGAGACGCGGTTCGGTGCGTTCGACGACGGGGCAGTGACGGCCCGGGTGGACGTGGTGGAGCCGCTGGGTAGCCATGCCCTGGTGACCGCGCTGGTGGGTGAGACCCGGGTGATGGTGCACGCCCCGGCGGGCACCGATCTGCCGGCCGGTGCCACCATCGGTCTGGTGCTGCCGCCGGAGCGGACCTACTTCTTCGATGCGAGCACGGGGGAGTCCAGGCACAGCCGCCAGCCCGTGCGCCTGTAGCGGCTTCACTATCCTCGAGGGGGTGTTCTTCTTCCTCTTCGGTTATGGCGTCAAGCAGAAGTCCCTGGGGACCGGCGAGACGCGCACCTGCCCGCGCTGCCACAACACCACGGTCTGGCAGCGGATGGAGGAGTTCAAACAGTTCACGTTGTTCTTCGTGCCGGTGGCGCGCTGGAAGAGGCGTCGGCTGGAGGTCTGTGGGATCTGCCGAGCGGCAGTGGCTGTGGATGCGGGGGTGTGAGGCCGTGCCCACACCCTTCGAAGTGCACGAGTCCGGTGCGTACCTGCACGGCACCAAAGCCGAGCTGGCGGTGGGCGATCTCCTGGTTCCGGGCCGGGAGTCGAACTACGAGCCCGGCCGCATCATGAACCACATCTACCTGACCCAGACCCTCGACGCCGCGGTGTGGGGTGCGGAGCTGGCCCCGGGGGACGGGCGTGGCCACATCTACCTCGTCGAGCCTCTGGGCCCCATCGAGGACGACCCCAACGTGACCGACAAGAAGCTCCCGGGCAATCCCACCCGGTCTTACCGCAGCAGGCAGCCGGTGCGCATCGTCGGCGAGATCACCGACTGGGAGGGACATTCCGCGCAGCAGCTGCAGGCCATGCGTGACGGACTGGCGGAGCTGCGCCGCCGCGGCGAGGCCGTGATCTACGACTAGGGCTCGCCCTCCATCTCGAGATAGGCGTCGCGGCCGGCCAGGCTGACCGCCACGTCGGCGATCAGCGGGTCGAAGAAACGCTGCCGGTACAACGGATCCACCGATGTGCTCACGGTGAAGTACAGCCCTGACAGCACGGCGACGAACAGTGAGGTGTGCACCAGGGTCTGCGGGACGGGGACGTGGATACCGAACCATGTTCCGGCGCAGGGTGGTTCGCCCACCGGGCAGCTCTGCTGCGAAGACCACAGCACGGTGACGTCGTCGGGCACGGCGATGATGCCCAGCGCCAGGAAGAACACGAAGATGCCGGTGGTGAAGAAGACCACCTGGATGGCCTGCGACACCACCATCACTGCGACGACGTTGAACTGCTCGGCACGCGAGAGCGGTGTGCGCTCGGGCGGCACCGGGCGGACCACGCCGTCGGCGAACGGCGTGCCCACCAGCAGCGTCGACGGATCGCTGTGTTCGGACCGGTCCTCGCGCAGCGCCCGCACCTCGTCCCGGATGGTGGTGACCATGAACAGCAACGCCACCAGCGACAGGAATCCGATGGTCTGCCAGAGTCGTTCGCGGCTCATCCGGGCGGCGAGCTGCCACAGCTCACCGGTGAAGTACACCACGACCACCAGCATCAGCACCGGTAGCGCCCGGCTCATCAGGTTGCCCAGCGCGCCGAGTTGCACCGAGGCAAACCGCAGTGCCCACAACGCGATCGACCCGAAACCGAGGTAGGTCAGCCAGATGGTCAGCAACGTCACCACCAGGAAAGCGGGTACCTCGGCCAGCGCCGCTGCCGACCACCCGTCGACGGCCAGTGGCATCACGACGACGTACATGGCCATCACCGCCAGCGCTGCGGTGCGGCGGCCCCGTTCGGATGCGGCGGTGTCGCGCCGGTGCAGGATGTCCAGCACGAAGGGTGCCGCCACGAGCACGACGGCGATGACGGCGAGACGGGTGACGTAGGCGTAGTCATGGGTGTCGCCGGTCAGATCGGCCAGCAGCATCATCACCGCGGTCAGCGCTCCCACCCCGGCCACCGCGGGTGCTGAACGGGTGATGAGCGCGTGGGAGCGCACGCGCCGGGTCAGCACCAGTGGAAGGCCACGCTGCAGGAACCAGTCGTGCACGCGCTGCATGTCAGGCACGGTCACAGTGTCTCAGCGTGACGCGGTGAAGGTGCGGTATCGATCGCGGGCCACCATCGTCAGCCGCAGATCCTCCACCAGCGGGTCGAGGAACCGGGACCGCTGGTCGGCATCGGCCACCGCACGGGCGCTGATGTACATGAATGTCAGCGCTCCGAGGAACATGGTGATCTGGATCAGCGACTGCGGCACCGGGATCGTCATCCCGAGGAACGTGCCGTCCGACGCGCCGTCGCGGGTCCAGGCCGCCAGCAGTTCGGGGCTCAGCAGGATCAGCCCCAGCACGAAGAAGATCATCGCGGTCACCACGGCAACGGTGAGGACCTGCACGATCTGCGAGAGTGCCAGCACGATACCCACGTTCATCCGCTCGGCGCGAGACAGCGGCACCCGGCGTGGGCGGTCCGGCATGTGCTCGAACGGCGTGCCGGTCAGCGTGGCGGCGTCCTCGGCCTTTTTCGCGTCGGGGTCGAGAATGGGGCGCACCCGGTCCAGGGTGCTTGACACCAGGAACACCGCGGCCACCGCGAACAGGAACCCCAGGGCCAACCAGAGTCGCGCGCGGCTCACCAGTGCGGCCATCAGCCAGACGTAGGTGTTGAAGAACACCAGCACGGTCAGCAGCACCACCGGCAGTGCCCGGATGAACAGGTTGCCCACCGCGGCCAGGTTCTGCACCGTGACGCGCGCAGCCCACCCCAGGATGGAACCCAGACCTGTTGCAGTACAACCGAATATCAGCGCCAGCACCACGGTGTCGAGCGCCAGGTTGACCGGGTCGCGGGGGCTCAGGCCGCCCAGGATGGCGCCGGCGTAGATGATCAGCACCGACACCGCGGACGCCGCCGTGCGTCCCCGCTGTCCCAGTCGCGAGACCGCCCAGCCCACCACCGCGGCCACCGGCAACACCACCAGCAGCAGGCCCAGCACGAACCACTCGGTGCGGGTGGGCGCGCCGTCGATGTCGATGGTGTGCTGACCGGTGACCATCACGATCAGCACCGAATTGGCCATCAGCACCGCAAAACCGGCCAGCGCGGGGGCGGAGCGGGGCCAGACGCGCCGAGCGAGCGCGCCCGGGCGCAGTACCGCGGGCAACCCGTGAGCCAGGAACCAGCGTTCGGCGGCGTCGCGCTCGCCGCTCATACCGGAACTCCGAAGCCGCCGCGATTGCTGACCGGCTTGCCGTCTTTGATCACCGCCAGGATGTTCTCCGGCTTGCCCACGGCGTCGATGTCGGCCAGGGGGTCGCCACGTACCACCACCAGATCGGCCAGCTTGCCTGCCACCACCGAGCCCAATCTGTCAGCCACCCCACACAATTCGGCCGCCGTGCTGGTTCCTGCGACGATGGCCTGCAGCGGGGTCAGCCCGCCGAAGCGCACCAGCAGACCCAGCTCGGCGAGATTGGTGCCGTGGTCGGGGGACAGTCCGGCGTCGGTGCCCACCGCCACCCGGACCCCGGCCGCCACCGATGCCGCAATCGAATCGTGGGCCATCGCATGCCATTTTGCGCTCTTGGCGGCGCCCTGCGGTGATGCGGTCACCGGCGTCATGGTCTCCAGCAGCGTCGGCACCAGGAACGTTCCCTGGTCCACCATCTGAGCGCGTAGTTCGTCGTCGAGTTCGTAGCCGTGTTCGATGCTGTGCACCCCGGCTTCGACAGCGGCGCGGATACCGGGGTAGCCGATGGCATGGGCGGCCACCGGCCGGCCGCCGTAGTTGCGACCCTCTTCGACGATGGCGGCGATCATCTCCCGGCGCATGCCGAGCCAGGACGGGTCGTCATTGGGGGAGGACACCCCGCCGCTGGAGGCGACCTTGATGACGTCGGCGCCCGCGCGGATCAGCTCCCGGGTGCGCAGCCGCGCGGCGTCGACGGTGTCCACCAGCGATGCACCGATCAGCGGCCCCAGGTTCAGGCCCGACGGGAGGTGGAAATCGGCATGCCCGGACGTCTGCGACAACATCTCGACCGCGACCAGCAATCGGGGGCCCACGATCAGTCCGTCGGCCACCGCGTCGCGCACCCCGGGGTCGATGCCCATCAGGTCCCTGGCGGTGGTCACCCCGTTGCTGACGGTCACCCGCAGCCGCTCGAGCAGCCGGAACATCTCGTAGGAGGGCGGCTTCAGGGCGTGCTCCAGGGGTGAACCGGAGGCGCCCGGCAGCGCGAAGTGCACGTGGCAGTCGAAGAACCCAGGGCACAGCGTGTTGGCGCCCAGATCCACCCGGGTCACGGCGGCCCCGGTGTAGTCGGCCTCCGGTCCGGCCCAGCTGACGGTGCCGTTCTCCACCAGCACCGCCGCCTGCGGAACGGGGTCGGCGCCGGTGCCGTCGATCAGTGTCGTGTTGTGCAGCAGGTAAGCGTCCATGTCGGGCATTACTGCACCACACAACCGCCCGTCAGGTGGGCCACCCAGCCGATCCGGCCCGGCCCTCTCTAGGCTGGTCCCATGCACAGGATCATCGGGACCGAGGTCGAGTACGGCATTTCCTCGCCGTCCGACCCGACCGCCAATCCGATCCTCACCTCCACCCAGGCGGTCCTGGCCTATGCCGCGGCCGCCGGAATCCAGCGGGCCAAGCGCACGCGATGGGACTACGAGGTCGAATCCCCGCTGCGCGACGCCCGCGGTTTCGACCTGAGCCGGGCCTCGGGTCCGCCGCCGGTGGTCGACGCCGACGAGGTGGGCGCGGCCAACATGATCCTCACCAACGGTGCCCGGCTCTACGTCGACCATGCGCACCCGGAGTACTCGGCCCCCGAGGTCACCGACCCGATGGACGCCGTCATCTGGGACAAGGCCGGCGAACGGGTCATGGAGGCCGCGGCCCGCCACGTCGCCAGCGTGCCCGGTGCGGCTCGGCTGCAGCTCTACAAGAACAACGTCGACGGCAAGGGCGCCTCGTACGGCACGCACGAGAACTACCTGATGAGCCGCCAGACGCCGTTCTCTGCGGTGATCGCGGGCTTCACGCCCTTCCTGGTGTCCCGGCAGGTGATGACCGGTTCCGGGCGGGTGGGCATCGGACCCTCGGGCGACGAGCCTGGTTTCCAGCTGTCCCAGCGGGCCGACTACATCGAGGTCGAGGTCGGTCTGGAGACCACCCTCAAGCGGGGGATCATCAACACCCGCGACGAGCCGCACGCCGATGCCGACAAGTACCGCCGCCTGCACGTCATCATCGGCGATGCCAACCTGGCCGAGACGTCGACCTATCTGAAGGTCGGAGCCTCCAGCCTGGTACTGGACCTGATCGAAGAAGGCCCCCAGCACGGGTTGGACCTCTCCGACCTGGCCCTGGCCCGGCCGGTGCACGCCGTGCACGTCGTCAGCCGTGACCCGTCGCTGCGGGCCACGGTGGCGCTGGCCGACGGCCGCGAGTTGACTGCGCTTGCGCTGCAACGCATCTACCTGGACCGGGTGGCCAAGCTGGTGGACAGCCGCGACCCCGATCCCCGCGCGTCGCACGTGGTGGAGACCTGGGCGCATGTCCTGGACCTGTTGGAGCGCGACCCGATGGAGTGCGCAGACCTGCTGGACTGGCCGGCCAAGCTGCGGCTGCTCGAAGGGTTCCGCAACCGGGAGAACCTGGCCTGGTCGGCGCCGCGGCTGCACCTGGTGGATCTGCAGTACTCCGATGTGCGCCTGGACAAGGGCCTCTACAACCGGCTGGTGGCACGCGGTTCCATGCAGCGGCTGGTCACCGAACAGCAGGTGCTCGATGCCGTGGACAACCCGCCGACCGACACCCGGGCCTACTTCCGTGGGGAATGCCTGCGCCGGTTCGGCGCGGACATCGCCGCGGCCAGCTGGGACTCGGTGATCTTCGACCTCGGGGGCGATTCGCTGGTGCGCATTCCCACCCTGGAGCCGCTGCGGGGGAGCAAGGCACATGTCGGTGCCCTGCTGGATTCTGTGGACAGTGCCGCCGAACTCGTCGAACAACTCACGAATTAGTGTCGGAAGCGCCCTAGCTCCGGGCATGACGGGTGTCAACCGGTAGTGTGGAACCACCTAGTTAGAGGAGGCAGCGATGGCTCAGGAGCAGACCAAGCGTGGCGGTGGCGGCGGCGATGACGACGACCTCACCGGCAGCACGGCCGCGGGCCAGGAGCGTCGCGAGAAGCTGACCGAGGAAACCGACGACCTGCTGGACGAGATCGACGACGTCCTGGAGGAGAATGCCGAGGACTTTGTGCGGGCATACGTCCAAAAGGGTGGCCAGTGACCTGGCAGTTCCCCGACCGCCTGACCCCCAGTTCCCTGACCTCGAACCTGTCGTCGTTCACCGACCATCTGCAGCGCGAAGCGCCCCACCTGCTGCCCACTGTGGGGGCGCAGCAGACCGGTAGCGGTGCCGACCTGCCGCACGGCACCACCATCGTGGCGCTCAAGTATCCCGGCGGCGTGCTGATCGCCGGCGACCGCCGGGCCACCCAGGGCCACATGATCGCCAGCCGCGACGTGCAGAAGGTCTACATCACCGACGACTACACGGCCACCGGCATCGCGGGTACCGCCGCCATCGCCGTGGAGTTCGCCCGGCTCTACGCTGTCGAGCTCGAGCACTACGAGAAGCTCGAAGGTGTTGCGCTGACGTTCCCGGGCAAGGTGAACCGGTTGGCCACCATGGTCCGCGGCAATCTCGGTGCGGCCCTGCAGGGTTTCGTCGCGCTGCCGCTGCTGGTCGGTTACGACCTCGACGCCCCCGATCCGGTGGGCGCCGGACGGATCGTGTCCTTCGACGCCGCCGGCGGACACAACCTCGAAGAAGAGGGCTTCCACTCGGTTGGTTCAGGGTCGCTGTTTGCGAAATCGTCGATGAAGAAGCTCTATTCGGGGGTCACCGACGCCGAATCCGCGCTGCGGGTGGCCGTCGAGGCGCTCTACGATGCCGCCGACGACGATTCGGCCACCGGCGGTCCGGACCTGGTGCGCGGTATCTATCCCACCGCGGTCACGATCGGTGCCGAGGGCGCCGAGGAGATCCCCGAGGCGCGGATCGCCCAGCTGGCCCGCGAGGTGATCGCAAACCGTTCGCGCACAGACACTTTCGGACCCGACGCCGGTGAGGCCCCAGTTTCATGAGTTTCCCGTATTTCATCTCGCCCGAACAGGCGATGCGCGAGCGCAGCGAGCTCGCCCGCAAGGGCATCTCGCGCGGCCGCAGTGTGGTCGTGTTGGCCTATGCCGACGGTGTGCTGTTCGTGGCGGAGAACCCGTCGCGGTCCCTGCAGAAGGTCAGCGAGCTCTATGACCGAGTGGGCTTCGCCGCCGTGGGCCGATTCAACGAGTTCAACAACCTGCGCAGCGGGGGCATCCGGTTCGCCGACACCCAGGGCTACGCCTACTCGCGGCGTGACGTCACCGGCAGGCAGCTGGCCAACGTGTACGCCCAGACCCTGGGCACCATCTTCACCGAGCAGGCCAAGCCGTACGAGGTGGAGCTGTGTGTGGCCGAGGTGGCCCACTTCGGCGAGACCAAGGCCCCCGAGCTCTACCGCATCACCTACGACGGATCCATCGCCGATGAGCCGCATTTTGTCGTGATGGGCGGCACCACCGAGCCCATCGCCACCGCGCTGAAGGACACGTACGCGGAGAACGCCAGTCTCGGTGATGCCGTGAAGATCGCGGTCAGCGCCTTACAGGCCGGCACCAACGGCGAACAACGCACCCTCGGCGCCTCGACGCTCGAGGTGGCGATCCTGGACGCCAACCGGCCCCGGCGTGCGTTCCGTCGCATCACCGGGGCCGCACTGGATGCGCTTCTGCCGCAGGACGACTCGCCTCAGGACGAGTCACCCGCGTAGTTCTACCGTTGTGGCGGCGTCACCCCGCCACCTTCAACTGCTCCCACTCGCCGGGGATGACAGTCAGGATGTTGTGCCAGGCGTCCGACGGTTCGTTGATCACAGCACTGTGGGCGTCCGGACCGGCCATCAGGCTGCCGTCCAGGCGCCGGCCGGTCTGCAGGCGGACCACGCCGGGCATCGAATCCGGGTCAGCGCCGTGCGGGCTCAGCGCCATGCCTTGCACCAGCTCGATCCAGTCGCCGGGGGCGGTCATCGAGAACCGTCGCACGTCCGGATTGCGGTTGTGCCAGTCGCTCGGATCATCCACGCCCACACCGCTTCCGGCGGCCGCAACATAGAGTGTGCGATCCGCGGTCAGGCCCAGCTGCTCGGCGGTGCCGAGGATGGAGCCCCCATAGGAGTGTCCGATGTAGGTCACGGGGACGTCTGGGCCCACCGTCCGCGCGACGTCCTCGCTGAAGGCCGCCAGTCGCGGCGCCATCTGCAGCGCGTAGGTGGGTTTGCCGGCGTCGAGCACGCCGGCGGCCAGCTCGCCGGTGGGAAACGGGCCGCCGAGATAGGTCACCATCGCCACGTCGCCGTGCCTGGCGGTGACGAAGCGGCGGGCGGTCTCGGTGTCGGCCGCCGACGTCTCGATCGTGGTGTTCAGGCCGGGGACGAGCACGCCGACCGCGCGGGCCTGATCCAGGTCGCCGAGCAGTTCGATGAACGACGACCGCTGCGGGTCGAACCCGATGATCTGCCGGTCACCGGACAGCAGGCTGGAGTAGAAGTTGATGCGCGCGTTGGCTTCCCGGTCGTGGGTGGCGACGATGGAGGCACGCACCACCGGGTCGCTGTGGGCGGCCAGCCACACCCGCTCGGCACTGCCGGTGTCCAGGCCCAGGCCGGCGGCGAACATGCGGGCGATCTTGTCTTCCTCGGGGAGGTCGACGATCCGGCGCTGGGCCAGCACGGCGTCGGCAATGTTGATCCGGTTGGCCTGCATGCGCAGGTCCCAGGGCACACCATCGGTGTTGCCGACCTGGCTCGGTTCGGCGTCGATCAAGCTTTGGCGCTGCTGCGGTGACATCGCGGCCACCTGCTCGGCGATGCGGTCCTGGCTCATCGCGGTCCAGGCGCCCACCACCTCCGCCGGGGCGAGGTCGGTGGCCCCGGCCGGGAAGGTGGCTTCCGGTTGCCCACCGCTGAACACCAGGTCGATCCGGGCGGCGGTGTCGCGGTCGGCGGCCCCGAGCCGATCCAGGGCGTCGTGCAGCTCGCCGGTCGATTCGATTGCCCGCCTGGCCATCATGAGCTCACCGGCCGACTCGCCGGCGAACAGTCGCAGCAGCTCGGGCAGCTCCGCCGGGGCGGTCACCGTGCCGTCGTCGGCCACCGCGTAGCCCTCGGAGACCGCGGCGTCGGCCAGGGACAGCACCGTCGCTCTGGCGTCGGCGATCAGCCGGGCCCCGTCGCGGGCGGCGGCCGCCGCCGCGATCAGGGCCCGCGCGGCCTGGCGGGCCGGGGCGGTGACCGCCTCGGCGTGCGCGCGGGCTTTCTGGGCGGCCGAACCCACCCAGAACTCGCCGGTGCCGACGGTCGTGCGGGCCACCTGCTCCAGGTGGATCTGCACTTGGCCGGCCGCCCGATCCCATGCCTGAGCCAGCTCGGAGAGCGAATCCGGGTCCCAGACGCGGGCTTCGCTGAGGGTGGGTCGAGGCGCCATGGCGCATGCTGGCAGCTGCGGCGGCAGACGCGCCGACCGCCATCCACAGGCCGCTGCGCAGGAGAACAAGTAGTCTCGATCGTGTGCAGCGACGAATCATGGGAATCGAGACCGAATTCGGTGTCACCTGCACCTTCCACGGCCACCGGCGGCTCTCGCCGGACGAAGTGGCGCGCTACCTCTTCCGCCGGGTGGTGTCGTGGGGCCGCAGCAGCAATGTCTTCCTCCGCAACGGCGCCCGCCTGTACCTCGACGTGGGCAGCCATCCCGAGTACGCCACCGCCGAATGTGACAGCCTCATCCAGCTCGTCACCCATGACCGCGCAGGTGAGCGGGTTCTCGAAGACCTGCTGATCGACGCCGAGCAGCGGCTGGCGGACGAGGGCATCGGCGGGGACATCTACCTGTTCAAGAACAACACCGACTCCGCGGGGAACTCCTACGGCTGCCACGAGAACTACCTCATCGTGCGCGCCGGCGAATTCTCCCGGATCTCCGATGTGTTGCTGCCGTTCCTGGTGACCCGGCAGTTGATCTGCGGCGCGGGCAAGGTGCTGCAGACCCCCAAGGCCGCCACCTTCTGCCTCAGTCAGCGCGCGGAACACATCTGGGAGGGCGTTTCCAGCGCCACCACTCGCAGCAGGCCCATCATCAACACCCGCGACGAGCCGCACGCCGACGCCGAGAAGTACCGCCGCCTGCACGTCATCGTCGGCGACTCCAACATGAGCGAGTCCACCACCATGCTCAAGGTCGGCACGGCCGCCCTGGTGCTGGAGATGATCGAGGCCGGCGTCCCGTTCCGCGACTTCTCACTCGACAACCCCATCCGGGCCATCCGCGAGGTCAGCCACGACCTCACCGGCCGGCGCCCGGTCCGGTTGGCGGGCGGGCGCCAGGCCAGTGCCCTGGACATCCAGCGTGAGTACTACGCCCGGGCCGTCGAGCACCTGCAGACCCGCGAGCCGAATCCCCAGATCGAGCAGGTGGTGGATCTGTGGGGCCGCCAGCTCGACGCGGTGGAGAGCCAGGACTTCGCCAAGGTGGACACCGAGATCGACTGGGTGATCAAGCGCAAGTTGTTCCAGCGCTATCAGGACCGCTACAACATGGACCTCTCCGACCCGAAGATCAGCCAGCTCGACCTGGCGTACCACGACATCAAGCGCGGCCGCGGGGTGTTCGATCTGCTGCAGCGCAAGGGTCTGGCCGCCCGCATCACCACCGACGAGGAGATCGACGAGGCCGTCGAGACCCCGCCGCAGACCACCCGGGCCAAGCTGCGCGGCGAGTTCATCAGCGCTGCACAGGAAGCCGGTCGTGACTTCACCGTCGACTGGGTGCACCTCAAGCTCAACGACCAGGCCCAGCGCACCGTGCTGTGCAAGGACCCGTTCCGCGCGGTCGACGAGCGGGTCAAGCGGTTGATCGCGTCGATGTGAGCCTGTCGCGGGGTTGACCTCTAAGGTCTAGCCCGTGGGGATCTCCAAAGTCGAACGGTTGATGAATCTCGTCATCGCGTTGCTGTCGACGCAGGGGTACATCACCGCCGACCGGATCCGCCGCAGTGTCGCCGGATACACCGACAGTCCCAGCGACGAGGCCTTCTCGCGGATGTTCGAACGCGACAAGAACGAGTTGCGCGACCTCGGGATCCCGCTGGAGACGGGGCGGGTGTCCTCCTTCGACCCCAGTGAGGGCTATCGGATCAACCGGGAGGCCTATGCGCTGCCCGAGATTGAGCTGACCGCCGACGAGGCCGCGGCGGTGGCGGTGGCAACGCAGCTGTGGGAGTCACCCGAACTGGTCACGGCGACCCAGAGCGCGTTGCTCAAACTGAGGGCGGCCGGGGTGGACGTCGACGCCGGCGACACGGTCACCATCTCGTCGGCGGCCGGGCTGCCGGGCCTGCGTGGTTCCGAAGAGGTGCTGGGAGTGCTGCTGGCGGCGATCAACGCCGGGCGTGCGGTGCGGTTCCCGCACCGCGCGTCGCCCACCGAGCCGTTCACCACCCGCACCGTCGAACCCTGGGGTGTGGTGACGGTGAACCGGCGGTGGTATCTCGTGGGTCACGACCGCGACCGCGACGCCACCCGAACCTTCCGGCTCTCCCGCATCGGTGACGGGATCCAGGCCCTCGGACCCGACGGTGCCGTCACCCGGCCCGCCGGGCTGGATCTGCGGGCCATCGTGACCGCGGTGGTGGGGGAGACGCCCTCGGGTCAGCTGGCCCGGGTGTGGGTCGCCGACGGTCGGGCCACCGCGCTGCGGCGGGCCGGAACATCGCTGGGCCCACGCGAACTTGGTGGCCGGGCCGGGGAGGTCCTCGAACTCGACATCGGCTGGCGGGACCGGTTGGCGCGCGCGATAGCCGGGTACGGCGCCGACGCGCTGGTGCTGGAACCCGACACGCTGCGCGACGATGTGATCGCCCGACTGAAGGCCCAGGCTTCGTGAGCGGCGTGTCGACGCGGCTGGTGCGGTTGCTCAACATGGTCCCGTACTTCCAGGCCAACCCGCGGATCACCTTCGCCGAGGCGGCCAGCGACCTCGGTGTCACCCCTAAACAGCTGCAGGACGACATCAACCAGCTGTGGATGTGCGGGCTGCCCGGATACGGCCCGGGGGACCTGATCGACTTCGAGTTCGCCGGTGAGGACACCATCGAGGTGACGTTCACCGCCGGCATCGACCACCCGCTGCGCCTGACCTCGCCGGAGGCCACCGGTCTGCTGGTTGCACTGCGGGCGCTGGCCGACGTGCCCGGCGTGGTGGATCCCGAGGCGGCGCGCAGCGCCATCGCCAAGATCGAGGCCGCCGCCGGCAATGCCACACACGTGCCGGGGGTTCCCGCCGCCGAATCGGAACCGGCGCCGGTGGAGAACCACGCCGCCACTACCGTCCGCGACGCGGTGCGCCAGGAGAAGGCGCTGGTCATCGAGTACTACTCGGCATCACGCGACACTCTGACCAGCCGTGTGGTGGATCCGATCCGCATCCTCTTGGTCAATGACCACAGCTACCTCGAGGCGTGGTCACGCGAGGCCGAGGGCGTGCGGCTGTTCCGGTTCGACCGGATCGTCGACGCCACCGCCCTCGACGAACCGTCGGCGCCGCCCGCGCCTGCGGTGCAGGACGCCCCGGACATGTCCCTGTTCGGCGCCGACTCCGAGGTCGAGCGGGCGCTGCCGTCGGCAACACTGCGCATCGCCCCGGAGGCGTCCTGGATGCTGGAGTACTACCCGTTGCGATCGGTACGCGAGCTGTCCGACGGGCATTTCGAGGCCGAGATGACCTACGGCAGCCCGGAGTGGATGACCCGCCTGGTGCTCGGTCTCGGTGACCTGGTGACGGTGCGGGCGCCTGCGGAGCTGGCCGACAACGTGCGGGCTGCCGCCGCCGCAGCGCTGGGCGCATATGCGGCAGCGGGGTAGCATCGCTGGGGCACGGATCGAACAATCTGGAGGTAACCGAAGTGGGTGCTCTGCAACCCTGGCACTGGGTCATCTTGATCGTGGTGTTCGTGCTGCTGTTCGGCGCGAAGCGCCTGCCGGACGCTGCCCGTTCGCTGGGCAAGTCGATGCGGATCTTCAAGTCTGAGGTCAAGGAACTTCAGAGCGACAAAGAGCAGCCGACCGTCACCCCGCAGCCGCCGACGGCGACACCGGTGCAGTCGGAGCGCGTGGATGTGCCGCCGCCGGCCACCAACCACACCGACGTTCGCCCCGCCTGACCACTGCGGACACCAGCCAGCCCACCTGCGGGTGCGGCTGGCTGACGGTGTCATGACGACCCGAGAAGCCTGATCCTGTGAGAACCCCCGGCGTGTTCAAACGGCTCGATCCGCGGCAGCGGCGCGCCAAGGCGAACCCCGACGGCACCATGTCGCTGGTGGATCACATCCGTGAGCTACGCACCCGGATGCTGATCTCCGCGGCCGCCATCGTGGTCACCACCATCTTCGGATTCTGGTGGTACAGCCACGGCATCTTCGGTATGGACAGCCTGGGCGAATGGCTGCGTGGACCCTACTGTGCGCTGCCCGCCTCCGCGCGGGCCGAGATCACCCCCGACGGCGGCTGCCGCCTGCTGGCCACGGCACCGTTCGACCAGTTCATGCTGCGGTTGAAGGTGGCCCTGCTGGCCGGGGTGGTGCTGGCCTGCCCGGTCTGGTTCTACCAGTTCTGGGGTTTCATCACCCCGGGCCTGTACGCCAAGGAGCGCCGCTTTGCCGCCGCCTTTGTGGTCGCCGCCGCGACGCTGTTCATCGGCGGTGCGCTGCTGGCCTACCTGGTGCTGTCGAAAGCCCTGGCCTTCCTGTTGACCGTCGGCAGCGACGTGCAGGTGACCGCACTGTCCGGTGACCAGTACTTCAGCTTCCTGATCAACCTGCTGCTGGTGTTCGGCGTGGGCTTCGAGTTCCCGCTGCTGATCATCATGCTCAACCTGGTGGGCGTGCTGCCCTACGAGAAGCTCAAGTCCTGGCGGCGTGGGCTGATCATGGGAGTGTTCACTTTCGCCGCGTTCGCCACTCCGGGTTCGGATCCGTTCTCGATGCTGGCGCTGGGCGCGTCGCTGACGGTCCTGATGGAGTTCGCCATCCAGGTCGCCCGTCTGCACGACAGGCGCAAGGCCAAGCGGGAAGCGCGCGAAGAGCTCTCCGACGATGAGGCGTCACCGATCGAGGCACCTACGCCGGTGCCTGTCCACGATGACATCACCTGAGCTGGACAGGTTCGCCGCAGAGCTGCCGTTCCCGCTCGACGGTTTCCAGCGGCGGGCCTGCGAGGCGCTGGAAAACGGGCACGGCGTGCTGGTGTGCGCACCCACCGGAGCCGGCAAGACGGTGGTCGGTGAGTTCGCCGTGCACCTGGCCCTGGCTGCGGGCCGCAAGTGCTTCTACACCACGCCCATCAAGGCGCTGAGCAATCAGAAGCACACCGATCTGGTCCGTCGGTACGGCCCTGAGCGCATCGGGCTGCTGACCGGCGATGTGTCCATCAACGCCGGCGCGCCCATCGTGGTGATGACCACCGAGGTGCTGCGCAACATGCTCTACGCCGGCTCGTCGGCGCTGCAGGGGCTGGCCTACGTCGTGATGGACGAGGTGCACTTCCTGGCCGACCGGATGCGCGGCGCCGTCTGGGAAGAGGTGATCCTGCACCTGCCCGACGAGGTGCGGCTGGTCAGCCTGTCGGCGACGGTGAGCAACGCCGAGGAGTTCGGCGGGTGGATCCAGACCGTGCGCGGCGACACCACGGTGATCGTCGACGAGCACCGGCCGGTGCCGCTGTGGCAGCACATGCTGGTGGGCAAGCGACTCTTCGACCTCTTCGACCTGGACCGGCACCGCCCCGGTGAACGGCAGAAAGTGCTGGTCGATCCCGAGCTGGTGCGCCACATCGCGCATCGCCGCGAAGCCGAACGGCTCACCGACTGGCAGCCACGGGGGCGGGGCCGCAGCCGCGACCGCGACCGGGGGCGGCCCGGTTTCTACCGCCCGCCCAGCCGTCCGGACGTGATCACCACGCTGGACCGGGAAGGGCTGCTGCCCGCCATCACCTTCGTCTTCTCCCGGGCCGGCTGTGATGCCGCGGTCAAGCAGTGCCTGCGTTCGTCGCTGAAGCTGACCACCGACGCCGAGCGGGCCCGCATCGCCGAGATCGTCGACCGGCGCTGCGGCGAATTGCCCGACGCCGACCTGGCGGTGCTGGACTACTACGAGTGGCGTGAGGGGCTGCTGCGCGGGCTGGCCGCCCACCACGCCGGGATGCTGCCCATCTTCCGCCACACCGTCGAGGAGCTCTTCACCGCCGGCCTGGTCAAGGCTGTGTTCGCCACCGAGACGCTGGCGTTGGGCATCAACATGCCGGCCCGCACCGTGGTGCTGGAGAAGCTGGTGAAGTTCAACGGTGAGCAGCATGCGCCGTTGACGCCGGGGGAGTACACGCAGCTCACCGGCCGCGCCGGGCGCCGGGGCATCGACGTCGAAGGCCACGCGGTGGTGATCTGGACCCCGGAGGTGGAGCCGGCCGAGGTGGCCGGCCTGGCCTCCACCCGCACCTTCCCCCTGCGCAGCTCGTTCGCCCCGTCCTACAACATGACCATCAACCTGGTGCAGCAGATGGGTCCCGAGCAGGCGCGCCGGCTGCTGGAGCAGTCGTTTGCGCAGTACCAGGCGGACCGTTCGGTGGTCGGCCTGGTGCGTGGGGTCGAGCGCGGTGAGCGCATGCTCGACGACATCGCTGCCGAACTCGGCGGGCGGGACGCCCCGATGCTGGACTATGCGCGGTTACGCGGGCAGATCTCCGAGCGCGAACGCGCACAGGCGCGGTCGTCACGGCTGCAGCGGCGCCGGGCCGTCAACGACGCCCTGGCGGGGCTGCAGCGCGGCGACATCATCACCCTCGGCGGGCGCCACGGCGGTCTGGCGGTGGTGCTCGAACCCGATCGCGAGAGCCTCGAACCCCGCCCGCTGGTCCTCACCGAACACCGGTGGGCCGGGCGGATCTCGTCGGCCGACTACGCCGGTGCCGCGTCGGCGCTGGGCACCATGACGCTGCCCAAGCGGGTGGAGCACCGCCAGCCGCGGGTGCGTCGCGACCTGGCCTCGGCGCTGCGGTCGGCGGCCGCCGGACTGGTGATCCCGGGAGGCCGACGCGGGCGGGGCGGGGCCGGGGAGGACCCGGACGTCGACCCCGAACTGCACCGGCTGCGCCAGCAGATGCGCGAACATCCCGCCCACACATCCGCCGATCGCGAGGCCCAGGCACGGGTGGCCGAGCGCTTCCTGCGGGTGGAACGCGACAACGCCGCTCTGGAGAAGAAGATCGGTGCCGCCACCAACTCCCTGGCCCGCACCTTCGACCGCATCGTCGGCCTGCTGACCGAGCGCGGCTTCATCACCGAGGTGGGCGAAGCGGATGATCTGCAGGTCACCGAGGACGGCAGGCTGCTCGCCCGGATCTACAGCGAGAGTGACCTGTTGGTGGCCGAATGCCTGCGCACCGGTGCCTGGGACGGGCTGGGCCCGGCCGAACTGGCCGCCGTGCTCTCGGCGGTGGTGTTCGAAACGCGCGGCAGCGACGGACCGACCACCCGGGCCTACGAGGTGTCCAGTGCCGCCGTGCGGCGCGCACTGGCGCAGACACGCCGGTTGTCCGGACAGCTGCGCGCCGACGAGAACCGGCACCGCATCGCACCCACCCGGGAACCTGACGAGGGATTCGTCAACACCATCTACCGGTGGGCCACCTCGGGTGACCTGGCTGCGGCGCTGGCGGTGTCCGACGAGGCCGGCGCCGGCACCACGCTGTCGGCGGGAGATTTCGTGCGGTGGTGCCGCCAGGTTCTCGACCTTCTCGACCAGGTCCGCAACGCCGCCCGCGAGCCCGCGCTGCGGACTGCGGCGAAACGCGCCATCGAGGACGTGCGGCGCGGCGTCGTCGCTGTTGATGGCGGGTAGGGTGTTGCCAGCGCTACGGTTGATGCCGGTCAACCGGGCGCCGCGAGCTAGTACGGAGGAGAGACGATGACCGGACCTCAGGGAACCGATCCGACCCAGCCCTGGCAGGGGCGGCAAGGTCAGGATCAGCCCTCCAGCGGGTCGTCCGACCAACCCACAGGGGATGCGTGGCAGGCTCCGCAGGGCGAGACGCCCGGCCAGCAGCCGGCATGGCAGCCGCCCAGCGGCGAGCACTCCGCGCAGCCCACCCAGCAGGCGCCCACCTGGCAGCAGCCTGCGTATCCCGCTCCGCAGCAGCAGTATTCGCCGTACCAGGCACCGGCCGGCGGTCAGACCTCGGGGTACAACCCGCAGCAGTACCCGCCCCCCCAGCAGTACGGTCAGCCCACGCCCACCCAGGCCTACCCGCAGCAGGGTGCCTACCCGCAGTACGGCCAGCCCGGCCAGTACCCGCAGCCCGGCCAGCAGCCGCAGTACGGCTACCCCGGTCAGCAGCAGCCCGGCCAGTACGGTCAGCCGCAGTACGGGCAGCCCGGCCAGCAGTACGGCCAGCCCGGCCAGTACCCCTACGGTCAGCCGCCACAGGGTGAAGACGGCGGCTCCAAGCGGTCGATGGCCGCACTCGGCACCATCCTCGGGGTGCTCGGCGCCATCATCGTCGTCGTGGTCCTGGTGCTCGGATTCTGGAAGCCGGGCTTCTTCGTCACCACCAAGCTGGACGTCAACCGCGCCCAGGAAGGTGTGCAGCAGATCCTGACCGACGAGGCCAACGGCTACGGCGCCACCAACGTCGAGGATGTCACCTGCAACGGCGGCGAGAGCCCGACCGTGCGCAAGGGCGACACCTTCGACTGCGAGGTGAGCATCGACGGTACCAAGCGCCAGGTGACCGTGACGTTCCAGGACGACAGCGGCACCTACGAAGTCGGCCGGCCCCGCTAGTTTTCAGAGCTTGTCGAGGGCGGCCTGCAGGCGCCCGATCGACGAGCTCACCCCGTACCGCTGCGCCAACTCGGCCACCTTCTGGGGCTGGGCGGCCGCCAGTGGTAACGCATCACCGTCGGTGGAGAAGGTGACGGGTGCGTCGGTGGCCACCCGCACCACGGTCCCCGCTACCTCCAGGTAGTCCGCGGCTACCTTCAGTTTGGTTCGAACACCCTTGGGCACAGACGATTTCGGGTCCTGTGCCGCCGACAGGATGCCGTCCAGGGAGTGATGCTGCGCCAGCAGCGTGGCCGCGGTCTTCTCGCCGATGCCCGGCACGCCGGGTAGGCCGTCGGACGGATCACCGCGCAGCACCGCCAGCTCCGCATACGCCGCACCGGCCCGGTCGGCGGGCAGCGCGTACTTCGCGGCGACCTCCGTCGGCCCCCACAGCATTGCTTTGGCCAGCCCCTGCCCCAGGTAGAGCACCCGCACCGGCACCGGTTCATCGGTCACCACCTGCAGCAGGTCACGGTCACCGCTGACCACCACCACCGGGTCGCGGCGCTCACGCGCGGCCAGGGTGCCCAGCACGTCGTCGGCCTCGAATCCGGGCGCGCCGGCGCAGGCGATCCCGAACGCGTCCAGCAACTCCATGATCATCTCGACCTGGGGACTCAATTCGTCGGGCACTTCCTCGACATCCGGTGTGCCGGCGGGGCTTTCCTGTTCCACCCGGTGCGCCTTGTACGACGGGATCAGATCCACCCGCCACTGCGGGCGCCAGTCCAGGTCGAGGCAGACCACCAGGCGGCCGGGCCGGTGCTGGGTCACCAGGGTGGCGATCGCGTCGAGGAATCCGCGCACCGCGTTGACCTGCCTGCCGTCGGGCGCCTTGATCGAGGAGGGCACGCCGAAGAAGGACCGGAACCACATGCTGGCCCCGTCGAGCAGCAGGACCGGAGCGGGAGTGTCAGCCACACGCTCATCCTGCCAGCGTGATCATCGGCTCATCTACGGCTTTGGGTAGTAGACCGCCCACTCCGGCGCTTCGATAGGTTAGCCTTGCTTCACTTGACCGGCCTAGCGGCGGAGTGCGTGAGAAAGGGACTGCGATCGTCACCGTGCTCAAACGCGTGTGGCTTCCGCTGGCGCTGGTACTGGTTCTCGCCCTCGGCGGGTTCACCGTCTCACGCGTCCGCGGGATCTTCGGCTCGCAGCAGTTGCCGACCTACGCAGGGAGCATGGTGGACGCCACCGGCAACTCGGACCCCAAACGGGTGGTCTACGAGGTGTTCGGAAATCCGGGCGCCACAGCCGACATCAACTACCTCGATCCCAGTGGCGAGCCCGTCCAGGTCGACGGAGCGGCGCTGCCGTGGTCGGTGGAGGTGAGCACCACGGCACCGTCCATGGCGGCCAACCTCGTCGCGCAGGGCAACTCCGACTTCCTCGGCTGCCGCATCTCCTCTGACGGCGCCGTCCGAGACGAACGGAGTTCCAGCGCCGTGAGCGCGTACGTCTACTGCATGGCGAAGTCCACCTGATGAGGCGCCCGCACGCCGCCGTCGACGCCCAGCCCTCGGGCCCGGCGCGCTGGATCCGTCGCCTCGCGGTGCCGATCATCCTCTTCTGGGTGGCGATGGTGGCGGTGGCCGGGTTGTTCATCCCGCCGCTGGAAGAGGTGGCCGCTGCCAACTCTGTGCCGCTGAACCCCGCCGACGCCCCGTCTCTGCAGGCCATGCAACAGATGGGCGAGGTGTTCGGAGAGTCCAACTCCGACAGCATTGCGCTGGTGGTGCTCGAAGGCGTGGAACCGCTGGGCGACGAGGCCCACGCGTACTACGACGAGTTGATCGAGCGGTTGCGCGCCGACCCGGACCACGTCCAGAACGTCCAGGATTTCTGGGGTGATCCGCTGACCGAATCCGGCGCGCAGAGCACCGACGGCCGGGCCGCCTATGTGCAGCTGTTCCTGGCCGGCAACATGGGCGAGACGCTGGCCAACGAGTCGGTACAGGCCGTGCGCGACGCCGTGGCCGCGGCGCCTGCGCCCGACGGCGTGACGGTCTACGTCACCGGACCGGCTGCGCTGCAGGCCGATCTGCAACTGGCCGGGGAACGCACCGTCGTGTTGATCACCGTGGTGACCTTCTCCGTCATCATCGTGCTGCTGCTGTTCTTCTACCGGTCCATCGTCACGGTGGTGATCGGCCTCGTGGTGGTCGGCATCCAGCTGGGCGCAGCCAGCGCGGTGGTCGGCGGGCTGGGCCACTTCCAGGTGATCGGGCTGTCGACCTTCGCGGTGAACCTGGTGGTGGCCATGGCCATCGCCGCAGGCACCGACTACGTGGTGTTCCTGCTGGGCCGCTACCAGGAGGCCAGGGCGGCGGGGGTCGATCCCGAAGCGGCCTACTACGAGATGTTCCGCGGCACCGCGCACGTCATCCTCGGTTCCGCCCTGACCATTGCCGGCGCGGCGTTCTGTCTGAGCCTGACCCGTATGCCGTACTTCCAGAGCCTCGGGGTCCCGTGTGCGGTCGGCATGCTGGTGGCCGTTGTGGTGGCGCTGACGCTGGGTCCGGCGGTGATCACCGTGGCCAGCCGGTTCGGCTTGCTGGAACCCAAGCGCGCCATGCGGATCCGGTTCTGGCGGCGGATCGGTACCTCGGTGGTGCGCTGGCCGCTGCCGATCCTGCTGGCCTCCCTGGCTGTTGCGCTGGTGGGGCTGGCGGCGTTGCCGTTCTACCAGCCCAGCTACGACGACCGGCAGTTCATCCCGCAGGACATCCCGTCCAACCAGGGTTATCTCGCCGCCGACGAGCACTTCTCGGCGGCCCGGATGAACCCCGACGTGCTGCTGATCGAGGCCGACCACGACCTACGCAACTCGGCGGACTTCCTGGTGCTCGACAAGGTGGCCAAGGCCGTGTTCCGGGTCGAGGGCATCTCCCGGGTGCAGGCGCCCACCCGGCCGCAGGGCACTCCGATCGAGAACACCTCGATCCCGTTCATGATCAGCATGCAGGGTGTGGGCATGGCTCAGAACATGGAGTTCATGTTCGACCGGCTCGACGACATGAAGCGTCAGGCCGAGGATCTGGGCAACACCATCACGATCATGCAGAACATGCAGAACATCATGACGCGGATGTCGGGCATCACCGACGACATGCTGACCGACGTCGGCGACCTGCAGGAGACAGCGAAGACCCTGCGGGATTCGATGGCCAACTTCGACGACTTCTTCCGGCCCATCCGCAACTATTTCTATTGGGAACCCAAGTGTTTCAACATCCCGCTGTGCTGGTCGCTGCGCGGGGTGTTCGACGGTCTGGACGGCATCAGCATCATCACCGATCAGATGGACCGGATGATCTCCGGCTTCGAGGACATGAACGCGCTGTTCCCCGAGATGCTGGCCCAGTTTCCGGCCATGATCGCCACGATGCAGAACATGCAGCAGATGATGCTGACCATGCACTCGACCATGTACGGGATGTATTCGGCCATGGACGAGGCCGGCGAAGGTGCCACCGAGATGGGCCGGGCCTTCGACGCCGCGAAGAACGACGACTCGTTCTACCTGCCGCCGGAGGTTTTCGAGAACGAGGACTTCCGCAGGGCCATGGACCTTTTCGTCTCTCCGGACGGCACGTCGGTGCGGATGATCATCTCCCACCGCGGTGATCCGGCCACCTCGGAGGGCATTTCCCGGGTGGAGCCCATCCAGGTTGCGGCCATCGAGGCCATCAAGGGCACCCCGCTGGAAGATGCCCGGGTATCGCTTGGCGGAATGGCGGCCACCTACAAGGACCTGGCGGAAGGGTCACGGTATGACCTGTTGATCGCCGCCATCGCCTCGGTGTGCCTGATCTTCGCCGTCATGCTGCTGGTGACCAGGAGCCTGATCGCGGCCATGGTGATCGTGGGGACGGTGCTGACGTCGCTGGGCGCCTCGTTCGGGCTGTCGGTGTTGTTGTGGCAGTACATCATCGGGCTGCCGCTGCACTGGATGGTGGTCCCCATGGCGGTGATCGTGCTACTGGCCGTCGGCGCCGACTACAACCTGATGATGGTGGCCCGGTTCAAGGAGGAACTGCCCGGCGGTATCAAGACCGGCATCATCCGCGCCATGGGCGGAACCGGCAGCGTGGTGACCATCGCGGGTGTGGTGTTCTCCTTCACCATGGCCTCGCTGGTGGTCAGCGACCTGCGCACCATCGGGCAGATGGGCACCATGATCGGCATCGGGCTGCTGTTCGACACGCTGATCGTGCGGTCGTTCATGGTGCCGTCGATCGCCGCGCTGTTGGGCCGCTGGTTCTGGTGGCCGCTGAACCCGCCGACGCGGCCGGCCCGGCAGAGGGCGACTAGCCTTACGGCATGAGTTCGCGCTTCGATTCGACGGTCTACGCTCACCGACTCCAGGCGGCCGCAGCGGCTGCGGGTGACGCTGGGCTGGCCGGCCTGGTGATCACTCCCGGCTACGACCTGCGGTATCTGGTGGGTTCCCGGGCCGAGACCTTCGAGCGGCTGACCGCGCTGGTGATCCCGGCATCAGGTGCACCGACGGTGGTGGTGCCTCGCCTGGAGTTGGCTGCACTCAAAGAGTCCGCGGTCCCCGAGCTGGGGATCGAGGTCCGCGACTGGGTGGACGGACAGGACCCCTACGCCCTGGTGCTCGACGCGCTGGGCGCTGCACCCCTGGACGTCGCCGTCACCGACGCCATGCCCGCGCTGCATCTGATCCCGCTGGCGAGGGAGTTCGGTGCGATCCCCGTACTGGCCACCGGCGTGCTGCGCACCCTGCGGATGATCAAGGACCCCAGTGAGATCGACGCGCTGCGCAAGGCCGGCGCGGCCATCGACCGGGTGCACGCCCGGGTGCCGGAGTTCCTGGTGCCCGGCCGCACCGAAGCCGATGTGGCCGCCGACATCGAGAAAGCCATTCTCGCCGAAGGACACTCCGCGGCGGCCTTCATCATCGTCGGCTCCGGCCCGCACGGCGCCGACCCGCACCACGAGGTGTCGACGCGGGAACTGCAGGCCGGGGACATCGTCGTCGTCGACATCGGCGGGCCCTACGAACCGGGGTACAACTCCGACTCCACCCGCACCTACAGCCTCGGTGAACCCAGCGCGCAAGTGGCGCAGCAGTATTCGCTTCTGCAGCAGGCGCAGCGGGCCGCCGTCGCCGCGGTGCGGCCCGGGGTGACCGCCGAACAGATCGACGCCGCCGCCCGCGACGTCCTGGTCGAGGCCGGGCTGGGGGAGTACTTCGTGCACCGCACCGGCCACGGCATCGGTCTGTCCGTGCACGAGGAGCCCTACATCGTGGCGGGCAACGACCTGCCGCTGGTGCCGGGCATGGCCTTCAGCGTGGAGCCGGGAATCTACTTCCCGGGCCAGTGGGGTGCCCGCATCGAGGACATCGTGATCGTCACCGCCGACGGGGTGGAACCGGTGAACACCCGCCCGCACGAGCTTGTCGTGGTGCCGATCTAGGAGCCGGACCGGTCCAGCAGTGAGGAGCTGCCCAGCACCCGCTCGATGTGCACTTCGATGACGACCCGGCGCGGATTCGGCCGCGGGGTCCGGTAACGCTGGGCGTAGCGCAACTCGGCGTCGCGGACGGAGTCGGTGTCGGTGTGCACACTGGCCCGGCCCTCCAGCGACAGCCAACGGGCGCCGTCGACCTGGCTGAGCACGGCCACCTCGCCGCGCTCGGCGTTGACGGCCTTCTGGGTGCCGCCGCTGGTGATCACCCGGGCGATGTGGGTTTTCGGGTCGAAGGTGAAGCCGACCGCGACGACGTGCGGGGAACCGTCGGCCCGCAGGGTGGTCAGCATCGCCAGATGGCGTTCGGTGAGGAACGCCAGGGCGTCATTGGTGAGCCGGGTGGTTGTCGCCATCGGGTCTCACGCTAGCGCAGGAGATAATCACTGCCGTGGAGGACACGGGAACGGGCGCGGTCGTGATTTTCGGCGGGCGCAGTGAGATCGGCGGCGAGCTCGCGGTGCGCTTGGCGCCGGGCCGTGAGGTGGTGCTCACCACTCGGGGAGACGACGGACTGGACCAGCAGGTTTCCGCTCTGCGGGCCGCCGGGGCCACCGCCGTCCACGTCAAGGCCTTCGACGCCGACGACCTGGCCGGCCATGGCGCCCTGCTCGACGAGATCGCCGTCGAGCACGGCCCCATCGGCATCGCGGTGCTGGCCTTCGGCATCCTGGGTGACCAGGCCCGCGCCGAGGTCGACGCCGAGCACGCGGTGGCCGTGGTGCACACCGACTACGTGGCGCAGGTCAGCCTGTTGACCCGGCTGGCCGACCGGATGCGCGCCGCGGGACGCGGGCGCATCGTGGTGTTCTCCTCCATCGCCGGCAACCGGGTGCGCCGGGCGAACTACGTCTACGGTTCGGCCAAGGCCGGCCTGGACGGCTTCGCCAGTGGCCTGGCCGACGCCCTGCACGGCAGCGGCGTACACCTGCTGATCGTGCGGCCCGGTTTCGTGATCGGCCGGATGACCGCCGGTATGGACCCGGCACCGCTGTCCAGCACTCCCGCGCAGGTGGCCGAGGCGACCGCCCGCGCGCTGGCGACCGACAAGCGGACGGTGTGGGTGCCGGGGTCGTTGGCTCTGCTGGCCTTCGTGATGCGGCTACTGCCGCAGGCGCTGTGGCGGCGGATGCCCCGATGAGCCGAGTGGTTGTTCCCAGGGTCATCGTGGTCGGCATCGGTGCCGACGGCATGGCCGGTCTCGGTGAACCGGCACGTCGTGAACTGCAGGCCGCCACCGTCGTCCACGGTTCGCAGCGCCAGCTGGATCTGCTGGACGACACGGTGACGGCGCAGCGACAGGTGTGGCCCTCGCCGCTGCTCGGTGCGCTGCAGGACATCCGTGACCACAGCCGCGGCGACGTGCACATTGTGGCCAGCGGCGACCCGATGCTGCACGGCATCGGCGCCACCTGCGTGCGGATCTTCGGCGCCGACCGCGTGACGGTGTATCCGCACGTGTCGTCAGTGACGCTGGCCTGCGCCCGGTTGGGTTGGTCGGTGCAGGACACCGAGGTGATCAGTTTGATGACCAGACCCTTGCACACGGCGGTGCGCCGCGGTGGTCAGGCGATCATCTTGGCGCGCAACGGAACTGATCCCGCCGAGCTCGCTGCCCTGTTGGTCGCAACGGGCCGGGGCGACTCGGAGTTCAGCGTCCTCGAGCAACTCGGCGGTCCCGCCGAGCGCCTGCGCAGCACCACCGCCCGCCTGTGGGCCGGTGGGTCTCCCGACGAGGTCGACGACCTCAATGTGGTGGCCGTGCGGTATCTGCCCGACGACCGGCGCCTGCAGGCGCTGCCCGACAGCGATTTCGAGCACGACGGTCAGATCACCAAGCAGAGCATCCGCGCCGTCACCCTGGCTGCACTGGCCCCGCGACCGGGCGAACTGCTGTGGGACGTCGGTGCGGGCTCCGGCAGCGTCGCGATCGAATGGTGCCGCAGCGGGCCCGGCTGCCGGGCGGTGGCCTTCGAGCGCGATGACGTGCGCCGGCAACGCATCACCGACAACGGTATCCGCCACGGCGTCGACATCGAGATCCACGGGGCAGCACCGGGATCCTTCGAGCAGGCTTCAACGCATCCGGATGCCATCTTCGTCGGCGGCGAAACGTCGGAACTGCTCGGCGAGTGCTACAGCTATCTGAAACCCGGTGGTCGGCTGGTCGCCAACGCGGTGACAGCGGAATCCGAGGCCGCACTGGTGAAGTTCCACGGCCTGTTCGGCGGCCGGCTGGCCCGCTTCCAGCACTACGGCGGGGAACCGCTGGGCAGGTTCACCGGGTGGCGCCCCGCCATGCCCATCACCCAGTGGATCGTGGAGAAGCCGTGACCGTCTACTTCATCGGTGCCGGCCCCGGTGCCGCCGACCTGATCACGGTGCGAGGACAACGAATCCTGCAGAACGCCCCGGTCTGTCTGTATGCCGGCTCGATCATGCCCGACGATCTGCTGGCGCTGTGCCCGCCGGACGCGCGGGTGATCGACACCGGGCCGCTGAACCTCGAGCAGATCATCGCCGAACTGGTGGCCGCCGATGCGCAGGGTCTCGATGTGGCGCGGCTGCACTCCGGTGACCCGGCGATCTACAGTGCACTGGCCGAACAGTGCCGCCGCCTCGATGAGGCCGGGGTGGGCTACGAGATCGTGCCCGGGGTACCGGCTTTCGCGGCTGCCGCCGCGGCGCTGAAACGGGAGCTCACCGTGCCGGGGGTGGCGCAGACCGTGACGCTGAGCCGGGTCGCCACGCTCTCGACGGCGATGCCACCGGGCGAGGATCTGCAGACGCTGGCGGCCGTGGGCGGCACGCTGGTGCTGCACCTGGCGGCAGCGCAGATCGACACGGTGGTCACCGATCTGGTCGCCGGGGGCTGTGCGCCGGACACTCCCACCGCGGTGGTCGCGTTTGCCTCCTGGCCCACCGAGGTCATCCTTCGCGGCACCCTGGCCGACATCGCCGACCAGATGCGCGCCGCGGGAGTCACCCGCACTGCCGTGATCGTCGTCGGAAACGTCCTGGCAGCAGCAGGATTCACCGACAGTTACCTGTACTCCGCCAACCGGCGGCGGGGGAGCAGGCACTGATGGTGCTGCTGCTGCTGGGTGGGACGTCGGAAGCGCGGGCCCTGGCCGCCCGGCTCCATTCGGACTTCGCGATCGTCAGCTCCCTGGCCGGGCGGGTGCCCCACCCTGCGCTGCCGGCCGGGCCGGTGCGCATCGGGGGATTCGGCGGGGCATTGGGGCTGCGACAGTGGTTGCAGGACAACAACATCGATGCGGTGGTCGACGCCACCCATCCCTACGCGGCCACCATCACCGCCACCGCCGCAGCGGTCTGCCGCGAACTCGGCCTCGCGCACCTGGTGCTGGCCCGGCCCGCCTGGTCCCCCGGATCGGCCACGGTGGTGCCCTCGGATCAGGCCGCCGCCGAGGAGGTGGCGCGTCGGGGTTACCGGCAGGTGTTCCTGACCACGGGGCGCTCCGGCACCGCAGCGTTTCGCGGCAGCGAGGCCTGGTTCCTGATCCGGGCGGTCACCGCCCCCGACACCGCGACCCTGCCGCCGCGACATGAGCTGCTGCTCTCGCGCGGGCCGTACGACCGCGACGGTGAGGTGGCACTGCTGCGCGAGCATCACATCGACGTGCTGGTGACCAAGAACAGCGGCGGCGCGATGACCCGCCCGAAGCTGGACGCCGCGGCGGAACTGGGTGTCGCGGTGGTCATGATCGACCGCCCGGCCCTGCCCTCCGGCGTGAGGTGCGTGTCGTCGGTGGACGACGCCGAGCGCTGGGTCAGGGCCAGTCAGACCGAAGGAGGTGCCCGATGGGCACAGTGACAACCACCACGCATGCCATGACCCGGGTCGACATCGCCACCGGCATCCCGTACGACGACTTCCTGACCGCCTTCGAGGCGGTGGCTCCGCGCTTCGATCCGGAACCGTTCCAGCACATCGCCGACAGCGGCGGCAGCTGGGCCGACGTCGAGGCCGCGGTGACCGCCATGGCGCCTCTGCAGTTGATGATCTACGCCCGCATCGACACCGCCCCGATCTTCGCGATCGCCGGTCACCGGACCAAGGCCGTCGAGTACCTGCTGGGCAATCACGTGATCGCCGAGACGATGTTCCGCCATGACCCCCGCGCGATGCTCTACGCGCCGCTGCGGTTGCTGGTGTTCAGCGACGACGACGGCAACGCCGTGTGGAGCATGGACCGACCCGGTGATGCCTTCGCCAGCCTGGGGCAGCCGGCCGTCACCGAGGTCGGGCTGGGGCTCGATGCCAAGGTGGTGACGCTGCTGCAGGCCATCGGCGTGGACGCCGCCGCAGGCTTCGCCGGCCCGTGAGCGTCAGCTCTCCTGGGGATAGTTGCGCGGGGTGAACACCCGGTCGGCGCCGGCGGAATCGGTGTACCACTGCGTCTGCGACGAGCCGACGATCACCATGGTGCGCATGTCGACCACCTCGGGATCCAGCTCGTCGAGGCGCACCACGGTCACCGCCTCGGTGGGGCCGCCGACATCGCGGCCCAGCACCACCGGCGTGCCCGGTTCCCGGTGTTCGAGCAGCAGGTCTCGCATCGCGCCGACCTGCCACCGGCGGGTCTTCGACGCCGGGTTGTAGATCGCCAGCACCAGATCGGCGGCCGCCGCCGCACGCAACCGCGTCTCGATGATGTCCCACGGCTTGAGCCGGTCCGAGAGCGAGATCACCGCGTAGTCGTGGCCCAGCGGCGCGCCGATCCGGCTGGCGACGGCCTGCGCAGCGGTCATCGCGGGAATGACCCGCACCGGGACACCCGGCCACTGCTTGGCCTCCTCCAGCACCGCAGTGGCCATCGCGAACACCCCGGGATCGCCCGAGGACACCACCGCGACCGCGCGCCCCTGCTCGGCCAGCGTGCAGGCCAGGCGGGCGCGGGCGGCCTCATCCGTGTTGTCGCTGGGGTGACGAACCTGGCCGGCGCTGGCGGGGATCCGGTCCAGGTACGGGCCGTAACCGATCAGGTCGGTGGCCGCGGCCAGCTCGCGGCGACTCTGCGGGGTCATCCACTGGATATCACCCGGGCCCAGGCCCACCACGGCGACGGTACCGTTCTGCGCGGCAGGAGCGTGTCCGCCCGGCATCATCACCAGCGAGAAGTACGGCACCGTCGACCCGTCGACGTCCTCGGCGGGCAGCACCCGCTGCCCGTCGGTGCTCGCGCGCTCCACGTAGAACGTGTCCTGTAACCGGCCCGCGGCCGACAGTGCTTCCAGCACACGGGGATACGTCCGCCCCAGCTTCATCACCACGGCTGCGTCGGCGTCGGCGAGCCGCCGGGTCAACTCATCGACGGGCAAGGTGCCCGGCAGGATCGACAGCACTTCCTCGCCCTGCACCAGCGGGGTGCCGATCGCCGCAGACGCCGCACTCACCGACGTCACACCCGGGATGATCACCGCGCCGAACCGCTGGGTCAGCCGCGTGTGCATGTGCATGTACGAGCTGTAGAACAACGGGTCGCCTTCGGCCAGCAGGGCGACATCGCGCCCGGCTTCCAGGTGCGCGGCGATGCGCTCGGCCGACTCGCGGTAGAAGTCCTCCATGGCGCCGCTGTAACCGCCTGGGTGATCGGCCACCTCGGTGGTCACCGGGTACACCAGGTGTTCCTCGAGCTGCCCGGCCCGCAGGTACTGCTGCGCGATCCCGCGGGCGATGCTGCGGCCGTGGCGCGCCGAGTGATACGCCACCACGTCGGCTGCACCGATGACCCGGGCGGCCTTGACGGTCACCAGTTCCGGATCACCGGGGCCCAGCCCCACCCCGTAGAGCCTGCCCGTCATTCGCGCTCACTCGCAATCGCATTGACCGCCGCCGCCGCCATGGCACTGCCCCCGCGCCGACCCGTCACCATGAGGTACGCCATGCCCCGCGGACGGTCGATCAACTCCTGCTTGGACTGCGCGGAGCCGACGAATCCCACCGGACCGCCCAGCACCGCAGCCGGCGGCGGGACGCCGTCGTCAACGAGTTCCAGTAGGCGAAACAACGCCGTCGGCGCGTTGCCGATAGCGACCACGGCGCCGTCGAGGCGGTCGGCCCACAGTTCGACGCCGGCCGCCGAGCGGGTATTGCCGGTGCGCGCAGCAACTTCCGGGGCCCGGGGGTCGGCCACCAGCGACACCACCTCGTTGGCGGCGGGCAACCGTGCGGCAGTGATGCCGGCCGCGACCATGGACGAGTCGCACAGAATGGGAGCGCCTGCTGCCAGCGCCCGGTGCGCTCGTGTCACCACGTCGTCGGTGTAGGCCACGTGGTCGGCCACGTCGACCTGTCCGCAGGTGTGGATCAGTCGAACCACGACCCGGGACACATCGGTGGGGAACCGGTCCAGATCCGCCTCGGCGCGGATGGTCGCGAACGACTGCCGGTAGATCTCGGCGGCATCGCGGATGTAGTCGAGCACCCGATCACCCTAAGCGTGCGCGTTTCGCGTCCGGTATCCGTCTCCGGTCGCCACGAGAACCTCGCCGGTCTGCGGGCTCCCGCAGGCCCGGTCGCAGCCCACGAAGTGCCGGTGTTGGTGCAGGTGTTCGCCGGTTTCGGCGGCCGCGGCCGCGTCGGCGCGGACATCGGCGGCCGATTTCTCGCAGCCCGGGCTACCCACACAGGCGCTGATGTCCAGCCACGGCGAGTTCTCGTCGAAGATCAGCCCCTGCGGTGCCAACACGCGCAGGGAGACGTCGGCGATCTCCTCGGAGAGGTCACACACCAGCACCGACCGCCATGGCGTGACCACGATCGGGGCACCGATGGCGGCCAGGTATTCCGCGGTGCGCGACGGCAGCACCCCGAGTTGTACTCCGGCGCCCAACGCGATGCGCCCGTCGTCTTGCGGGAGCCACCCGATGGGACCGCGGGTGCTCGGCGGCCAGCTGCGGCCCGGTTCGGCGCTGGGTGCCAGATCGCCCAGCAGCACACGGGGATCGTCCAATTCGGTGATGCGCCAGTTCTTGTCACGTACCGCCACGAAGCGGCGTGCCACCGCAAGTAGTGTCGCGATCACGTCGTCGAGGTCCAGCCGCACCCCGGTGTCGACCCCGGCGAACAGCAGCGCCACCGTGTCGGAATCCACAGCGTGGACCCCGACGTCGGCCCGCAGGCCGGAGACGTCGCCGCGGCCGTCGTCGAGGCCGAACCAGAACCGTCCGGGCAGCCCGGCCAGTACCGGATCGGCGCACACGGCGGCGTCGAGTTCGGAGATCCAGTCGCGGACGTCGACCATGCCGCCGACGCGGCCCGACAGCGGGGAGGAGACGATGTTGCGCGCCCGCTCATGGGTGGGCGAGGGCAGCAGACCGGCACCGGCTATGGCATCGGCCACCGCCGCCGGGTCGGTGATGCCGCGCAGCTGGACGGACCCGCGTGAAGTCAGCTCCAGCGTCCCCGAGCCGTGTTCGGCCGCGGTGTGCGCGAGGGCCTCCAGCTGGTCGGCGCGCAGCAGGCCGCCGGGCAGGCGGACCCGCACCAGGGCACCGTCGGCAGCCTGGTGGACCTGCAGGGCGCCGGGACAGGCGTCCTGGTCACGTTCGCGGACCACCCGTCCACCGTACTCAGGCCGGGACCGCCTGCAGGATCGGCGAGTAGTGCGAGGCGTCCCCGGCGATGACGCGGCTGGACTGTCCGTGGATGTCGACCGGCACGTCCCCCGACAACGTGATGCGGTTGAGCCGGCGGTACTGGTCGTCGTAGTCGGACACGGCATAGTGCTGAGTGGCACGGTTGTCCCAGATCGCGAGGTCGCCGAGGCGCCAGTTCCACCGCACCGTGTTCTCCAGCCTGGTGATCCGGGCCTGGAACAGGTCGAACAGCGCCCGCGACTCCGCCGGCGCCAGGCCGACGAACCGTTTGACGAAATGCCCGAGCACCAGCACCCGGCGACCGGTCTCCGGATGTACGCGCACCACCGGGTGTTCGGTCTCGAAGTAGGCGGATTCGAACTCGTCGCGGTACTTGCGGGTGGTGTCCGAGGCGGCCGCGTCCACGTAGTCGTAGATGTTGGTGTGTACCGCCCACAGTGTGTCGGCCAGCGCCTGGAGCGGCTCCGGCAGCTGGTTGTAGGCGGTTTCCGTGTTGGCCCAGGTGGTGGTGCCGCCGTACTCCGGCAGGGTGACCGCCCGCAGCAGCGACGCCTTGGGGATGCGGTCCACGAACGTCACGTCGGTGTGCCAGCTGTTGGCCTTGTCGTAGCGCGAATCGATCGGCAGCACTTGGTGGCCCCGCGAGGTGACGGTGGGGTGCGCGATGGTCGGCGTGCCGAGCAGCTGCGCGAACGCCAACTGGCTGTGGTCGTCGAGGTGGTGCTGGTCGCGGAAGAAGATCACCTTGTGCTCCAGCAGCGCCGCATTGATCTGCGCTGCGGTCGCGCTGTCCAGCTCGCCGGAGAGGGTGACGCCATCGATCTGCGCGCCGATGTGGGCGCCGAGTTTTGTTATGTGCAGAGACATGCGCCGATGCTGCCCAGTTGCCCTGACGTTGGACAGCGTTTGGCTACCGCAGATTCCAATTACCCGGTCATCGGAACGGCGACCGCGTAGGTGGGCCGGTATCGAGGGCGCGGAGTAGTGCGTTGTGTTCGCGTTCGGTGGTGATGCGTTGGGCGCGGTCATTGGCGCGGGTGCGTTGTCGGGTGGGCATGGGGGTGGTGGGTGTGGTGGTGCGGCGTCGTGTGTTGGGGTGGATGAAGGGCGTGGTGCTGGTGGTGAGGTTGGCGTGGGGGAGCAGGGTTCTGCTGCGGGGTTCGGTGAGGTAGGAGTGGCCGGTGGGGGCGGTCCAGTAGATGTCGCCGTTGGGGAGTTGTTCGTCGGTCCACTGTCCGGCGGTGGTGGGGAAGGTTTTGGCGAGGTGGTGTTCGCGGCAGAGGAGTTTGCCGTTGGAGGGGTGGGTGTGGCCGTGGTCGGCGTGGGCGATGGTGTGGTCGATGTCGAGTTTTTCGGCGGTGCGGGTGCAGCCGGGGAAGCTGCAGCGTAGGTCGCGCAGTGTGATGAAGCGGCGTAGTTGGTCGGAGAACTGGTAGTGCGGTTCGGGGTCCGCTGCGGGTGGGGGTAGGGGTTGGATGGTGGCGCCGGTGCGGATGAGTTCGGCGAGCAGCAGGGTGGGGATGATGTGGCCGCCGGTGCTGACTGCCGGTGGGCAGGTTTGAGCGGCAGGGGCTTCGCTGTTGGGGGTGTCAGGGGTAGCTGAGTCTGATGCCTCGCCGTGGATGTCCGGGGCGGGTGAATCCGCACGATCGTCGGTGGTGGGGGTGGCGGCGGTGCCGGTGTCGGGGTGATCCGGTGGCGGGGGTGGTGGTGTGCCGGGTCCGGGTGCGGCCCACGGGGGAGCCTCGCCGTCGTTGTCCCCGTCATCGCTGTTGTCGACAGGTGGGGTGAGGTAGACGTCGTATCCCGTCTCGGGTGGCGGCGGGGTGTCGTGGCTGTCGCCGTTGCCGTTGCCGTCGCCGTTGGTGGGGCTGTCCCAGGGCCACCGTGTTACGGGCTCGGCTGGGCGGGCAGCTGCGGCGGCGTCGACGTCGCGGGCGATGGCGTCGAGGTCGACCGTCGGTGCGGCCGGGTCGCTGTTGCGGTGGAAGTGTTGGGCGGCGGCGACTTCGGCCAGGGCGGCATCGAGGGTGCCGGCTTCGGCGAGGATGTGCACCACGATCGACGTCACCTTCGATGGGATCGACGCGGCAACACAGTCGGGGCGCCCGCATTGGCACACCAGGCGGTCGTGGCCGCGGAACACTGCCCCGAATCCGGCGTGGCGAAGTTCCCCTCGGCTGCGGGGGTCGTCGCGGCAGACGGTGTCGGCCATGGCATTCAACACCCGGGCAGCCACCTCGGCGTCGGTGGCCAGGATCCGCCCGAACACCGAGGCGGTGCCGGTGACGTCGTCGGGTTTACCGAACTGCACGTCGAGGTCGTGGGTGGCGTCGCGGTAGCGGCGTACGGCGTCGGGGTCGTGTTCGTCGATGATGGCGTCGACGGCCAGTTCGACGTCGGTATCGGATGCGGTGGTGTAGCTGCCGGCGCGGGCGGCGATTTCGGCGTCGATGACGGGTTGGGCGGCGGGGGTGACCAGGGCGGTGCGGTAGACGATGCTGGCGGCGACGCGGGCGTTGATCACCCCGGCATCCAAGAGGGCGGCGACCTTCGGGAGCCGCACGGCGAGGGCTTCGGCCAGGCGCAGCTGCCCGGAGGCCCGCCGCGGGCTCAACGCCAGGGCGGCGGCAACTTCATCTCGGGCGCCGGCCCAGGGGTCATAGACCCACAGCTTCTCCTCGTCGGCGGCTTCGGCTTCGCGCAGGGCCACCAGGTGGGCGATGCAGGCCAGTTTGCGGGCCGTCATCTGCGCCTCAGCCTGGTGGTACTCCCGGATGGCAGAGACCAGCTCCTTGGGGGTCAACTCCCCGTAGGTCGCCGGATCCGGAAGCGTATCGAACATACATTCGATTGTGCCACCACCCACCGACAAGATGCGATCACCCCGCTGAACTGGGCCGATACGTCCCGAAGCTCCAGACGTTGCCGTGCGGATCGCGGGCGGCGAACTCACGCGAGCCGTAGTCCTGATCGGTCAGCGGCATGATGATCTCGGCTCCGGCGGCCTCGGCGCGGGCGTGCAGGAGATCTGGATCGTCGACCACCACGTACAGCACCACCGGCCCGGGCAGGGCGAACGGACTGTCGGTGCGCTCGGCGTCGTCGATCATGACCACTCCGGTGCCCACCGCGACCTCTGCGTGCGCCAGGGGTTGATCGGGCTCCGGCGGTACCACCAGAGTGGGCGTGGCGTCGAACGCCTTCTCCAGCCAACTGATGGCCGCACGCGGGTCGACGTAGGGGACGATCGGGACAGCGCCGTTGAGTTCCATGCCGGCCACGCTAGGCCGAGCTCACAGGCGCGTCTTGTACAAAATTGACCAGCAGCTCGGTGGGCGTCTGCCCGGTCAGGCTGCGCACCTCGCGGGCGAGGTGCGCCTGGTCGAAGAACCCGCAGTCAGCGGCCAGGACGGCCCAGTCCACCGGCCCCGCACCTAGGCGGGCCGTCAGCGCTTCGAACCGGACGATGCGGGCCACCGTCTTCGGCGGCAGCCCCACCGCCTCGCGATAGCGGGTGATCAGGCGGCGATGGCTCCACCCCAACTCGGCCGCCAGATCACCGATCCGGGCCGACGTGATGCGCTCCAGCGACCACGACACCGCCGGATCCACGTCGTCGGAGTCCGCCAGCCGGGCCTGCAGCGCTGCGTCCACCAGCCCGAAACGCTCCGGCCAGTCCGCGGCCTCACCCACCTGCTGCACCAGACGGCCACCGGAAACACCCAGTACGTCCTCGATCGACACCGTCTGGTTGGCCAGCTCGTGCATCGGGATCCCGAACAGCCGCCGGGCTCCCAGCGGGGTCAGATCCACCTGTAGGCAATCCGCACTGCCGCCGTGGTGGACCAGCACCGGGGAGTCGGTGACGCCGGCGATGAACGAGCCCAGCCGCACTGCGGGACGGTCGACATGGGTCACCGTCCAGCCGGTGGCCAGATCGATGATGATCGGGACATAACTGCAGGGCAGCTCCCGGAACGTCATAGGTCGTCCGCTGCGATCGGTGAACCCCTCGTACCGCAGCACCACACCCCGCAGTGACGAGTGCGGGGTGCCGGTCACGAACGTGGTGCCCACATAGACCACCGTAGGTCGCGACGGCCGCTGTGCGTGCTGTACCAATGGTTTGTGCCAGAACCGACTGTGCTGCTGCTCTCGACGTCCGACACCGACCTGATCACCGCGCGGGCCAGTGGCGCCGGGTTCCGCTGGGCCAACCCCTCCCGCGTGCCCGAGGCGGACCTGCCGGAGCTGCTCGACGGGGTGGATCTGGTGATCGTGCGCATCCTGGGCGGCTACCGGGCCTGGCAGGACGGCATCGACACCGTGCTGGCCAGCGGCGTGCCGACCGTGGTGATCAGCGGAGAGCAGGCGCCCGACGCCGACCTGATGGAGCGCTCCACGGTGCCCGCGGGCATTGCGCTGCAAACCCACGCCTACCTGGCCCAGGGCGGCACCGAGAACCTGGCGAACCTCTACGCGTTCCTGGCCGACACCGTGCTGATGACCGGTTTCGGCTTCAACCCGCCGGTCAGTGTCCCGGAATGGGGTCGCCTCGAGCGCCCGGACAGCGTGAACGACGGGCCCACCATCGCGGTGCTCTACTACCGCGCGCAGCATCTGGCGGGCAACACTTCCTACATCGCGGCGTTGTGTGATGCCATCAACGCCGCCGGCGCCCGGCCGCTGCCGCTGTACTGTGCGTCGCTGCGCAGCGCGCCCCCGGAACTGCTCGAGACGCTGAAGACCGCCGACGCCATGGTGGTGACGGTGCTCGCGGCCGGCGGCGCCAAGCCCGCGACGGTGGGTGCCGGCGGTGACGATGACGCCTGGAATGTCGAACACCTTGCCGCACTGGATGTTCCGATATTGCAGGGGCTGTGCCTGACCAGCCCGCGCGCCACCTGGGACGCCAACGACGACGGCCTGTCCCCGCTGGATGTCGCCACCCAGGTGGCGGTGCCCGAGTTCGACGGCCGCATCATCACGGTGCCGTTCTCGTTCAAGGAGTTCGACGACGAAGGTCTGATCGCGTATGTCGCCGACGCGGAACGCTGCGCCCGGGTGGCGGGCCTGGCGGTCAAGCACGCACGGCTGCGCCATATTCCGAACGCCGAGAAGAAGGTGGCCCTGGTCTTCTCGGCCTACCCCACCAAGCACGCCCGCATCGGCAACGCCGTCGGCCTGGACACCCCGGCCAGCGCCGTGGCCGTGCTGCGGGCCATGCGCGACGCCGGATACGTGATCGGTGACGTCCCGGGGGTCGAGGCGCAGGACGGCGACGCCCTGATCCACGCGCTGATCGAACGCGGCGGGCAGGACCCGGACTGGCTGACCGAAGAACAGTTGGCCGGCAACCCGATCCGGGTGTCCGCCGCTGATTACCGGCGGTGGTTTGCCACGCTGCCGCAGGACTTCGCCGACGCGATCGTCGAGCACTGGGGCCCGCCGCCGGGCAACCTCTTCGTGGACCGTAGCCAGGATCCGGACGGTGAGATCGTCATCGCCGCAATGCAATCCGGCAACATCGTCATCGTGGTGCAGCCGCCGCGGGGCTTCGGGGAGAACCCGGTGGCCATCTACCACGACCCCGACCTGCCGCCGAGTCATCACTATCTGGCTGCCTACCGCTGGCTGGACAACAGCTTCTCCAACTCGTTCCACGCCGACGCGGTGGTACACCTGGGCAAGCACGGCAACCTGGAGTGGTTGCCCGGCAAAACCCTCGGCATGTCCGCGAGCTGCGGCACCGACGCCGCTCTCGGTGACCTGCCGCTGGTCTACCCGTTCCTGGTCAACGACCCGGGGGAGGGCACCCAGGCCAAACGGCGGGCACACGCGGTGCTGGTGGACCACCTGATCCCGCCAATGGCCCGCGCCGAGACCTATGGCGACATCGCCCGACTGGAACAGCTTCTCGACGAGCACGCCAACATCTCCGCGCTGGATCCCGGCAAGCTGCCCGCCATCCGTCAGCAGATCTGGACATTGATGCGCGCGGCCAAGATGGACCATGATCTGGGCCTCGAAGACCGCCCCGACGAGGACGTCTTCGACGACATGCTGCTGCACGTCGACGGCTGGCTGTGCGAGATCAAGGACGTGCAGATCCGCGACGGCCTGCACATCCTCGGCGACAAGCCCACCGGCGACGGCGAACTCGACCTGGTACTGGCGATCCTGCGGGCCCGGCAGCTGTTCGGCGGCGAGCAGTCGGTGCCGGGGCTGCGAGAAGCGTTGGGCCTGAAGGAAGATGGCTCCGAGCAGCGGGTGAGCGTCGACGAGGCCGAGGCCCGGGCGCGGCAGCTCGTGGCCGACCTGCAGGCGGCGGGCTGGGATCCTGCGGCCATCGACACCGACAACACCGAGGTCGCGACGGTGCTGCGGTTCGCGGCCACCGAGGTGGTGCCGCGGCTGGCCGGCACCGCACACGAAATCGACCAGGTGCTGCGGGCACTCGAGGGCCGCTTCATCGCGGCCGGGCCGTCCGGGTCGCCGCTGCGGGGTCTGGTCAACGTGCTGCCCACCGGGCGCAACTTCTACTCCGTCGACCCCAAGGCGGTCCCGTCCAAGCTGGCCTGGGAAACCGGTGTGGCGATGGCGGATTCACTGCTGGAGCGCTACCGCGCCGACTACGGGTCCTGGCCGCAGTCGGTGGGGCTGTCGGTGTGGGGGACCTCGGCCATGCGCACCTCCGGCGACGACATCGCCGAGGTGCTGGCGCTCCTCGGGGTCCGCCCCATCTGGGACGACGCCTCCCGGCGCGTGGTCAACGTGGAACCGATCGCTCTCGACGAACTCGGCCGCCCCCGCATCGACGTCACCGTCCGCATCTCCGGCTTCTTCCGCGACGCGTTCCCGCACGTGGTCACCATGCTCGACGACGCCGTGCAGCTGGTCGCCGGGCTCGATGAGCCGGGCGAGGACAACTACATCCGGGCGCACTCGGCCGCGGACCTCGACGAACACGGTGACCAGAGGCGCGCCACCACACGCATTTTCGGCTCCAAACCGGGCACCTACGGGGCCGGGCTGCTGCAGCTGATCGACAGCCGCAACTGGCGCGACGACAACGACTTGGCCCAGGTGTACACCGCCTGGGGTGGTTTCGCCTACGGCCGGGGTCTCGACGGCGCGGAAGCCACCGAGGACATGAACCGCGCGTACCGGCGGATCGCGGTGGCCGCCAAGAACACCGACACCCGTGAGCACGACATCGCCGACTCCGACGACTACTTCCAGTACCACGGCGGCATGGTCGCCACGGTGCGGGCACTCACCGGCACGGCTCCGGCGGCCTACATCGGCGACAACACCCGACCCGACGCGGTGCGCACCCGCACCCTGAGCGAGGAGACCACCCGGGTGTTCCGCGCCCGGGTGGTCAACCCGCGCTGGATGTCGGCGATGCGCCGGCACGGCTACAAGGGTGCCTTCGAGATGGCGGCCACCGTCGACTACCTGTTCGGCTATGACGCCACCGCGCACGTCATGTCGGACTGGATGTACGAGCAGCTCACCGAGAGCTACGTGCTGGACCCCGAGAACCGGAAGTTCATGGACGAGTCCAATCCCTGGGCGCTGCACGGGATGGCCGAGCGGCTGCTCGAAGCCGTCGAACGCGGGATGTGGGCCGAACCGGATCCGCAGACTCTCGACGGGTTGCGCCAGGTACTCCTGGAGACCGAGGGCGAGCTGGAAGGCTAGATTCGGTCTATGCCGACCTTCGCCGACGTCGCCAAAGCCGAGTACATCCTGCTGACCACGTTCACGAAGGACGGCAGGCCCAAGCCCACCGCCATCTGGGCCGCACCCTCGGGTGACGGCCTGCTGGTGATCACCCAGGCCAAGTCCTGGAAGGTCAAGCGCATCCGCAACACCGCGCGGGTCACCATCGCCGTCTGCGACCGCCGGGGCAACCCGAAGAGCGAACCCGTCGAGGCCGTCGCCGCCATTCTCGATCCGTCCCGCACCGCCGAGGTTTACGACGCCATCGGAAAGAGGTATGGACTGCTGGGCAAGACGTTCAACTTCTTCTCCAAGCTGCGCGGCGGGATGAAGAACAACGTGGGACTCGAGATCAAGGCGGTACCCGATGGCGGACAACCCCAGGCGTGACACCTTCGCGGACATCGCCCAGGCCAAGTACCTGCTGCTGACGACGTTCACGAAGGACGGCAGGCCCAAGCCCACCGCCGTGTGGGGGGTTCCGCAGGGGGACAAGCTGCTGATCATCACCGACGACGGGTCGTGGAAGACCAAGCGGATCAACAACACCCCGCGGGTCACCATCCAGAAGTGCGGCGTACTCGGCAGACCCAAGGGCGAGCCGATGGAGGCCGTCGCGCGCAACCTGCCGAAGTCCGAGGCGCGGCGGGTGTTCAACCTGGTCACCCGCCGATACTGGTGGCACAGCTGGTGGTGGATCCCGCAGGCGCTGGTGCGCGGCGGCATCGACAAGGTGCACAGCGCCATCGAGGTGGAAGCGGCGCCGGTCCCGGCGGGGAACCCCTGACCGCAGCCGTTCGTTGATCCGGGCATGGTGAAGCGGTTCTTCCTGCTGTACGTCCTGGTCGAAATGGCGGTCATCGTCGCGTTGACGGCGACCATCGGTTTCGGCTGGACCCTCATCGCGCTGATCGGCACCTTCGTGCTGGGTCTGCTGCTGGCCGGCTCACAGGCACGCCGTCAGCTCGTCAAACTGCAGCAAGGCATGAAGGACCCCCACGGTGCCGTCACCGACAGTGCCCTGGTGGCGCTGGGTTCGGTGCTGGTGTTCGTCCCCGGCCTGGTCACCACCGTGGTGGGCCTGCTGATGCTGGCTCCGCCCACCCGGGCCGCCATGCGCCCGCTGGCCGGGCTGGTGGCCGCCAAGGGGCTGTCCCGCCGCGTCACCGTCGTCAACCTGGGCGGCGGGGTGCCACCCCGCGGGCGCGGGCAGTACATCGACGGCGAGGTTGTCGATGTTCATGATGACGTCCCGGTTGACCGCCCCCTGGAGGCCAAGCCCGACTAGGTAGCGTGTCCGCGTGACGCAGTTGCTGCTCAACGGGCGCATCCACAGCCCCACCCATCCCGACGCCACCGCACTCGCGGTCCGCGGTGACACCATCGCCTGGCTCGGCAGTGACGCTGTCGCCCGCGAGCAGTTCCCGGACGCCGACGTCGTGGACCTGGCCGGAGCCTTCGTCGCCCCGGCCTTCGTCGACAGCCATGTGCACGTGACCTCCACCGGGCTGCTGCTCACCGGCCTCGATCTGCGCGCCGCCACCTCTGCCGAGCACTGCCTGGCGCTGCTGGCCGCCTACGCCGCCGCCCACCCGGACGGTATGGTCTGGGGCCACGGCTGGGACGACTCTGCCTGGCCGGCCCCGCCGAGCACCGCCGACGTGGACGCCGCGGTGGGCGCCCGGCCGGCCTACCTCTCCCGGGTCGATGTGCACTCCGCGCTGGCGTCCACCGCGCTGCGCGCCCAGCTGCCCGAGCTCAGTGCCGCCGACGGCTACGACCCCACCGGGCCGCTGCGCGCCGACGCCCACCACGCCGTCCGTACCCGGGCGCGCACCCTGCTCAGCGATACCCAGCAGCGCGACGCCCGCACCGCTGCACTGGACGCCTTCGCCGCCGCCGGTGTGGTCGCCGTGCACGAGTGCGCAGGCCCGCAGATCGGTGGCCTCGACGACTGGCTCGCCCTGCATGCCACCGACCACACCGTCGACGTGCTGGGGTACTGGGGTGAGGCCGTCAGCTCGGTCGACCAGGCGCGGGAGCTGATGGCACACAACGGCTTTCGAGGCCTGGCCGGAGACCTGTTCATCGACGGCGCCCTGGGCTCGCGCACGGCCTACCTCTCGGCGCCCTACGCCGACGCCGACCACTGCGGGCGGTGTTATCTCGACACCGACGCCGTTGAGGCCCACCTGCGGGTGTGCACCGAAGCCGGCATCACCGCCGGCTTCCACGTCATCGGTAACGCCGCGGTTGCCCTCGTGGTGGACGCGTTGCAGAGGGTCGTCGACGCCCTGGGGGTGCCCGCCGTCGCGCGGTGCGGGCACCGCCTCGAGCATCTCGAGATGGTCACCGGCGAGCAGGCCGCCAAACTCGGCGCCTGGGGTGTCATCGCCAGCGTGCAACCCAACTTCGACGCCCTCTGGGGCGGGGCGGACGGGATGTACGCCCAGCGACTGGGCCGCGAGCGCGCGCTGGGCCTCAACCCGCTGGCGCAACTGGCCGCGGCGGGGGTACCGCTGGCGTTCGGCTCCGACAGCCCGGTGACCGGGTTGGACCCGTGGGCCACCGTGCGTGCGGCGATCGAGCACCACACCCCGGGCGCGGCGGTGTCGGCCCGGTCGGCGTTCTCGGCGGCCACCCGCGGTGGCTGGCGGGCGGGCGGGGTACACGACGGTGTCACCGGCACCCTGGTCGCCGGGGCACCCGCGTCGTACGCGGTCTGGGACGCCGGCGACCTCGAGGTGGCCGCCCCGGCCGACTCGGTGGCCCGGTGGTCCACCGATCCGCGCTCCCGCGTGCCCGCCCTGCCGGCGCTGACCGAGCGCTCGCCGCGCTGTGTGCAGACCGTCCACCGCGGCCGGGTGCTGTTCGGCGGCCTCGGTGTCTAGGGTGTCGGGCTGGCTGGTGCCCCGCGCGATCCGGCTCAGCCTGGCCATCGTCGCCGGGCTGGCGTTGTGTGCGAGTTTCCCGCCGCTGGGCTGGTGGTGGGCCGCGATCGTCGGGCTCGCGCTGCTGGTGGTGGTGCTCAAGGACCCGGCCACCACCGCGGCCGGCGGACTGGGATATGGCGCGCTGTGCGGCGCCGCGTTCTACCTGCCGTTGCTGCCGTGGATCAGCGGCCTGGTGGGGGCGGTGCCCTGGGTGGCGCTGTCGCTGATGTGTGCACTGTTCCCGGCCCTGTTCGGCTGGCTGGCCATCTGGGTGCGGGACCTGCCCGGCTGGCCGGTGTGGATCGCGGCAGTGTGGATGGTGGCCGAGTGGCTGAAATCCGTCATCCCGTTCGGTGGATTTCCCTGGGGGGTACTCGGTTTCAGTCAGACCAACGGCCCGCTGCTGCCGCTGACCAGACTCGGCGGGGTGCCGCTGGTGTCGTTCGTGGTGGCGGTCGTCGCTGCCTGCCTGGTCGCCATCGGCCTGGAGATCCTCAGCTGGTGGCGCCAGTCGGCCAAGGACCGGCCACCCGCGGTGGTGCTGCCCGGACTGTGCATCGCGGCGGCGCTGTTGGCCATCGCGGTGGTGCACCCCGGCGTGCGGCAGTCCGGCGCCGGTTCCGACGCGGACCCGGCGGTGACCGTGGCCGCCATCCAGGGCAATGTGCCGCGACTGGGGCTGGACTTCAACGCCCAGCGTCGCGCGGTCCTGGACAACCACGTCAGGGAGACGATGCGGCTGGCCCAGGAGGTGCGGGCCGGCCGGGCGCCGCAACCGCAATTCGTGGTCTGGCCGGAGAACTCCTCGGATATCGATCCGTTGGCCAACGCCGACGCCGGTGAACAGATCTCGCTGGCGGCCGAGGCCATCGGCGCCCCCATCCTGGTCGGGTCGGTGGTGACCAAGCCCGGCAGCACCCGGGACAACCCGGCCGCGCTGAACACCGTCATCGTCTGGGACCCGGTGAACGGCCCGGGGGAGCGGCACGACAAGAAGATCATCCAGCCGTTCGGTGAGTACCTGCCCTGGCGCAGCTTCTTCGCCAAACTGTCGTCCTACGCCGACCGCGCCGGCTACTTCGTGCCCGGCGAGGGCAACGGGGTGGTGCAGGCCGCCGGCGTCCCCGTCGGCATCACCACGTGCTGGGAGGTGATCTTCGACCGCGCTGCCCGCGAGGCGGTGCTCTCCGGTGCTCAGGTGCTGGCCGTGCCCACCAACAACGCCACCTTCGACCAGACCATGAGCGAGCAGCAACTGGCGTTCTCGAGGGCCAGGGCGGTGGAGCACAACCGCTACGTCGTGGTGGCCGCCACCACCGGCATCTCGGCGATCATCGCGCCGGATGGCCGCGAACTGGCCCGCACCGAATGGTTCCAGCCGGGCACGCTCACCATGGCCATCCGGTTGCGCACCGACCTCACGCCCGCCACCCGGTGGGGTCCGCTGGTGCAATACGCGCTGGTGGCGCTCGGTGTGGGAGCAATCCTGGCAGGAGCATGGCGCAGAGTGCGGCACAATAGAGGGTTATTGCGCCCGACGCAGGGCGCCTCCGAGTTGGAAACCCGAGGAGCTTCATGACCATCGGCTCAGGTTCGTCCCTGCCTGGGGAACGACCCAGTCAGCGCACCTTGGTGATCGTGCCCACCTACAACGAGCTGGAGAACCTCCCGCTGATCGTGGGACGTATCCATGCTGCCCTGCCGGACGTGCACGTGCTCGTCGTCGACGACGGCAGCCCCGACGGCACCGGCAAGTTGGCCGACGAACTCGCACTGGCCGATCCGGACCGGCTGCACGTCATGCACCGCACCGCCAAGGACGGCCTCGGTGCGGCCTATCTCGCGGGCTTCGCCTGGGGTCTCAACCGCCAGTACACGGTGCTGGTGGAGATGGACGCCGACGGCAGCCACGCCCCCGAGCAGCTGCACCGGCTGCTGGACGCCGTCGATGCCGGCGCGGATCTGGCGATCGGCTCGCGCTATGTGCCGGGCGGCACCGTGCGCAACTGGCCCACCCGCCGGCTGGTGCTGTCCCGCACCGCCAACGGATACTCGAGGATCCTGCTGGGCGTCGACATCCACGACATCACTGCCGGCTACCGCGCCTACCGGCGCGAGGTGCTCGAGAAGATCGACCTGGCCGCGGTGGACTCGAAGGGTTACTGCTTCCAGATCGACCTGACCTGGCGTGCCATCAACAGCGGCTTCCGGGTGGTCGAAGTGCCCATCACGTTCACCGAGCGGGAGCTCGGGGTGTCGAAGATGAGTGGATCGAACATCCGCGAGGCCCTGGTCAAGGTCGCTCAGTGGGGGTTGAACGGGCGCCTCGACCGGGCCCGGGGCGTCACCAGGTGATCAGCCGCGCCGCTTGGTCTTGATGATGTCGAGGCGCTCCTTGAGCAGCTCCTCGAGTTCCTCGACCGAACGGCGCTCCAGCAGCATGTCCCAGTGGGTGCGCGGGGGCTTGACCTTCTTCGGCTCCGGCACGTCGCCGTCGATGAGGGTGCCCTCCATGCCGTTCTTGCACGGCCACGTCCCGGGAATCTCGGCGTCGTCGGCGAAGGGCACGTCGAAGATCTCGCCGTTGTCGGTGCGGTACCGCGCTACCTGACGCGGCGCCAGGTCATGGTTGCGGTCGGTCTCGTAGCTCACAGCTCCGAGGCGACTACCTCGCAGGACACGATCAGCCATCGTCGTCAACTCCTTCAAGCACAGATGTTCCGCGTCTATCAACGCAGCGGCGCCCGCAGCGGTTCCCGACGTGGCGACGCGACTATTCAGAATACCCTCAGGATCCGCGGCCCGGCGCCCACGCACGTCTACAGTTCTGCTTCGTGACCCGCAGAACGCGCCAGCAGCCGTGCCGGTGGTGTGGCCGCGAGGTGCCCGACGCCGGGCTGGGCCGGCGGCGGCAGTACTGCAGGCAGTCGTGCCGCCAGCGGGCCTACGAGCAGCGGGCGATGGTGAAGGGCTCCTCGGTACCGGAGGATGCCGTGGTGCTCTCGGCCGACGAGGCCGCACAATTGTCCGACCGGGTGTTCCAGGTGCGCTGTGCCGCCGAAGACGTGGCCACCGCCGTCGACGAGGGCGCAGACGGCGAGGAGTTGCGACACTTGTGCGACGCGCTGGTGCGGGCGGCCAAAGCCGCCGATGGGTGGCGCTGACACACCCTGGGAGGAATGGGTAAGGGTGACCTATCCGTTTGCAAGAGCGTGAATACTCATCAGATGTCCGCCGGCCCGGTCGGCGGACCCGAGTCCGCGGGTGTGGTGTGGCGGTTCGACGAATTCGAACTCGACACCGCGCAGTACGAACTGCGCGGCAACAGTGCGGTGATCCGGATCGAACCACAGGTGTTCGACGTGTTGACCCAGTTGGTGGCCAACCGGCATCGGCTGGTGAGCAAGGAGGAACTCTTCGACAGTGTCTGGGGCGGACGGTTCGTCGGTGAAGCCGCACTGACCAGCCGGATCAAGGCCGCCCGTCGGGCGCTCGGGGACGACGGGGAAGCGCAGAGCTACATCCGCACGGTGCGCGGCCGCGGGTATCAGTTCGTCGGCACCGTGGTCGGCGATGCGTCGGTGACCGACGAGCCGCCCCAGGCGCCGCTGCCGCGCCAGAGCATCGCGTTCACCCGTGCCGCGGACGGAATTCGGCTGGCCTACGCCGTCGCCGGTGACGGCCCGCCGCTGATACGCGCCGCCAACTGGATGACCCATCTCGGCTACGACATCGAGAGCCCGGTGTGGAGTCACTGGGTCCGCGATCTGGCCCAGGGGCACACCTTCATCCGCTACGACGAGCGAGGCTGCGGACTCTCCGATTGGGAGGCCGGGGAATTCACCTTCGACGACTGGGTGGCCGACCTGGAATCGGTGGTCGGAGCCCTTGGTCTGGAACGGTTCCCGCTTCTGGGCGTGTCACAGGGCGGGGCGGTCGCGGTGGCCTACGCGGCTCGGCATCCTGAGCGGGTGAGCAAACTGGTGCTGTGCGGCGCCTATGCCCGCGGGCGAGCGGTGCGTGCGGTGGGTGATCAGGAAAAACGCGCCGCGGCACTGGATCTCGACCTTGCCCGGGTGGGGTGGGGCCGCGATGATCCGGCCTTCCGGCAGGTGTTCGCGGCACAGTTCCTGCCCGACGGGACCCGCGCGGACTGGGCGGCCTTCGACCAGCTGCAGCGTCGGACCACCTCCGGCGAGAACGCCGTCCGTTTCCTGGAGGAGTTCGCCAGGATCGACGTGCGCGACCTCGCTCGGGAAGTGCAGTGTCCCACGCTGATCCTGCATTCACGTGAGGATCACCGCGTGCCGATGGAATCGGGTCAGGAACTCGCGGCGCTGATTCCGGACGCGCACCTGGTGACGCTGGACAGCAAGAACCATCTGCTGACCGGTGCCGAGCCGGCGTGGGCGGTGTTCCGCAACGAGGTCGCTGCGTTCTTGAGACCGTGAGATCTCCAGCCAATCTCCACACTCTCTCCATGTAACGGCGCCGGTCGAACGCCATGCTGGTCAGCATGAGAAAACCGTTCCGCACCCTGATGATCAGCACCGGCGCCCTGATCGCGCTGGGCTCGCTGCCGGCCTGCTCCGGCGGCAGCTCGTCGGGTCCCGCCACCGAGGCGGAATCCTCCACCACCGCCACCTCGGCGGCGGCCGCTCCGGCCGAAGACTTCCCGCAGACAGCGCGTTACATCGCCGACATGCCGATGCCCGACGGGGGCACGATGACCCTCGGCGTGGCCGTCAGCGGCGAGAAGGTGGTCGCCTATGCCTGCGACGGCAGCAAGGACGAAGCGTGGTTCTTCGGCAGCCAGGACGACGGTGCGCTGGACATCACCGGCAAGTTCCGCGACACCCTGGTGGCCGACTACGAGGGTGGCAACGTGGTCGGGGACCTGACGATGGACGGGGTCTCCTACACGTTCACGGCCCCGCAGGTGGCCGACCCGGCCGGGATGTACACCGCGGAACTCGGTGGCGTGCGGGCCTCCTGGGTGGTGCGCCCCGACGACACCATGACCGGTGTCCAGTTCACCCCGCGCGATGACGACAAGACCGTCTTCGAGTTGCAGGGTGAGGAGTTTCGTCAGCGGGTGCGCAACGCCCGCGAGCTGACGCCGGCGCCTGCGTTGACCGTCGACGGTCTGCGGACCACCATCAACGGTCAGCCCGTGGTTGCCGAGCTGGTCACCGGCGACACCAGTTTCACCAAGGACTGATCAACCAGAGATTCTGCTGCTCAACGACATTCGTAGCGGATGCCGACATCGGCGGGGGTTGTCACGTTCTGCAGGCAGCCGAACGGCACCACCCCCGCGTCGGACATCTGCAGCGCGGTCTGGCGGGCGAAGTTGACGCAGAACAGGGCCACCGGGTCGGTACGGCACTGATAGTCGCCGAACCGCAGTGAGCTGCCATAGGGCAGCTCACTGCCGGTGCCCTCGCTGAACGGACCCGGGTCGCCGTGCACGGATCCGATCTGGGCGGCGGCGCCGTCGAAGTCCACCCAGTTGCCCACCCACTGGCCGTACACCTCGGCCGGCGGCGGCGGCGGGTCGGTGAGCTCCACCAGGCACGCCATGGCGCCGTCGAACACGTCGGCGGCGGTCCGGCACTGGGTCGTGCCGGATGGTGTGACGAAGGCCACATCATCACCGAGGTCGGTCACCGTGTCGTCGCGGGTGGCCGAGCGGAATCCACCCGGATCGGCGGCCGGGCCCGCTTGCACCCACGAGATCACCGCTGTCACCGGAGCCCCGGCGGGCGGCGGTCCCGCGGGGACCGAACTCGGCGCACTGCTGCGCGGCGTCAGGGCGGTCGAGGCAGGTGACGAGGTGTCCGCGTTGGGGGTGGAAGCCTCCTGCGAGCCGGTCGAACATCCCGCCACCAGCACCGACGCCGCCACAACCACAACCATCCGCATGCTGACCACGGTAGTTCGCTACCGTCGGGTCATGCACGAGCACACCAAGCGCGTCACCACCTCCAGCGGTGTCGTCGAGGGGTTCACCCGCAACGGGGTGAACCGTTGGCGCTCCATCCCGTACGCCAAGCCGCCGGTGGGACCACTGCGTTTTCGCGCGCCGATGCCTGCCGAGCCGTGGCGGGGCGTGCGGTACTGCCACGGATTCGCCAACTGCGCGCCACAGCAGCGCAAGTACACCCTCACCGGGATCGGTCGCTACCAGACCATGGGCGAGGACTGCCTGACGCTCAATGTCGTCGCACCCGAGGCCGCGTCGGACGAGCCGCTGCCGGTGATGGTGTTCGTCCACGGCGGTGCCTACATCCTGGGTAGTTCGGCCACCCCCATCTACGACGGGGTGAAGCTGGCCCGCCAGGGCTGTGTCTATGTGTCGGTGAACTACCGGCTGGGGGCGTTGGGGTGCCTGGACCTGTCGGCGCTGGGTACCGCGGCGCATCCGATCGATTCCAACCTGTTCCTGCGTGATCTGGTGCTGGCGCTGTCCTGGGTGCGGGACAACATCGCGGTGTTCGGCGGGGACCCGGCCAACGTCACGATCTTCGGAGAGAGCGCGGGCGCCCACGCCGTCACCTCTCTGCTGGCCGTTCCTGCCGCCGAAGGCCTTTTCTCGCAAGTCATTTCGGAGAGCCCGGCCGCCGGCATGTCCTCGTCGGCCGAGCAGGCCGCGGAGTTCGCCAACCGCTTCGTGGCCCTGCTGGGTATCGAGGAGTCCGAGGCGGCGCGGGTTCTGCGCACCGCACCGGCCGCCGAACTCGTGAACGCGATGGATGGGCTGATCGCCCAGGGCAGCCAGGAGATGCTCGGCGCCTTCCCGGCCGGTCCCACCCACGGCGACGAGTATCTGCCGGTCGAGCCGCTGGAGGCGATGCGCCGGGGTTCGGCGCACCGTGTGCCGCTCATCGTGGGCACCAACGCCGAAGAGGCGCGGCTGTTCACCCGGTTCCTCAAACTGCTGCCGACCACCGAACCGATGATCGAGGCGCTGCTGGCGGAGGCCGGACCGGATGCCCGCGCCCGCATCACCGCCGCCTACCCGGACTATCCCCGCCCGGCGGCGTGCATCCAGCTCGGCGGGGACTTCGCGTTTGCCTCGGCGGCCTGGGACATCGCCGAGGCCCACAGCCGCCATGCTCCCACCTACCTGTACCGCTACGACTACGCCCCGCGCACGCTGAAGTGGTCGGGGCTGGGTGCCACCCATGCCACCGAACTGCTGGCGGTCTTCGACGTGTACCGCACCCGGTTCGGCTCGCTGCTCACCGCAGCGGGTGATCAGCGTTCGGCCGCCGCCGTCACCCGTGCCGTGCAGAGCCGGTGGCTGGAGTTCAGCCGCACCGGTGTGCCCGGCGGGGACTGGCCGGCGTACCACCACGACGACCGGTCGGTGCTGGTGTTCGACCGGCGCACCCGGGTGGAACTCGACCCGGATCGGGACCGCCGCTCGGCGTGGTCGGGCTTCTCGCTGACGTCGTGATCCCGGCGCCGTGACCGCCACCTGAGTTTGTCGCCGATGTCATGCGCAGCCTCGGCGGATGTGATTGCGTAGCGCCATGAACGATCATCCCCTGGATCCGTTGTCCGCCGACGAGTTCACCGCGGTATCGGCGATCCTGCGCCGCGAGCGCGGGGTGGGCGAGGGCTGGCGGATCAACTGCGTCGAGATGGTGGAGCCGGGCAAAGCAGAGCTGGCCGCGTTCGACGGCGGCGGGCAGCGCCCTGCGCGCCGGGCCCTGGTGCTGTGCCTGGACCGCGCGGCCAATGCGACCTACCGCAGCGTGGTGTCGCTGACCGACGACCGGGTGGAGACCTTCGACCACGTCCCCGGTGTGCAGGCCAACTTCACCGTCGACGAATTCCACGAGTGCGACGAGATGCTGCGCAGCCACCCCGACGTCATCGCGGCGCTGGCCAAGCGGGGCATCACCGACATGGAGCTGGTCTTCATGGACACCTGGACCTACGGCGACGCCGTGGCGCCCCCGGAATTCCGCGACCGCCGCATCGGATGGTCGGACACCTGGCTGCGCAGCGCTCCCGGCGCCAATCCCTACGCCACCGCCGTCAGCGGCCTGCACTGCGTGGTGGACCTGAACTCGATGGAACTGCTGCGGGTCGAGGACGACGACCCGTTCGCCGCCGGCGGTAGACCGCCGGTGACGATGGGCGAGTATGTGCCCAAGCACATTCCGGACCGGATCAAGGCGGGCTACCAGCGTGAGCCGCTGAAACCGCTGGAGATCACCCAGCCCGACGGGCCGTCGTTCACGCTCACCGGAAACCTGCTGCGCTGGCAGAACTGGTCGCTGCGGGTGGGGTTCAACCACCGTGAGGGCATGACGCTGCACACGCTGAAGTACCGCGACGGTGAACGGGACCGTTCGGTGGCGCACCGGCTGTCCTTTGCGGAGATGATGGTGCCCTACCGCGATCCGTCAGTGGACCACTACCGCCGCACCGCCTTCGACATCGGGGAGTGGGGCCTCGGTTTCATGACCACCTCCCTGGCGCTGGGCTGCGACTGTCTGGGGGAGATCCGCTACCTCGATGCCACCCTGCACAATTCGAAGGGTGAGCCGTACACCATCGCCAATGCGGTGTGCATCCACGAGGAGGACAACGCGGTGCTGTGGAAGCACGTCGATGCCGGCAGCGCCGAGGTGCGCCGGATGCGGCGGCTCACCATCTCCAGCCACGTCACGGTGGCCAACTACGAGTACCTGATCTACTGGCGGCTGTATCAGGACGGCAACATCGAGTGCGAGGTGCGTGCCACCGGCATCATGGTCACCACGCCGGTGCCCCCGGGCAAACCGCATCCCAACGGCACCCTGGTCGATCAGGGCACCTATGCGCCGTTCCACCAGCACTTCCTGGTGGCGCGCCTGGACCTCGACGTCGACGGCACCGAGAACACGGTGTACATGACCGAGTCCCACGCCGCCCCCACCAGCGACGACAATCCCTACGGACTGTCGGTGGTGCAGCGCAACGTGCCGCTGCGCTCGGAGGGCCAAGGCATCCAGGATCTGAACTTCGCGACGCAGCGCGCCTGGAAGGTCGTCAACACCAACGTCGTCAACGGCCTGGGCACGCACCCGTCCTACAAACTGGTGCCCACCGGCGCGCTGCCGTCGATGTTCCATCCGGAGTCCCCGGTGTTCCAGCGGGCCACGGTCATCGGCCACACCCTGTGGGTGACGCCCAACAGCCCTGATGAGCGTTGGCCTGCAGGTGAATTCGTCAATCAGTCGGCCCGGGACACCGGAATCGGCGCGTGGATCCGCGCCAACCGGTCGATCGAGAACACCGATGTGGTTCTCTGGTACGTCTTCGGCATCCACCACATCACCCGGCCGGAGGACTGGCCGATCATGCCGGTCGATGTGGTGTCGTTCTGGCTCAAGCCGTACGGATTCTTCGACCGCAACCCGTCGCTGGATGTTCCTGCGAGCCCGCCCGCCCACTGTCACGCCCCGAATTGACAACCGTCAAGAAAGTCGGCGCAAACCATTGTGTCCGGCGTCACCATTGCCCTACGTTGATGCGGTGCGTACTGACACCGCGCTGGAGCGGCCCGCCGACCTGACCGTCGAATGGCTCAGTGAGATCACGCAGAAACCGGTGAGCCACTTCGACTTCGAGCGCATCGGCACCGGTCAGATGAGCGAGTGCTATCGCGTCACCCTGGACCACGGGTCGGCGTCGGTGGTGCTCAAGGTGTCGGCGTCGGATCCGACCAGCAGGCAGACCGGAGCCGCGCTGGGCCTCTACGAGCGTGAGGTCCGGTTCTACACCGACATCGCACCCCGGCTGGCGGCGGATGCAGGTCCGGTGGCGCCCTGCCTGCACGCGGCCATCGACCCGGCCACCGGCATATTCGACCTGGTGCTCGCCGATGCCGCGCCGGCCGAGGTGGGCGACGAGATTCGGGGTGCGACAAGGGAACAGGCCGAACTGGCGGTATCCGAGCTGGGCCGCCTGCACGGTCCGGTGCTCGGCGACCCGTCCTTGGCGGGCGCGGCCTGGCTCAATCGCGACGCCCCGGTCACCAGTGAGCTACTCGGCGCCCTCTACGCCGGTTTCGCCGACCGCTACGGCGCGTCGATCACCGCAGACCACCGGCTGGTCTGTGACCGGCTGGTGGCCGGCTTCGACGCTTATCTGAACGCCGAGGATCCCTTGCCGCACGGGCTGGTCCATGGCGACTACCGCCTGGACAACCTGCTGTTCGGCCGGCCCGGCGCCGACCGCCCGCTGACCGTGGTGGACTGGCAGACCGTCACCTGGGGACCCGCGCTGACCGACCTGGCCTACTTCCTGGGGTGTGCGCTGCCCGTCGAGGCCCGGCGCGCGCACTACGACGAGTTGCTGCGGTCCTATCACGACGCGCTGGGCCCCGATGCGCCGCTGACGGTGGACGCGGTGCGCGAGGGGGTGCGCCGGCAGACCTTCTTCGGGGTGATGATGGCGATCGTCTCCTCCATGCTTGTGGTGCGCACCGAGCGTGGCGACCAGATGTTCTTGACGATGCTGGATCGCCACTGCGCACACGTGCTGGACACCGGCGCGCTGGACGTCCTGTGAGCGCCCCCGCTGCTGCCGACGAAGGAGCGCACCCGCACGATGCGGAACCGCTGTGGAGCGAGAGCTGGTATTTCGATTTCGTCGACCCCGAGCAGCAGGTGGGTGGGTGGATCCGGCTTGGGCTCATCCCGAATGAACAGCGCTGCTGGATTCAGGCCCTGCTGTGCGGACCGGGGATGCCGACCGTCGCCCTGTCCGACTTCGACGCGCCGCTGCCGGCCGATCCGCACCGGCTGGTCACCGACCAGATCAGGGTCGCCCACACCGCGACCGCACCGCTGCAGAGCTACTCGGTGACGGTGCGCGGTGCGGGCCAGGCCTACGACCAGCCGCAGGCGCTGTTGCAGGGGAAACCGGGCCGGCCTGTCGAGGCCGAGTTCGACCTGGTCTGGACCACCAGGGGCACGCCCTACCAGTATCCGATCGCGGCGCGCTACGAGATCCCGTGTGTGGTCTCGGGGACGGTGGTGGCCGACGGCCGCACCGTGCACCTCGAGCAGGCGCCCGGGCAGCGCGACCACTCCTGGGGGACCCGTGACTGGTGGGGGATGGAATGGGTGTGGAGCGCACTGCACCTCGACGACGGCACCAGTCTGCACGGGCTGGACCTGCGGCTGCCGGGCATCGATCCGATCGGCGTGGGTTACGTACAGCACGATGGTAAGCTCACCGAACTGACCGCCGTGACCGCACGGGAAGTGTTCGGCGACAACGCTCTTCCGATCAGCACCGAGTTGAGCCTGGAACCGGGTGGGCTGGTGGTGTCGGCTGCGATCGTCGGCCACGCGCCGGTGCGGCTGGTGGCCGCCGACGGCCGGGTCAGCCAGTTTCCGCGCGCCTGGGCGACCGTCACCACCGGTGACGGCCGCCACGGCACGGGATGGCTCGAGTGGAACCGGAACTCAAGCCTGGAAGAACGCCAGTAGCTCCGGGTTCAGCACGTCGGCGTGTGTGGTCGGCAAGCCGTGCGGAAAGTCCTCGTAGGTCTTGAGCGTCGCGTTGGCGAGCAGTTCGGCCGTCCGTGGCCCGGACGCCACGTAGGGCACGATCTGGTCTTCCTTGCTGTGCACCACCAATACCGGGATGGTGATGGTGCCCAGGTCCGCGGTGAAGTCCGTCTGGGAGAACGCCACGATGCCGTCGTAGTGGGCCTTGGCGCCGCCCATCATGCCCTGGCGCCACCAGTTGGCGATCACGGCCTCCGATGCCTGCGCGCCCGGTCGGTTGAACCCGTAGAACGGCCCGGAGGGCAGGGCGCGGTAGAACTCCGAGCGGTTGGCGGCCAGCTGCTGCTGCAGGCCGTCGAAGACGTCTTTCGGCAGCCCGTCGGGGTTGGCGTCGGTCTTGACCATCAGCGGCGGAACCGCGCACAGCAGAGCGGCTTTGGCGGCCCGGTCCTGACCATGACGGGCCAGATAGCGCACCACTTCGCCGCCACCCGTCGAATGCCCGACGTGAATCGCGTCGCGCAGATCCAGGTGGTCCACCACGGCCTTCAGATCATCGGCATAGTGGTCCATGTCGTGGCCGTCGGCCACCTGGGTGGACCGGCCGTGACCGCGGCGGTCGTGGGCCACCACCCGGTAGCCCTGGGACAGGAAGTACAACATCTGGGTGTCCCAGTCGTCGGAGGACAACGGCCAACCGTGACTGAACACGATGGGCTGGCCGGATCCCCAGTCCTTGTAGAAGATCTCGACGCCGTCGCTGGTGGTGAGGGTGGGCATGGACCGCCTCTTCTGCCGAAGTTGGAACCGTCTGACACCGAAGAAACTACGCCCGCCGGCAGGCCCGTGCTCAGCGCAGGCCGGAACTGTTGTCGTCGAGTTCATCTCGGCGCAGTCCCATCGGAGTCAGTTCCGGTACATCGCCGCCGGCGACCACCAGACGGGTCAACGGTGTCAGGCCGGCGAACAGCGCCTCCACCTCTGCGTCGTCCAAAACCGACAGTGCGTCGAGCGCCAGCCGGTCGGTCGCGGTTTCGATGTCGTCCTTGAGGCGCCATCCCGCCGGTGACAACTCCTCGCCCGCGACCAGGCCGCGCGCGGCCAGACCGAGCCGGCATGCCGCCCACTCCTGGTCGTCGTAATCTCGGGCCCGCCGCATGTACTGCTCACTGACCGCACCGGAGAGACAGTGCAACACGTTGGCCTCACGACCGCTGATCCCGTTCGCCGTCAGCACGGCCACATGCCCGTCGCCGCGGTGTTCGCGCAGCAGGGTGGTCGCGTGCCAGAGCCGAGCCAGCGGCTCCTCTGGCCAGGGAAGAGCGGCGTTGGCGGCGAACAGCGGCCGCCCGTCCAGCACTGCCCCCAGTGCCGCCTTGGCGGCCAGTTCCGCTGTGGCAGAGAGACTCTGGTGCTCGTCCAGGCCATAGCGGCGCAGTGCGGCCACCGCCCCGCCGGAACGGGCCTGCACGGCCTGGCCCGGGGTGGTGCGCTGCCAGGCTGCCTCCAGTGCGGTGGCCACCCGCCACCTGGAGAAGTTGTGGAACGTGGCGGCCACGACTTCGGCCGGCGCGCGACCCAGCGGCGCCGACCGGGCCGCGAAATAGCCCATCCAGAACCCGCGCAGACCCAGGTCGTCCATTGCCCGCCTGGCCTCGGGTGCGAAGTAGGTCACCGCGTGCACGGGTTCGAAGCGATCGAAGAATCGGCGGGCCAGTGCGGGGGAACGTCTCACGGCTGGAGTATTCCACCGTCGCCGCCGGTCGCCTGTTATGTTGCCTGCGCCCACCGGGACACCGCCGGTGGCGGGAGCATCGGGAGGTCGTCATGCGCACACTGGTCCGCACGGTCGCCACCGCGGCCGTGGTCGTCTCGGCGGCCGTCGGCTGCAGCTTCAGTGCCGGCTCCGGTCCGCCGACGGTGAGCAAGGCCGATCTCGAGAAGGACATCACCCAGCGACTCGCCGATGCCGACCAGAAGCCGCAGTCGGTGACGTGCAGCGCTGATCTCGAAGGGGTCGTGGGCAAGACCACCACGTGCGAGGTGGTGCTCAGTGACACCAATGCCATCGAGCCGGTGGTCGAGGTCACCAAGGTGGACGGCACCACGGTGAATTACGAGATGACCCCGGCACTCTCGCAGGAACAGCTGGAGAAGGCGGTGGCGAACCTGGTCACCGAGACCGCGGGAGACGACGTCACCGGGGTGACCTGCGACGGTGGGCTCGAGGGCACCGAAGGCACCGAGACCAACTGTTCCATGCAACTCGGCGGGGAGCCGCTGGACACCGTGGTCACCGTCACCACGGTGGATGGGCTGATGATGAACTTCGAGGTCAATCAGGCCTGAACGGGCAAAATGAAGCGGCCCCCACCTGGAGGTGGGGGCCGCTACTTATCGGCGTGGCGGGTTGGTCAGCCCTTGACCACCTGAGTTCCACCGGCGAGCTCGTCGTGCTTGCCCTGCTTGGTGGGACTGCCGTTGATGGTCACGGCGATCACGATGTAGGCGATGAACGCCAGCAGGCCGCCGACGAACGGGATGATCGAGAACAGCGTGAAGGCGTTACGGATGGCCGACTGCTGGAAGTCCGGCTTCGGTGCACCGCCCGGGCCGCGCACGGACAGGCCCAGCATCTTCTTCGCCGGGGTCCAGCCCTGGGTGACCTCGAAGCCCACGAAGTAGGCGAAGGTCAGCAGACCGGACACGATGCCGGGGATTACATAGCCGTCCCACAAGCCGAGGACCAGCAGCAGGATCGAGATGACGATCCCGGTGATGATGTTGTCGATCAGTCGGGCAGCAAAGCGAATGCCAAGGCTGCCCGGCTCGGCCCCGCCCGTCGGACCGAACTGCGGGGGTGGGTACCCGCCCGGCGCCCCGTACTGCGACGGGGGCGGAGGCGGGTAGTTGCCCTGGGGCGGCGGCGGGTAGTTGCCGGGCGGCGGGGGTGGGTAGGCCCCACCGGGCGGCGGTCCGTACTGCTGCGGTGGGGGAGGCGGCGGGTAGGCGCCGGGCGCAGGCGGGTAGTTGGGATCCGGATTGTTGGGATAGTCACCCGAAGTCATCAGATCGGCTCCTGCTCGAAGTCATGGACGCTCTAACTTACCGCGACCAAGACTCGCTGTGCGGCATTGCCGCACAGTGAGCAGGAGCCGATCGATCGCCTCAGCGGCGCAGCGCCTTGGCCTGCTTACGCGCCTTCTTCCGGGCCTTGCGGGACAGGTCCTCGCTGTGACTCAGGGCCGAGTGGGCCAGATCGCCGCCGCGGTCACGGGCCACCTCGGCCAGAGTCAGGCCGCGGTCGCGGGCCACGTCAGCGAGCTCGATACCGCGGTCGCGGGCGACGTCGGCGAAATCGCCTCCGCGATCCCGGGCCACGTCAGCGAGTTCCAAGCCCCGCTCCCGGGCGATCTCGGCGAGTTCGGCACCCCGCTCGCGGGCCACGTGCGCCCACTCCGACCCGCGGTCCAGCGCGATCTCGGCGAGCTCGGCACCGCGCTCGCGGGCCGCCCCGAGCAACGGCGCGCTGCGCTCGGCCAGCTCCCGGCTGCGTTCGGCTCCGGCGTGCAGGCCACCCTGCAGGTTCTTGCCCACCTTGTCGACGACTTCGCCGTCGATCAGCGCCGGGGTTGAACCGCTGGGCAGTGCTGCGGTCACCTTGTTGCTGACCTTGTGGGCCGCCCGGCGGCTGCGCCAGCCGATGGACGGCTTACCCGCGGTGTCGGCGGAGGCGATGATCAGCCCGCCGAGCAGGCTCAGGTCCACCAGGAAGTCCTTGCGCTTCTGCGCCTTGAGCTCGGGATCGGCCTCGGACCAGAACATGTGGGAGCCGAGGTTGGCGGGAATGACGGTGGCCGCCAGGGCTGCCGATGCCAGCCGCGGCACCTTGCCGGTGGCCAACAACACGCCGCCGCCGATCTGGACCGCTGCGGTGATCTTCGCGAACGTCTCCGCGTCCTTGGGAACGTTGGGGCCCACGGGTTCTGGCAGTTTCTGCAAACCTTCGAGGGTGGGCCGGGCGGCGTCGGCAGCCGGTTTGGGGCTGCGTAACGCTTCGATGCCTTGGCCGATGAAGGCGGCGGACAACAGGGGACGGGCTACTCGGCGAAGCAACATGACCGCCGTGTTCCCCGCTTACCGGTGGAACAAACCCCGTGATTCACCGTGATCGAGGGGCGGTCGGCGGCTTCGGTCTGGCCCGCATCGCCAGCGGCAGCACCACCCAGAACAGCAGGAATCCGACCAGCGCCGCCGCGCCGGCGAGCACCCCGGCACCATCGCCCGCCACGGCGCCGAACACCAGGACCACCACCCCTACCAGAGAGATCCCGAGGAACATCAGGCCCACGTAGGTGGTCTTGTGGGCCGCTGCCACCAGTTGGTCGAGGCGGTGCTGCCGGAACAGCACCCGATGCATGGCCACCGGGCTGGCCAGCAGCACCGTGCTGACGATCGAGCAACCGACGGTGACCAGATAGACGGTACGCAGCAGCGGGCTGAGATCCGCGAAACGGTCGTGAAACGGCAGGGTCAGCAGCAGCCCGGTCAGCAGCTGTACGCCGGTCTGCGCCACCCGCAGCTCCTGCAGCAGACTTGCCCAGTTGCGGTCCAGCTTCTCGGTGTGCGTCTCGTCCCGCTCGGGCCCGGCGCCCACGCGTTCGAACATGGAAAGGGGGTACCCGCTGCGGCTCAGGTGAGTATCAACCGCGCCGACTTCTCCAGCAGTTCGGCGATCTCCTGATAGGAGTTGTAGCCCATACCTGCGCGCACCAGCGCACCCGCGTACATCAGCTCCAGGGTCTCGATCACCGCCGGGTCCCCGTCATCACCGAGCGCCCCGGTCAGACGTGTGTTGATCTCCCGCCCGATGCGCTGTCGCAGGTGTTCGACGTCGGGGTCCTTGCCCAGCAGGGCAGTGGTGACCGCACCCGCGAGCTCGGGTTCGTCGGCCAGCAGCAGCGCGATGTGCCGCAGCACGGCGATCACGCGGGTGGTGCGGTCCGGAGAGTCGTTGGGCGGCGCCGGAGTGCCGGCCAGTCGGCGCCAGAACACCTCGGCCACCAGATGCTCTTTGGAGGAGAAGTACGTGTACGCCGTCGCTGCGCCGACACCGGCCTCAGCGGCCACCATGCGGATGGTCAGGCCCGCGAAACCCTCGCGGCTGAGTACGTCGACAGCGGATCGGCCCAGCCGGTCCACGGTGTCGGCCTGCTTGGCGGTCAGTCGTCGCCTGGTGGCTTCCCGAGCTACCGGATCGGACACATGTCCGGACGCTACTACAACAGATCTGGGCGGGCAAGGATGTGCGCTGGCCATCGCGGTGACGAGCGGTTAAGTTGCGTGCATGGCCAGTACCGACACCCCACCCGGAACCACCCGTGCGCAGCAAACGGAGCGTCTGTTCGCTCTGGCCGAGCGGGTGACCGGGTTCATGCCCGCCGACGAGGGCCGGGCGCTCTATGAAGCGGCGGCGTCGTATCTCGACGGCGGGGTGGGAGTGGAGATCGGCACCTATTGCGGAAAATCCACCGTACTGCTCGGCGCCGCGGCTCTGACCACCGACAGCGTCCTCTACACCGTCGACCACCACCACGGCTCCGAGGAGCATCAGCCTGGGTGGGAGTATCACGACACCACCATGGTCGACCCCAACACCGGCCTCTTCGACACGCTGCCGACATTCCGGCACACCCTCGACGAGATGGCGTTGCCCGACAATGTGATTGCGGTGGTGGGCAAATCGCCGGTGGTGGCCAGGAATTGGCGGACGCCGCTGAACCTGCTGTTCATCGACGGCGGGCACACCGAGGAGGCCGCGCAGCGCGACTTCGAGGGTTGGACGCCGTGGTTGCAGACCGGCGGGGCACTGCTGATCCATGATGTGTTCCCCGATCCCCGCGACGGCGGGCAGGCACCGTACCTGATCTACCGGCGGGCGCTGGACAGCGGCGAATTCACAGAGGTCTCGAGCATGAAGTCGTTGCGGGTCCTCGAGCGCATCGTCAGCGCTCGCTGACCACGCACTCGCAGCCGAAGTCGGCCTCCAGGCCGCGGGGCAGCCCATCGGCGCGGAAGATGCCTGCGCCCGGTGTGGTCTGAGAGAGGGCATCGGCGGCCAGGATCACCGCGGCCCCGGTCCAGGTGGTGCGCTCGACCGGCCACCGCTTGCCGTCGGTGTACACCAGGCCCGTCCAGTACGAGCCGTCGCGCTCCCGCAGGTGTTGCATGTCCGCGAATTGTTGATGGGCCCGGTCGGTTTCACCCATGGCGTCCAGCGCCAGCACCAGCTCGCAGGTCTCGGCCCCGGTCACCCACGGCCGGTCATCGACACACCGGATGCCCAGTCCGTCGACCACAAAATCCGACCAGCGCTCGGCGATGCGTTCGTGGGCTCCGGCGCCACGCAGCGCGCCGCCCAGGATGGGGTAGTACCAGTCCATCGAATGGTGAGGCTTGTCGGTGAACAGTCCCGGGTGCGCGACCAGTGCGTGCCCGAGCTGTCCACAGGCCACCTCCCATTCCGGTTGCGGCTCGCCCATGTAGTTGGCCAGTGCCAGCGCACACCGGATGCTCTGGTAGATGCTCGCATTGCCGGTCACCAGCGCTTCCTCGATGCGCCCGGCCGGTCCTGCGGCCCAGCAGATCTCCCCGCCGTCGAGCTGCAGCCCGATCACGAAATCAATGGCATCGCGCACGGTGGGCCACATCCGCGCAGCGAAGCCGTCGTCGCCGGTGACCAGCATGTGGTGCCACACCCCGGTGGCGATGTAGGCGCAGAAATTGCTGTCGCTGTTGACGTCCTCGATCACGCCGGCCCGGAACTGCAGCGGCCACGAGCCGTCGGGCCGCTGTTCGCGCCGGCACCATTCGAACGCCGCTCTGGCGGGTTCCACCAGGCCCGCGGTGGTCAGGGCCATGGCGCACTCCACGTGATCCCACGGGTCGGTGTGCGCCATCGGCGACCACGGGATTGCGCCTGACGGTTCCTGTGCCCGTGCGATGGACCGCGCCGTCTCCAGGCACTGCTCGGCCGACAGGACGCCGGCCACCTCGGGAACCTCGCTGCGCCGCGCCATCATCGCCCTACTTCTCGAAATAGAGCGCCACGCTCTTGCCGATCAGCGGATTCAGTACGGCCTCTGCGGTGCGCGTCAGCGCGGGCGCCGACATCATGTCCCACACCAGCAGCCGGTGGTAGGCGCTCACCGCGGGATGCTGGGTCTTCTCCACGCCGACAGCGCATTTGATCCACCAGTACGGTGAATGCAGTGCGTGCGCGTGGTGGGTGTGGATGAACCGCATCCCGCGGGCCTCCACCTTGGCGCGCAGTTCGTCGGCCTTGTAGATCCGGATGTGGCCGCCCTCGTTGGCGTGGTAGTCGTCGGACAGCAGCCAGCACAGCCGTTCCGGCAACCAGCGCGGCACCGTGACCGCCAGCGTGCCCCCGACCTTGAGCACTCGCACCAGCTCGGCGATCGCGGCCTCGTCGGCCGGGACGTGTTCGAGGATCTCCGAGGCGATCACCACGTCGAACGTGCCGTCGGCATAGGGCAGGGCCAGGGCGTCACCGGCCACCGCCTCGGCCTCGGCGCCCTCAGGTGCCTCGCCGGCCGCGGCCATGGCCTCGAACATCGTGCTGACGTTCTCGAGTTCTTCCTTGTCCTGGTCGAACGCGATCACATGTGCGCCGCGGCGGTAGGCCTCGAAACTGTGCCGGCCGGCTCCGGCGCCGACGTCGATCACCTGCGTGCCCGGGCCGACACCGAGCCGGTCGAAGTCCACTGTCAGCATGTACGTCCCCGATCGATTGCGCGCTGGTACACCGAAACCGTCTGTGCGGCAACCGATTCCCAGCTGTAAATGTCCACCGCGCGCCGACGGCCGGCAATCCCCATGCGGTGCAGTTCGTCCGGCGAGCTCAGCAGCTCGCCCAGGCTCGTGGTGAGTTCCTCGACGTTGCCCGGCGCCACCAGCACCGCAGCGTCCCCGTCGGTGCCCAACACCTCGGGAAGTGCCCCGGCCCGGCTGGCCACGATGGGTGTTCCGCTGGCCATGGCTTCGACCGCGGGCAGCGAGAAACCCTCGTACAGGGAAGGAATGCAGGCGATCTCGGCCGATGCCAGCAGGGCGGCCAGCTCGGCGTCGGACACTCCGCTGGAGATGTGCACGATGTCGGAGATGCCCAGCTCGGCGATCAGCTTCTCGGTGGGGCCCTTGCTCTCCAGCCGTGCCACCAGTTGCAGTTCGACGTCGCGTTCGGTGCGCAGCTTGGCCACCGCCTGCAGCAGGTTCGCCACACCCTTGAGCGGCACGTCCGCGCTGGCGATGGCGATGATGCGGCCGCGGACCCGCGGGTTGTCGGTGGGGGCGAACACGTGGGTGTCCACGCCGAGTGGCACCACATGTAGCTGATCGGGGCTGACGCCGAAATCCGCCGCGATGTCGGCGGCCGAGGTGGTGGAGACGGTCAACAGGTCAGGGATGCCCCTGGCCACCCGCTTCTGCATCTGGGCAAAGCCGTACCACCGGTGCACCAGGGGCTTGCGCCACCACTTGGCGGCGGCCAGGTCGAGCACCCGGTCGCGGGTGATGGGGTGGTGCACGGTGGCCACCACCGGCAGGCCCGCCGCGGCGATCCGGCGTAACCCGGTACCGAGGCTCTGGTTGTCGTGCACCACATCGAACTCGCTGCGCCGCTCGGCAAGCAACCGGGCGGCGCGCAGGCCGAAGGTGCGCGGTTCCGGGAAGCCCGCGGTCCACATGGTGCCGAGCTCGAGCAGGTCGATCCCGCTGCGGATCTCGCCGGGCCGCGGTACTCGGAACGGATCCGGTTCCCGGTAGAGGTCCAGACTGGGCACCTTGCACAGCCGCACCCGGGGGTCCAGGCCTTCCGGATAGGGCTGCCCGGAGAACACCTCGACGTGGTGGCCCAGATCGGCCAGGCCACGGCTCAGGTGACGGACGTACACCCCTTGGCCGCCGCAGTGGGTCTTGCTGCGGTACGACAGCAGGGCGATGCGCATGCCTTTCACCTATACCCGACCAGCCGCGGCGCCGCTGAAGACGGGGAGTAACGCGCTGCTGTGTCTGGACATGTGTCTGGACTTTAATTCGCGCAGCTAACCAGCGCAACGCGCCCCCGGCCGGGACCCGCCGACGCGGGCTGTGAGCTGCCGGTTCACCACCCGGTGCGCAATACCCGATCCAACATGTCGACGAAGAAGTCGGCGGATTCCACCGTCAGGCACATCGGCGGTTTCATCTTCAACACGCACAGGTGATCGCCCGTGGGCTGGACGATAACTCCCAGCTCACGCATGCGCTCGCAGATCGCCGCGGTCTCGGTGTCGGCCGGCTCCAGCGTCCGGCGGTCCCGGACCAGCTCCACCCCCATGTAGAGGCCGCTGCCGTGCACGGCGCCGATCAGCGGGTGCCGCTGGGCCAGCTCCGTCAGCCGTCGGCGCAGGTGCTCGCCCACCTGGGCGGCGTTGTGTTGCAGGCCGTCGCGCTGGATCACCTCCAGCACTGTCAGCCCCACCACGCTGGACACCGGGCTGCCGCCGGCGGAGGAGAAGAAGTACCCCTGGCCGCGATAGGCGTCGGCGATGGCCTTGGTGGTGATGACGGCGCCGAGGGGCTGGCCATTGCCCATCGCCTTGGCCACAGTCACGATGTCGGGCAGCACGCCCTGCTGCTGGAAGCCCCAGAACCAGTGCCCGAGCCGGCCGTAGCCCACCTGCACCTCGTCGGCGATGGCCAGCCCGCCCGCCGCCCGCACTGCGGCGTACACCGCCGCGAGGTAGCCGTCCGGCAGCGCCACGCCGCCGGCGTTGCCGTAGAAGGGTTCGGCGATGAACGCCGCGGGTGGGGTGCCCTGGGTGCTCAGGTGCTCGATCACGGCCACCGCCTCGGGGGCGTAGGCAACCGCGTCGGCTCCGCGGTGGTGTCCGCGAAAGCTGTTGGGGGAGGGCACGGTATGGACCCACTGCGGCCGGGTGGTCAGGGCGTTGGGATTGTCGGCGGTGGACGTGGACACCGCGTCGGTGGCGTAGGTCCACCCGTGGTAGGCCTCTGCGACGGCCACCACATCCTGGCGGCCGGTGGTGGTGAACGCCAGGCGCAGAGCCAGATCCACCGCCTCGGAGCCGGAGTTCACCAGGAACACGGTGTCCAGGGGATCGGGCAGGGTGGCGGCCAACCGCTCGGAGAACTCGACCACCGCAGCGTAATTGAAGCGCGAGTTGGTGTTGAGCCGGCGCCACTGGCGGGCCACCGCGTCGGCCAGCTCGGGATGTCCGTGGCCGATGCTGGTGACGTTGTTGACCATGTCGAGGTAACTGCGGGCCTCGGTGTCCTGCAGGTGTTCCCGCCACCCGCGCTCGATGCGCGGCGGGGCGCTGTAGTACTGCTCCTGGACTGCGGCGAAGGACCGTGCGCGGCGGGCCAGCAGAGCGGAGCTGTCGGGACCCTCTACGGCGGCGGACAGCCCCACCAGGGCACCCGGATCGCGGGTCAGCGCGAGCCACCCCGGCGCGTACTCGGGGCGGATGAAATCCGGAACCGGGCAGGCATTCTCGGCTGTCACCTGCACCCACAGACGGCCGGGACCAGCCGTGGCCAGCTCCTCGCCGCGGGTGACGGTGCCGACCGTGGCGGAGGCGTCGCCGACGATCCGCAGGGTCAGCCCGGCTCCGGTCAGCAGCACCTCGCCGCCCTCGGAGATGACGGTGCCGGACCACGGCGCGCACAGGGCGGCGGGTCGGGACAGCCAGATGTCGATCCCCGTCGGCACGGTGGCCGGTGACCGGCTGCTGAGTACCGCGGATCGGGTCAGCCGGGGCGCCGCGTAGGCGGTGACCACCACCTCGGCGTCGCGCTCGGCGGCCAGGCTGTCCTCGGCGTCAGGCTCGAGCCAGCGGCCGGCGTCCATGGCATCGGACTGGATGGACAGATCGAGCAGCTCGGGCTCGACACCCGCGATCAGCGGGCCGCAGTCCGGTGCCGCGACGGCGGTGTCGGCGCCGAGTGCATGCTCGATCAGCCGGGCCATCACCGCCGCGGGAACGGACGTGGCCCGTTCGAAGATCCGCCACTCGTCGTCCTGGGCGCCCGCGGCGTAGTCGTTGCCCGGGTCGATCGCGACCTGCTGGTGGCCACTGACCACCAGGATGGCTGCGCGCAGGATCACCAGCGGCCACAGCACCTCGATCTCGGCGGCATCCAGCGGCCGCTGCCGGTGGAACGCGGCGATCAGGGGCAGCGCGCTCGCGGGCTCGCCGTCGGCGTGCCGCAGCACGGCAGACGCGGCGATGGCCAGCTCGCCCACCGCCCAGGACCGGGTGAGGTCCCCGAGGTCGATGATGCCGTCCGGCAGCCGGGTCCGGTCCGAGCACACCACGTTGTCGTCGGTGAGATCGCCGTGGATCACCTGCACGGGCAGCTGATCGGCCCGCTCGGAGACCGCGTCCCAGGCCGCGCCACCCGCGCTCTCGAGCAGCGCCCGCTTGTTCGGGTCCGACACGTACGGGGTCAGCAACTCCAGGGTCCGGTCGGCATGGCGCAGGTCCCACTGCAGCACCCGGTCGACCCCTGGGTGATCGAAGTCAACCAGTGCCCGCACCGTCCGGCCCGCCAGCGTGCCCAGGGCAGCCCACCGCGACGGGGCGACGTACCCGTCGCCGCCGAGCGTCCCGCCGGGCAGGAAGTCGATGATCCGGGCGTAGAGACTGGTTCCGGTGCCCACATCGGCGATGGGGCCCGCCGCCGGGCCGACGTTGCGTGCGGTGCGGACGGTGGGTTCGCGCCCGGCGATGTGATCGGCGGCGGCGTCCTGGGCCTCGATCTCCACGCGGCTGAAGGCGGGATTGGCCACCTTGAGCACTCCCACGGCCCCGGTGTCTCCGGCCAGCAGGAAGTTCGCGTCCTGCTGGCTGCCCAGCGCGGTGGCCGTCACGTCGACGCCGAAATGCACGCGCGCGATCCGCGCGGCGTCCGCGCTGTCGAGATCGGGCACCGGCAGCTCGGTGGATTGAAAGAAGTCAAAGGTGCTCAACGCTGCTCCTGTCCCGAATTGTGCCGATCCACTGTACGTCCCGATACGGTGGGGGAATGCGCGCGCTGATCATCGTCGACGTCCAGAACGACTTCTGCGAGGGCGGTGCCCTGGCGGTGGCGGGTGGCGCCACCGTGGCCCGGGACATCAGCCGCCTGCTCGCCGGCTCGCACGGCTATGACCATGTGGTGGCCACCAAGGATTTCCACATCGACCCGGGTGAGCACTTTTCCGAGACCCCCGACTTCCGGGTGTCCTGGCCGCGGCACTGTGTGGTGGACACCCCCGGGGCCGACTTCCATCCCGAGCTGTCCACCGCGGCCGTCGAAGCCGTCTTCCACAAGGGGCAGTACGCGGCCGCCTACAGCGGGTTCGAAGGCGCCGACGATGCGGGAGTTTCGTTGGCCGACTGGCTGGCTGCCCGTGAAGTAGACGCGGTGGACGTGGTGGGGATCGCCACCGACTACTGCGTGCGGGCCACCGCGGCCGACGCGGTGCGCGCGGGCCTGGCCACCCGGGTCCTGCTCCACCTCACCGCCGGCGTGGCGCCGGACTCCACCGAGCAGGCGGTGCAGGAGCTGGGCGCTGCCGGCGTCGAGATCCTCGGCGCCTCGGCGTGACGGCGCACACCGACGCCGATCTGCTGGCTGCGGTCGAGCAGTCGCCACAGGCTGCGGCGCGTCGGGACCGGTCCGGCTGGGTGGGGCTGTTCACCGATGACGCGTCGGTGGAGGATCCGGTGGGATCGGTGCCGCATCGCGGGCCGGAAGCCATCGGGCTGTTCTTCGACACCTTCATCGCACCCCGCGACATCACCTTCCACCCCCACGCCGACATCGTCTGCGGCTCCACGGTGATCAGGGACGTGACACTGGAAGTGCGGATGGGTCCCGCAGTCTCGATCGATGTCGCGGCCATCCTGCGCTACGCCCTCGTGGATGTCGGTGGCGAGCTCAAAATCAGAGAGCTGCAGGCGTTCTGGGAGTTACCGCCGATGTTGTGGCGGTTCGCGCGCAGGGGAGTACCTGCCGTGCCGGTGGCGTTGGGGCTCAGCCGGGCGATGCTGGTCAACCAGCGACCGCGCGGCGTGGCCGGGTTCCTCACCGGGCTGCACCGGCCCGCGCGCAGACACCGTCGTGAGGTCGACACCCTGCTGTCAGCTCTGACCGGTGGCGACCAGTTGGCCGGCCGCCGGATGCTGGGTGCGGGATCGAGGGTCACCGCGGGCGACGGCGATCCGATCGGGGTCGACGCGCTGGGTGCCCGTCTGGTAGGCGCACGGGTGGCGTCTCGGATCACCGCGGGGTTCACCACGGCGGTCTCGCTGCGGGGCGCCGACGGGCCGGCGGTGGTGTTGATCGACACCGACCCGTGGACGGTGCGGCTGTTCGCCGCCGGCGCGGACCCCGATCAGAGTCGGGCGTAGCGTGCCATCGCGAAGCAGAAGGCGCCGTAGGCGGCAAAGCCCACCGCGGCGGCCACCAGGAGGAACTGCCCGAACGGTGCTTCGCCGAGCGTCTTGACCGCCGCGTCGATGCCGGACGCCTTGGCCGGGTCGGCCGTCAGGGTGGCGAAGATGACCAGCAGACCGGCACCGGCGAGCACCACACCCTTGGCGATGTAGCCGACCTTGCCCAGCGGGGTGATCACCGAACCCCCCGAGACCTTGAGGTCGTCGAGGAATTTCTCGGATGCGCCCTTGTACACGTGGTAGCCGCCCACGCCGATGACCACCAGGCCGACGATGATGAGAACCGCCTTGCCCCAGGCGGATTGCATCAACTGCGCCGACATTCCGGAGTTCTGCTGGCCGCTGTTCTGACCGCTGCCGGTGGCGAACCGGATGGCCGACACCGCCAGGCCGCAGTACACGATGGCCAGCGCCAGGGACTTGGCCCGTTTGAACTGTTTCTTGGCGCCCTTGTCGTCGTCGGTGGGCTCATTGGGGTGCGAGCCCACCACTGTTTCGGCCAGCCGCCAGGCGGCCAGGCCGAACAGACCGATGGCGGCCAGCCACAGTGACACCGCGCCGCCGCCGCTGGAGGCCAGGGTGGCCAGGGCTCCGGACTGGTCGGCGTTCTGGCTGGCGCCCCCGCCGCCGAAGGCCAACCGGACGATGATGTAGCCGAGCAACAGGTGCAGCACCCCGCTGGTGGCGTAGCCCGCCCGGGCGGCGTACTCGAATGCTGTGGTGTTGGTGGCGCGGTCCACCGCGCCGTGAACCCGATTGTCGACCATGTCAATTCCGGTACCCGGCCACCGGGGACGACAAACCGGACGCGCCGCGGCAGTCACCTCCGGGTGATCGCCACACCCAGCAGGGCCAGGGCCCCGCCGACGAATCCGAGCGCCGTCGGCACCTCGGCCAGGAACACCCAGGACAGGCCGATGGCGATGGCGGGAACGGCGAGCGTGGTCGCGGTCAGCGCGCCGGCATCCGAGCGCGCCAGCGCGTAGGCCCAGGTGAGAAACGCGATGGCGGTGGGGCCGATGCCCAGGTACACGACTCCCAGAACGGCGGCGGTGGGGGCCGCCGCGATCTCGGTGAATGCCTGCGGCGCAAACGGTGTGGTGACCAGCAGCCCGGTGGCGCAGCCCAGCCAGGTGGCCGTCACCCCGTCCACCGAGCGCAGCGCCACCTTCTGGATCAGCACGCTGGCCGCGTAGAGCACCGCGGTGATCAGACCGAGGGTGACCCCCAGGCGGTCGTTGGTGACGCCGCCGGAACCGCCCAGGGCGATCAGCACGATGCCGCTGAAGGCGATCAGGATGCCGATCACCCGGGCGCGCGGAAAGCCTTCGCTGAGAAAGAGTCCCGCGAACACCGCGACGATGATGGGCGCGAAGTTCACCAACAGCGCCGCCGTGCCCGCGTCGAGGTGTTGTTCGGCCCAGTTCAGCAGCACCGTGTATGCGGCGAACCACAGCACGCCGTAGGCCAGCACCAGCACCAGCGTCCGGCCGCGGGGCAACGGGCGCCGGTAGTAGAGCGCCACCGGCACCAGCGCCGCCGTGGCCACCAGCATCCGGATGAACGACATCGGCCCCGGTGACAGCGCGGTCCCCGCCGCGCGGATCACCACGAACGACGACGCCCACATCAGGACGGTGACGCCCGCGGCTGCGGGCACCAGATAACCTGCCGGCCTGCTGTCGGGTACCTGCATGGGTTCAGCCTTGCCGCCGCCGCGCCTGGCGGCAAGCGGTTTTCCGACCTGACGGGGACAGACCTAGGTGTCGATTCGCTTGCGGCGGTATAGCGTTCCGATGCCGATCAGCAGCAGGCTGACCACCAGGATGGCGGTGGCCAGGACGTTGATCTGCGGGGGCACGGCAGCCTTGACCGCGGCATTGACATACAGCGGATAAGTCACCGTGGGACCGCTGACGAAATAGGTGATGATGAAATCGTCGAGCGACAGCGCGAACGACAGCATGGCCGCGGCCACGATGCCGGGCACGATCAGGGGCAGTGTCACCTTGAAGAACGTCCGGGCCGGGCTGGCGCCCAGGTCCATCGACGCGTCCTCCAGGGTCCAGTCGAAGCCGCGTACCCGGGCCCGCACCGTCATCGCGATGAAGCTCACCTGGAAGGCGATGTGCGCGATGACGATGGTGGTGTACCCCGCCGGCCACCCCAGGTCCAGGAACAGCACCAGCAGCGAGGCGCCCATCACCACTTCGGGGGCGGTCAGCGGCAGGATCAGGAATCCGTCCACCAGGCGGTCGCCCCGGAAGCGTTGCCGGACAAGCGCAATGGCGAGCAGAGTGCCGAGCACCAGGGCGATCGCGGTGGACACCGCGGCGACGTTGAGGCTCATCCGGAGAGCGGCCGTCAGCGCCGGGTACTTGAACGGGTCGGCCCAGTTGTCCAGCGTGAAGCCCTGCCAGGTGTAGTTGAACTTGCCCTGGGGGTTGTTGAACGAGAACGCCACGATGACCGCGATGGGGATGAACAGGTACAGCAGTACCAGTCCGGCGACCACCCGTAAGGCGATGTCGCCCACCTTGAGTCGTGCCAGCAGCCCCGGTTGGTTCTCGCCCGCGCGGTCGGCGACATCGGCATTGGCCTTGGCGATGCGGTCTTGGATCGTCACACCAGATCCTCCGTTCCCAGGGCCTTGGTGTACATCAGCACGCCCACCAGGATCAGCCCCATCAGCAGCATCGACAGCGCCGCCGCGGCCGGGTAGTCCTTGACCACCAGGAACTGCTGCTGGATCACGTTGCCGATCATGGTGGTCTGGGTGCTGCCCAGGTACTCGGCGTTGATGAAGTCGCCGACGCTGGGGATGAAGACCAGCATGCTGCCGGCCAGCACACCCGGAAGTGCCAGTGGCACGATCACTTTGGTGAAGGTACGGCGGTTGGTCGAGTACAGGTCCTTGGAGGCCTCGAGCAGCCGCGGGTCGATCTTCTCCAGGCTCACATACAACGGCAGGATCATGAAGATGATCCAGTTGTAGGCCAGCCCACCGATCACCGCCCAGCTGGTCGACAGCAGTCGGCCCTCGCTGGGCAGCAGCCCGATCGAGCCGAACAGGTCCACCACCCAGCCGTCGTCGGCCAGGATCGTCTTCCACGCGATGGTCCGGATCAGGAACGTCACGAAGAACGGCAGGATCACCAGACCCAGCAGCAGGTTCTTGTACCGGCCCGCCTTGAACGCGATCACGTACGCCAGCGGGAATGCCAGCACCAGGCAGATCAGCGTGGCGGCAAAGGCATAGCTGAACGACCGGATGATCTGGTCGGTGTAGGCGCTGAACGCGTCGGCATAGTTGCCGAAATCCCAGGAAAAGGTCAGGGTCGGCATGAACACCGACCCGCCCGAGCTGGAGAGTGAGGTGCGCGCCAGCGAGATGAACGGCACCACGAAGAACAGGCCCAGATACGCCAGCCCAGGCAGGATCATCAGATACGGAGCGATCTTGCTGCGCTGCCGGCTGCTGGAAGCTACGCCGGCCACGGTCAGCCCCCGGTGACGGTGGCGTACGCGGCGTTGAACTCCTGGGTCTGCTCATCGGTGAGCGCCGCCCAGGACTTCACATTGGCCAGCGTCTCCGGCGTCGGGTTGATCAACGGGTTGGCCGCGGCCTCCGGGTCGATCTTCGCGAGTTCGTCGGTCATGTCCGACAGCACGGGCACGTACTGGACGAACGACACCAGCTTGGCGTAGTTCACCCGGTCGTAGATGTAGTTGATCCACTCCTCGGCGGCCTTCTGGTTCTGCGTGGTGTACGGCAGCACCATGGTGTCGACGAAGTTGACCGCCCCCGACTCGGGGACGATGAACTGCAGATCCGGATTGTCGGCCTGCAACTGCACCACGTCACCCGAATACGCCTGGGCGATCGCGATATTGCCGGCGGCCAGGTCGTCGGCGTAATCGTTGCCGGTGAACCGGCGGATCTGGCCGGCGTCGCGCTGCTCGGTCACCAGGTCGACGGCCTTCTGCACCGTCTCGATGCTGGGGTTCCCGATGTCGCTGCCCTGAGAGAGCATGATCATGCCGAGACCGTCGCGCAGGTCGGAGAACAGGCTCACCCGGCCCTTGAACTCCGGATTCCACAGGTCGTCGATCGAGGTGATGTCGCGGCCCGTGGCGGCGCGGTTGTAGGCCAGACCCACCAGTCCGGACATGTAGGGCGCGCTGAACTTGCGGCCCGGGTCGTCCGGCGCGTCCATCAGGTCCTGGCGCAGGTTGGTGAAGTTGGTGACGCGGTCGTGGTTGATCTCGTTGAGCCAGCCGAGGCCGTTGAGCCGGGCCGCCATGAAGTTGGTGGGCACCGCCAGGTCCGCGCCGATGTCCTGCTTGCGCGAGAGCGGCTCCTTGACCTTGGCGAACCACTCTTCGTTGTCGTTGAAGTCTTCCTTGTAGTCGACGGTCAGGCCGGTCGCGGTCTGGAACGCGGCGACGAAACCGTCGGCCATGTACAGCGGCCAGTTCGACACCCGCAGGGTGCCGGTGGCCGGCGAGCCGTCGTCGGGCACGGCCGTGGCGCTGCTCGCGGAGCCGCCGGAGTCACTGCCACCACAGGCGGCCAGGAAGGATCCGCCCAGTGCCAGGCCGGCGGCCGCCGCGGCACTGCCGCCGAGGAAGCGCCGGCGCGAGGTGCGGTTGGCGGTCAGGCGGGACAGCAGTGCGGGGTCGATGTCAGGGTTACGGGCCATGGGATCAAGCCTTTCGAGGAAGCGTAGGGGGTAGGGGCTCGGGCGGTTCGAAGCGGTCAGGACTCGTCGAGCATGTCCTCGAGGTCTTCGGCGGTCGGGATGTCGCCGGCGGGCAGCACCAGCGACGCGTCCGCGGCCCAGCCCACCGACACCTGGTCGCCGGGGCGCAGCAGCGGCAGGTTCTGCTCCGGTCCGACGTGGGCGACGATGGGAGAGGAGTCCGCGGCCACCAGGGAGAGGCGCACGACCGGGCCCTGGAAGGTCAGGTCGGTGACGGTGGCGGGCACCGAGACCACACCGGGGTCGGCCAGCTGGGTGGTCGAGACGCGGACCCGCTCGGGACGGACCATGAGCGTGGCCTGTCCACCGTTCTCGATCCTGGTGTCCCCGGACCGGGCCTTGAGCTTGGTGCCGAGCACCGTCAGGTCGGCGAACCCGTCGGAGGATCCGGTCTGCGTGCCGTGCCAGAGGTTCGCCTGGCCGATGAAGCCGGCGACGAACACCGACGCGGGGTTGTCGTAGATCTCGGTGGGGGTGCCGATCTGCTCGACCTTGCCGACGTTCATGACCGCGATGCGGTCACTCATCGTCAGCGCCTCCTCCTGGTCGTGGGTGACGTAGACGAAGGTGATCCCGACCTCACGCTGGATCCGCTTGAGCTCGAACTGCATGACGTGGCGCAACTTGAGGTCCAGCGCTCCGAGGGGTTCGTCGAGCAGCAGAGCGCTGGGGTAGTTGACCAGCGCACGGGCCAACGCCACGCGCTGCTGCTGGCCACCGGAGAGCTGGCCGGGCCGGCGCTGCGCGAAGTCGGTGAGGCGGACCACCTCGAGTAGTTCGTCGACGCGCCGCTTGACCTCGGATTTGTCCTTCTTCATGCTCCGCGGCCCGTAGGCCACGTTGTCCCACACGGACATATGGGGGAACAGCGCGTAGTGCTGGAACACGGTGTTGACGTTGCGCTTGTGCGGGGCGACGCGGGAGACGTCGGCACCTTCGAGCCGGATGGCCCCAGACGTCGGGGTCTCGAAGCCCGCGATCATCCGCAGCGTGGTGGTCTTCCCGCACCCCGATGGTCCCAGCATCGAGAAGAACTCACCGGCGCCGATGGAGAAGTCGGCGTCGGCCACCGCGACGTAGTCGGAGAACCGCTTGGTCACATGGTCGATCTCGACGACCGGGGCGCCCGGTGTTGCGCTGCCCTGCCGTGCTGTGTGTTCTGTGGCTTGTGCGCCGGTCTTGCTCAGAACCCTGCCTCCTCGGTACAACGTTGCGTTCGCCGACGGCACGGGTTCGACCCGGCTGACGCAACTGTCAGTCAACCTTCACCCATCATTGGCTTCGTCGCAACCGATTCCGCAATGAAATTTGGTTCCAGCAATGGATTCGCTTGTCGAGGGCGGGCTCGACGGGGCAGTTTGGCTGCCTCAGGGGGTCGGAGTGAGGGTGACGCTGAACCGATTCTCGAGGTTGCCACGGAATTCGTCTTCGCACTGCATCTGTGCTGAGGTGTCGTTGCCGGCCTGCTGCATGCAGTCGAAGTAGTCGCCGCCGCCGACCTGGAGGAAGCCCCACACCCCGAACGCGATCAGTGCCGCGTTCAAGACGATGCCCAGCAGGCCGATGACCGCACCCGCGATCGCGATACCGCCGTTGGTGGCCGCGCCCTTCTTGGCGCGGCGGTAGCCGATCACGCCCAGCACGATGGCCACCAGGCCCAGCACGAAGCCGCCGAAGACGGTCAGCACGGCGGGCAGGGACAGGATGCCCACCACCAGAGCGGCGATGCCGAGGCCGTTCTTGGGTGCCACCGGCGGCTGGCCGTAACCGCCCATCCCGTCGGGCCCGGGGTATCCGGGATAGCCCCCCGAATACGGTTGGGGCGGGGGCGGGGGATACCCGCCCTGGTAGGCGCCCGGCGGTGGGGGCGGCGGGTAACCGCCGCCGGAATACCCGCCCGGATACGGATTTTCGGGCTTGTTGGGGTCGGGCGTTTCAGTCATGACTCTCCGGATCAGGCTCGTGCGGACCACAGACGGGCGCAACGTTACCCGTCACGATTGCTGGACCGGCACGGTTAGGGCGCGAACGCCCGGGGTGTCGGCGATATCATCGGGCAGGTGGTGAGTTGCCACCACCACGGTGCGCGCGGCGCTCAGCAGGCCGCCGTCGGCATGCAGCAGGGCGCGTAGCAGCGCGTCGGCGTCCGTGCGGTCCAGGTGTTCGGTCGGCTCGTCCAGCAGCACCACCTCGGCGCGGCACAGCAGCACCCTGGCCAGCAGCAGCCTGCGCCGCTGCCCTGCCGACAACGCCGCGGCGCCGCCGTCGAGCAGCGTGTCCAAGCCGTCGGGCAGGCCGTCGAACCAGCGGCCTGCGCCCACTGCGTCCAGCGCCCGGCGCAGCTCGTCGTCGGTGCAGTCGCCGCGGGCCACCAGGAGGTTGTCGCGCACCGTGGTGGCAAACACATGCGCGTCCTCGGCGAAGAACGCCACCACCGAGCGCAGGTCGGGTTCGGCCACGGCCGCCAGGTCCAGACCGCCCAGGCTGACACGACCCGACACCGGGGGCAGCAGCCCCGCCAGGGTCATCAACAGGGTGGTCTTGCCGGCCCCGCTGGGCCCCCGCAGCAGAAGCCGGCTCCCCGGGGGCAGTTCCAACGTCACAGGCGTGCCCGCGGTCTCGGTGGTGAATCCGGCGCGCAGCTGCTCGGCGCGCAGCGTGCTGTCCGCGGGGTGCCCGGTCGAGGTCTGCGGCGGCGCGGGCCGCACCAGCGCCAGCAGACGTCGGGCGGCGATCCGGGAACGCGTGAGCTGGATCGCCGCGGCCGGCAGCGCCGTGCACGCTTCGAAGGCCGACAGCGGCAGCAGCATCAGGATGGCCAGTGTCGTCGGTGCCACGGTCGGCGCGATGGACAGCCCGGCGATCACCGCGCCCAGCACGCTGACGCCGATGGCCAGGGTGGGCGCCGCTGCGGCCAGCGCCGCCGGCCTCGCGGCGCGGTCCAGTGCTGCACCCCAGTCGCGTTGGTGCTTTTGGGCTTCGGCGATGATGCCCGGCAGCCGGCCGCCGACCCGCAGTTCGGCGGCATGGTCGAGGGCCAGCATCGCCAGCACGTCACGCTCCGCGTGCAGATCCCGGGCCGCCACCTCCTGGGCGGCGGCGCCGCGAGCCGACAGCCAGGGGGCGACCACTCCGGCGATAACCAGGCAGGCCGCCAGGACGGCGGCCGCCACCGGGGAGATCAGTGCGATGGCCCCCACAGCCGCGACCGACAGCACCGCAGCGACGGCGACCGGCAGTACGGCGCGTACCAGTACGTCGGACAGTTCGTCGACGTCGGCACCCACCCGGCCGGCCAGTTCGCCGCCGCCCAGCCGGGCCACGGTGTCCACGGGGCCGTCGGCCAGTGCGCGGTAGAGCTCGGTGCGTGCGCTGCCGGAGGCGCGCAGTGCGGTGTCGTGGGAGGCCAGCCGTTCGCAGTAGTGCAGCACCCCACGCGAGATGCCGAAGGCGCGCACCGCCACCACCGCGACGGACAGATCCAGGATGGGGGGCATCTGCCAGGCCCGGGTGATCAGCCAGGCCGACACCGCTGCCAGGGCCAACGCACTGCCCAGGGACAGCACGCCGCACAGGATGGCCAGCAACAGTCGGGGTAGCCGCGGGCGCAGCAGTGTCCAGGACAGCAGCAGGGGATCAGACCGTCGCATGGCCACCCACCTCGACCACGCGGTCGGCGATCGCCAGCACCGGTGCGCGGTGGCCGACCACCACCACGGTGGCTCCGGCGTGTGCCCGCGCCACCAACGCACGCAGTACCGCGGCTTCGGTGGCGGCGTCGAGGTGGGCGGTGGGCTCGTCGAGCAGCAGCACCGGAGCCGACGACCCGAGCGCCCGGGCCAGGCCGAGGCGCTGGCGTTGACCCAGCGACAGCCCGACACCGCCGCGGCCCAGCAGCGTCTGCGTGCCGTCGGGCAGATCGGCGAGCACCCGGTCGAATCCGGAAGCGGCGCAGGCTGACTCGGGATCGACCAGAGGGCCGAACAGTGCCAGGTTGTCGGCGACGGTGCCCGGAACCAGCACCGGACGCTGGGGCAGCCAACTCAGTTGAGCCCACCAGGAGGCGGGGTCCAGGTCGGCGATGTCCACACCGGCGACCCGCACCGTGCCCTCGGCGGGCCGGGTCAGGCCGGTGAGCACGTGCACGGTGGTGGACTTGCCAGCGCCGTTGGGCCCGGTGAGCACGGTGACGCGACCCGGTTCCAGCACCGCACCCAGACCGTCCGGTGCGAAGCCGGAACGGCTTGGCACACGCAGTGATTCGATGACGATGGTGGCTCCGGCTGCCGACACCGACGCAGTGCCCGGGCGCGGGGCGGGGGTGGAGTCGATGAGCGTGAACGCGCGTTCGGCGGCCGTCTTGCCGTCCTGCGCGGCGTGGAACTCCACGCCGACGCGGCGCAGCGGCCAGAACACATCCGGTGCCAGCAGCAGCACCGTCAGCCCGGTGGCCAGATCGAGGTGGCCGTAGACCAGCCGCAGGCCCACGCTGACGGCCACCAGCGCCACTCCGAGGGTGGCCAGCAGTTCCAGCACGAAGGACGACAGGAAGGCGATGCGCAGTGTGGCCATGGTGGATCGGCGGTGTGCGGCCGACAGTTCACTGATGCGGCGGCCGGGTCCCTGTGCACGGCCCAGGGCGCGCAGGGTGGGGATGCCCGCGATCAGGTCCAGTAGCCGTGCCTGCAGCGTGGTCATGGCGTCCAGGGCGGCGGCGGACCGCTCGGCGGTGGCCAGGCCGATGAGGATCATGAAGATCGGGATCAGCGGCAGTGCCACCAGCACGATCAGGGTGGCCTGCAGGTCGAACAGGGCCATCACCAGCACGGCGGCCGGGGTCAGGATGACGGCCAGGATGAGCGCGGGCAGGTAGGCGGTGAAAAACGGCCGGAGCCCGTCCAGGCCGCGCACCACCACGGTGGCGGCCTGCGCCCGCCGCTCGGTGACGGTGCGGGGGTCACCGGCGGTCACGGATTCCAGGACCCGTCCGCTCAGGTCGGCGATGGCGCCGCTGGCGCCGCGTTGGCTCAGCCGGGCCTGCGCCCACTGTGCGCATGCCCGCACCGCCCACAGCGCGGCGAGCAACACCAACTCCGGTGCCCACCGGTCCAACGTCCGGCCGGAGGGGTCGGTGATGATGCCCGCGACGATGTGGGCCAGCAGCACCGCGGCGGCCAGGGCGCACCCGGCGATCACGACACCGCACACCACGGTGGCCGCCAGGAAGCGCCGCACCGCTGCCGAGGCCCGGATCAGCCGCGGATCCAGCGGCGCCCGGCTCCCTGGCGTGCGTGGGGTGGCGGTCAGTGCGAGTGCCCCAGACCGATGGGATCGGGTATGCGTTCCGTCGAGATGCGCTGCCGGAACACCCAGTACGTCCAGGCTTGGTAGATGATCACCAGTGGCGCGAAGATGGCCGCCGCCCAGGTCATCACCGTCAATGTGTACGGGGTGGAGGACGCATTGAAGATGGTCAGGTTCCAGTCCGGATTCAGGGTTGATGGCACCAGGTTCGGGAACAGTGCCCCGAACGCCAGCACGATCACGGCCACCACCACCAGTGTCGTCGAGATGAACGCCCATCCGTCGCGAGTCCCCTTGTGCAGCAGGGCAACTGCGGCCAGCTGGGCCACGACGGCCAGGATCAGCACCGCCCAGGTCCAGGTTTTGCCGTATCCCAGCTGGGTCCAGATGCCGAAGCAGGCCACCAACCCTGTCACCGGCCAGGTCAACAGCCGGGCCACCCGCAGGATGTCGGTTCGGATCTCACCTTCGGTCTTCAGCGCCAGGAACGCGGCGCCGTGCAGCAGGAACAGCCCGCCGGTGGCCAGTCCGCCCAGCAGTGTGTACGGATTGATCAGCGCGGCGAAGGTCGGGTGGATCTGGGCGTCCGCGTCCACCGGCAGCCCCTGCACCAGAGACGCGAAGGCCACCCCCCACAGGATGGCCGGCACCCAGGAGCCGATGGCGATCCCGAGGTCGGCGCGTCGGCGCCAGGTCGCGTCATCGATCTTGCCGCGCCATTCGATGGCCACGATCCGCAGGATCATCGACACCAGGATCGCCAGCAGGGGGAGGAACAGTCCCGAGAACACCGTGGCGTACCAGCCGGGGAAGGCGGCGAACATCGCTCCGCCCGCGGTGATCAACCACACCTCGTTGCCGTCCCACACCGGTCCGATGGTGTTGAGCACCGCACGGCGGCGCTTGTCGATCGTCACGGGATCGGAACTGCTGCCCATGCGGGCAAGGGGTTCCATCAGCATGCCGACGCCGAAGTCGAAACCCTCGAGGACGAAGAATCCGAGGAACAACACGGCGACGAGGATGAACCAGATTTCTTGAAGTCCCATGGTCGGTTGCTCCCTAGTAGGCGAACGAGAGTGGGGCCACGTCCTCGCCGCCGGGTGGCTTGGGTGGCGCCGGCTCGGAGTCGTGTTCCTGTGGGCCCGAGACGATGTAGCGGCGCAGGAGGTAGAACCAGATCACGGCGAGCACTCCGTAGACCGCCGTCAGGCTCACCAAGCTGATCCAGACCATGCCCGCCGAATGTCCGGACACCCCCTCCTGCACAGTCAGGTGCAGCAGTGGGTCACCGTCGATGTTGGGTACCACCACCCAGGGCTGGCGTCCCATCTCGGTGAAGATCCATCCCGCACTGTTGGCCAGGAACGGTGTCGGCAGCGTCACCAGGGCCAGCGTCGACAGCCATTTCTTGTCCGTGGTGCGACCGCCCCGGGTCAGCCACAGCGCCGCCAGCGCGAACAGCACCGGCACGGCCATGAAGCCGATCATGGCGCGGAAGGACCAGTAGGTGACGAAGAGGTTGGGGCGGTAGTTGCCGGGGCCGAACTTCTCCTCGGCCTGTTGCTGCAGGTCCTCGACACCGTCGAGTGTGACGCCGGTGAACTTGCTCTCAGCCAGGAACGGCAGCACGAACGGCACCTTGATGAGGTGGATGACGCTGTCGCAGTTGTTGTGGGTGCCCACCGTCAGGATCGAAAAGTCGGGATCGGTTTCGGTGTGGCACAACGACTCTGCCGACGCCATCTTCATGGGTTGCTGTTCGAACATCAGCTTGCCCTGAATGTCACCGGTGAAGAACAACGCGGCCGCCGAGATCAGCGCCACCCAGCATCCGAGGATGGTGGCGGGGCGGTACATCGTGCGGGTCTCGGGAACGGTCTCGGTCCCACTGCGCGCATTGCGCACCATCCACCAGGCGCAGACGCAGGCCACGAAGGTGCCGGCGGTGAGGAAAGCTCCGGCGACGGCATGCCAGAACGCGGCCACGCCGGTCTCGTTGGTGAACAGCGCGACGATGCTCTCCAGTTCGGCGCGGCCGGTCTCCGGGTTGTAGCGCGCTCCGACGGGGTGCTGCATGAAGGAGTTGGCGGTGATGATGAAGAAGGCTGACAGGTTCACCGCGATGGCGACGATCCAGATGCAGGCCAGGTGCACCAACCGGGGCAATCGGGTCCAGCCGAAGATCCACAGGCCGATGAACGTCGACTCGAAGAAGAAGGCCACCAGGCCCTCCATGGCCAGCGGTGCACCGAAGACGTCGCCGACGAAGCGGGAGTACTCACTCCAGTTCATCCCGAACTGGAACTCCTGCACGATCCCGGTGGCCACGCCGATCGCGAAGTTGATCAGGAACAGCTTGCCGAAGAACCGGGTCAGCCGGTACCACTCCGAGCGCCCGGTGATCACCCAGACGGTCTGCATCACCGCGATCAGCGGCGCCAGACCGATGGTCAGCGGCACGAAGATGAAGTGGTAGACCGTTGTTATTCCGAACTGCCATCGCGATACGTCGAGGGCGTCCATGGGCATCTCCGAGGGCTGCAGGTCTCATCTACTACGACACACTGTAGTAGTCGCATGGCCGTGCGACCAGCGATTCCAGCCTCGCAGGCAGTGATGTCGCCGACAAGGGACCTTTGGCTACCCGGGGAGGACTTTGGATGCTTTCCTGATGCCGAAGGCCATCACGATCTCGAACACGCCCGTCACGATCAGCCAGATGCCGACCACCAGCGCCAGTGTCGCCAGGGATTCGAACGGCAGCACCATCATCACGATGCCCGCGATCAGGGAGACCACGCCGAAGAAGATCTCCCAGCCCCGCCCGGGCAGGGTCTTGTCGCTGATCGCCGACGCGGTGGTGGCCACGCCGCGGAAGATGAACCCGATGCCGATCCAAATCGCCAGCAGCAGAACGGAGTCCGCCAGGCTCAGGAAGCACAGCACGCCCAGTACCACCGAGGCCAGGCCGCTGATGCCCAGGAGCACCTTACTGCCGACGGGGGCCCGCAGGCTGAAAGCCAGCACCACCTGCGCGATGCCCGTGACCAACAGATAGGCGCCGAAGAAGATCGCGGCGATGAGGATCGAGATGCCCGGCCAGGCGACCACGGCGATCCCGAGCAGCACGGCCAGCACACCCGATACCAGGGTGGATTTCCACAGGTGCGGCAGCAGAGACGGTGCCGGCCCCGAAACGGTAGGAGTGACCATGGCGGAAGTGTGGCACAGCAGCGTCACGGCGGCGTGGAGTTCGGGTCACAGTCGGTAACGTCGTCGAGTACACACAATGTGCTCCTGCCCCGTCGGCGCGGTGATTAATGTTTCGTTACCGGGACTGCACTCTGGGTCGCCGGTGGTTAAGGTCGTCGGCGGTCCGGGACCGCCGCAGGACGGCCCGAACAACGAGAAGAGGGAACGTGGAATCTGGAAACCAGAGCCGCTCGGGACGCCCACGCTGGTGGTACGCCACAGCGATATTCGCGGTGTCCGGCGTCATGGCGCTGTCAGGCTGTGCGGCAGGAACCGACAGTTCCGGCGGCAGTGAGGAGGAGCCCACCACCGGTGGTGCGGCCTCCTCGGGCGCGGTCGAGGAGATCGCGAACACGGTGCCCGAGGACATCAAGTCCTCCGGCAAGCTGGTCGTCGGCGTCAACATCCCCTACGCACCGAACGAATTCAAAGACGAGTCCGGCAAGATCGTCGGGTTCGACGTCGATTTGATGAACGCCATCGCCTCCACGCTCGGCCTCACCGCCGAATACCGCGAGTCCGATTTCGCGAAGATCATCCCGTCCATCCAGGGCGGCACCTTCAACGTCGGGATGTCATCGTTCACCGACACCAAGGAGCGCGAGCAGACGGTCGACTTCGTCACCTACTTCTCGGCGGGTACGCAGTGGGCACAGCGGCCGGGCTCGGGAATCGATCCCAACAACGCGTGCGGCAAGAAGGTCGCGGTGCAGGCCACCACCTACCAGGAGACCGACGAACTGCCCGCCAAGAGCAAGGCGTGCACCGACGCCGGCAACCCCGCCATCGAGATCATCCCGTTCGACGGCCAGGACGCCGCCACCAACGCGGTGGTGCTCGGCCAGGCCGACGCGATGTCGGCCGATTCGCCGGTGACGGCCTACGCCATCAAGCAGAGCGCAGGCAAGCTGGAGACCGCCGGTGAGATCTTCGACGCCGCGCCCTACGGGTGGCCGGTGGCCAAGGGATCGCCGTTGGCGCAGTCGCTGCAGCAGGCGCTCGAGCACCTGATCGAGAACGGTGAGTACGAGAAGATCGCCACCGATTGGGGTGTCGAGGCCGGCATGATCGACAAGCCGGTCATCAACGGAGCGATCAGCTGATCCATGAGTGTTGACGCCCCGCCGCCCACTGCGCCGGCTGCCATAGACGCTATTCCACTACGGCACCCCTGGCGGTGGGTGGCGGCGGCCGTCATCCTCATCCTGGTCGGGTTGTTCCTCTACGGAGCGGCCACCAACCCGGCCTACCGCTGGTCGGTGTTCATGGAGTACCTGTTCAACGAACGGGTACTGATGGTCGGCCTGGTCAACACCTTGCAGCTGACCGTCTATTCGATGGTGCTGGCCATCCTGCTCGGGATCCTGCTGGCCGTCATGCGGCTGTCGCCCAACCCGGTGTTCCGCTACGTCGCCTGGGTGTACCTCTGGGTTTTCCGCGGCACCCCGGTCTACGTCCAGCTGGTGTTCTGGGGCCTGCTGCCGACCATCTATCAGAACGTCCAACTGGGCGTCCCGTTCGGGCCGTCGCTGCTGCAGTTCAACCTGCAGGCGCTGTCGTTCCCGTTCGCGCTGGCCATCATCGGGCTGGCGCTCAACGAAGCCGCGTACATGGCCGAGATCATCCGGGCCGGCATCAGCTCGGTGCCGGAAGGGCAACTGGAGGCGTCCACGGCGCTGGGCATGTCGTGGGGCCTGGCCATGCGGCGCACGGTGCTGCCCCAGGCCATGCGGGTGATCATCCCGCCCACGGGCAACGAGGTGATCAGCATGCTGAAAACCACGTCGCTGGTGACGGCGGTGCCCTTCACCCTGGACCTCTACGGCATCACCTCACGGGAGATCGCGGCCCGCACCTTCGAACCGGTACCGCTGCTCCTGGTCGCCGCCACCTGGTACCTGGTGGTCACCAGCATCCTGATGGTGGGCCAGTTCTACCTCGAGCGGCACTTCTCCCGCGGGGCGTCGCGCAAGCTGACCACCAAGCAGCTCGAGGCGCTGGCCAAGGCGCAGATGGGGGAGCAGCCGTGACACCGATGGTCCGAGCCGAGGCGGTCTGCAAGGACTTCGGCGCACTCAAGGTGCTCAAGGGCGTCACCCTCGAGGTACAGCGCGGCCAGGTACTGGTGCTGGTCGGACCATCGGGTTCGGGCAAGTCCACCTTTCTGCGCTGTATCAACCACCTCGAGCAGGTCAACGCCGGGCGGCTCTACGTCGACGGTGAGCTGATCGGTTACAACGAACGGGGGGGCAAGCTGCACGAGATGTCCCCGCGCGAGGCCGCCAAGCAGCGTCGTGACATCGGCATGGTGTTCCAGCACTTCAATCTGTTCCCGCACCGCACCGCACTGGAGAACATCATCGAAGCACCCATGCAGGTCAAGGGTGTCAAGAAGGATGCCGCGGTGGCCCGGGCCAAGGATCTGTTGAGCCAGGTGGGGCTGTCCGCCAAGGCCGATGCCTATCCCGCCCAGCTCTCGGGCGGCCAGCAGCAGCGGGTCGCGATCGCCCGGGCGCTGGCCATGAGCCCCAAGCTCATGCTGTTCGACGAGCCTACCTCGGCACTGGATCCCGAATTGGTGGGCGAGGTGCTCGGCGTCATGAAAACCCTGGCGTCCGAGGGAATGACGATGGTGGTGGTGACCCATGAGATGGGATTCGCCCGCGAGGTCGCCGATCAGCTGGTGTTCATGGACGGCGGGGTGATCGTAGAATCGGGCGATCCCGAAGAGGTGCTGGGCAATCCGAGCCATGAACGCACCAAGGCGTTCCTGTCGAAGGTGATGTAACCCCTCGCCTGCCAGGAGTTGACGGTGGTCACAGACAGTACTGGGCCGGACGATGACGGACCCCACGGATCCTTCGGGCACTACCACCTGATGGAGGTCCTGGGGCGCGGCGGCATGGGGGTGGTCTACCGGGCGCGTGACACCCGCACCGACCGGATCGTCGCGCTGAAGGTGCTGCCCCCGCACCTGGCCGCGGACACGGTGTTCCAGCAGCGGTTCCGTCGGGAGTCGCAGGCCGCAGCCGGTGTCAATGACCCGCACGTGGTGCCCATCCACGGCTATGGGGAGATCGACGGCAGGCTGTATCTGGACATGCAGCTGATCGAGGGCATGACCCTGGGCGCCATCCTCGGGCAGCGCAGGCGGCCACTGGAACCCGCCCTCGCGGTCAGCGTCACCGAACAAGTGGCCTCGGCACTCGACGCCGCACACGCAGCGGGACTGGTGCACCGTGACGTCAAACCGTCGAACATCCTGATCTCCGACCGTGAATTCGTCTACCTCATCGACTTCGGCCTGGCCCGCACCGCCAACGACCCCGGATTGACCACCGCAGGAAGCACTTTGGGCACACTGGCCTACATGGCGCCGGAGCGCTTCGGCGGCGGGCCGGCCGATCCGCGCTCGGACATCTACGCGTTGGCCTGTGTGCTCTACGAATGCCTGACCGGCAGCCGGCCGTACCCCGACGACAGTCTGGAACAGCAGATCGCGGGCCACATGGTGACACCGCCGCCACTGCCCTCGGACACCGACCGGGCGCTGGCCGCCTTCGACGCGGTCATCGCCCAGGGGATGGCCAAGGAACCGGGCCGGCGCTACCGCACCGCCACCGAACTGGCCGTTGCGGCCCGCCGCGCTGCGCAGGCCCCCGTGACGGCCCGGCACCGCGCCCCCGTTCGGACTCGCCGGCGCAGCCTCGTGGTGCTCAGTGCCGGCGTGGTGGTGATCGCGGTGTCCGCGCTGGCGGCGTGGCACTTCGGCGCAGGCCCGCAGCGGGCCGACACCCGCGCGGTCGGCATGGCCGAGAGCACGGCGCCTCCGGCGCAACCCGCACCCGGTGCGGTGGCCCCGATCGCTGCGACGGTGCCCGCGGACATCCGCGCGGCGGGCCGGTTGGTGATCGGCGTGAACGTGCCCTACGCCCCCAACGAATTCAGAGACAGCTCAGGTGAATTGGTGGGCTTTGACGTCGACCTCATGAACGCCGTCACGCGCGTGCTCGGGCTGCGACCGGATTACCGGGAGACGGCGTTCGAGACGATCATGGGCTCGGTGCAGTCCGGTGCTTTCCACCTCGGGATGTCCTCGGTGACCGATACCGTGGCCCGCGAGCAGTCGGCCGACTTCGTCACCTACTTCGAGGCCGGCACGCTGTGGGCGCAGCGACCGGGCAGCGGCATCGATCCGGACGACGCCTGCGGGCTGCGGGTGGGCGTTGCCTTCGGCACGTTGCAGGAGACCGACGAGATTCCCACCAAGAGCGCGGCGTGTGAAGCGGCCGGACGGGCACCGCTGGACAAGGTGGTCTTCACCAGCCAGGACGACGTGACGGCCGCGCTGATCTCCGGCGCGGTGGACGCGATGTCGGCCGATTCCCCGGTCACGGGCTTTGCGGTGAAGCTCAGCGGCGGGAGCCTGGAGACCGCCGGTGAAGTATTCGACTCCGCGCCCTACGGATGGCCGGTGGGCAAGGGCTCGCCACTTGCCGAGTCGCTGCGCCAAGCGCTCGAGCACCTCATGGTCACGGGCGAATACCGCACCATCGCCACCATGTGGGGTGTCGACAAGGGCATGATCGACGCGCCGGTGATCAACGGGGCGCAGCGGTAGACCTGCTGTAGACCTCGGCCAGGAAATGCTCCACCGCCACCGCGCTGTGCATGGCCCGCGGAGATCCGAAGACGTCGAAAGCGTGCTGCGCCAGGGGCATTTCGGCGTACACCACCGGTGCTGCGCTGACCTCGCGCAGACGGGCCACAAAATCGCGGGCCTGCTGCACCGGGATCAGTGAATCGTTGGCACCGTGCAGCACGAACATCGGGGGAGCCTCGGCGCTGACGTGGTGGATCGGCGAGCTCAGGTCGAACACCTCGGGAACGCTGCCGCGCCGCTGCTTCATCACCCGCTGTTGCAACAACGGAATCATGAACGGGTGCAACGCATCGTCGCTGCGGGTGAAGTCGTACACCCCGTAGAACGGCACCGCCGCCTGCACGCGGGTATCCGCGTGCTCGAAACCGGGCTGGAACTGCGGATCGTTGGCGCTCAGCGCGGCCAGGGAGCTGAGGTGCCCGCCCGCCGAACCGCCCGTGATCGCCAGCCAGTCGGGATCGCCGCCGTATTCGAAGATGTGCTCCTTGGTCCAAGCGATCGCCCGTTTGACGTCGACGATGTGGTCCGGCCAGGTGGAGCGCGGGCTCAACCGGTAGTTGATCGACACGCACACCCAGCCCAGCTCGGCCAGGTGGCTCAGCAACGGATGCGCCTGCCCACGTTTGCTTCCCGTGATCCACGCCCCACCGTGTACCTGCAGCAGCACCGGCGCGCGGCCGTGCCTCGGCAGATCCGGACGGCGCCAGATGTCCAGGGTGTTGCGGCGACCGAACTCGCCGTAGGGGATGTCGCTGTCGTGGGCGTAGTCGCGGTAGATCCGCAGCATCCGCACCAGGCCGGGTTTCTTCGCGGTGGCGCCCCCGGGCACCGGTTCCTCCCACAGCCCGTGGGACTCGCGCCGGCGCTGCGGACCCAGCCCGGCGTCCAGCGCCGCCGTCAGCGTCGCATCGCAGGTGCGTCCGGCGTGGTGGAGCCTGACCAGGCCCAGCCAGGACATCGCAGACAGTGCCCACGCCAGCGCGGCCGTGCCCCGGCCCAGCCGGCCTGACATCGGCAGGAACGCCGCGGCGTGGCCCGCGGCCACCTGCAGTGGCAGCTCCGAGGTCACCACGCCGAAGCCGAACGCGTACAACGACGGATAACCGCGGCGATAGGGCCGGTAGGCGTTGGCGGTGAGTGCAGAGACGACGGATGACAGCAGCAGCGCTGCAGCGCGCTTGGCCCACTTCACCGGTCATTCATACCCTGCGGCCGCCGCCCTATGCTGGGCACATGCCGGACCGGGATCCCTGCGGGCCTCTGTGGCGGGCCGCCCAGGTCTTCCGGCTGCTGAGTTTCGGCTACGCCGCCGGTTTTGCGGTGGTGAGTTATGCCGAACTGGCCCGGCCCTGGCTGGCGTGGCTGCTGTTCGGTCTGCTGTCGGTCTGGACGCTGGCGTGTGCGGCGGCCTATCTGCAGGGCTTCGGCAGACGGGTGGTGTGGGTGCTCGCCGAGCTGGCGGTGGTGTGCGTGCTGATCGTGTCCACCGCCGCGGTCGCCACAGATCAGTGGATCGCTGACAACCAGTCGCTGCCGACCACGCTGTGGGCCACCAACGCCACGATCTCGGCGGCGATCCTGCGCGGACCGGTGTGGGGCATGCTCGCCGGCATCGTCATGATGGCCGTCTACGCCGGGCTCAAGGGCTCGGTCAGTTTCGACTTCGCGCGCAACGCCACCCTGGTGATCGAACTCGCGGTCGGGCTGGCCGTGGGCATGGCCGCCCAGACGGCGCGGCGTGCGCACACCGAACTGGAACGGGCGGTGCGCCTGTCGGCGGCGGTGGCCGAGCGGGAACGGCTGGCCCGCCAAGTCCACGACGGCGTCATCCAGGTGCTGGCGTTGGTGGCCAAGCGGGGTCGCGAGATCGGCGGACCGACAGCAGAACTGGCTGACCTGGCCAGTGCGCAGGAACGGGCGCTGCGCCGGCTGGTCAGCTCCGAGAGCGTTGATGCCGGCACCGAGGCGGTGGACATCCGGGCGGCGATCCGGCGACGGGCCGGTGACTCGGTGGTGGTCAGCCTGCCGGCCACCCCGGTCCTGCTGGCCACGGAGGTGGCCGCGGAACTGACCGCCGCAGTGGACAACGCACTCGACAATGCCGCCGCACACGCGGGTCCGGGCGCCTGCGCCTACGTCCTGGTCGAGGATCTGGACGACGCGGTGACCGTCACGGTGCGCGACGACGGAGCCGGGATCGCGCCGGGGCGGCTCGAGGAAGCGGTGTCCGAAGGCCGGGTGGGGATCTCCAAATCGATCGTGGGCCGGCTGCAGGCGCTGTCCGGCACGGCGACGCTGACCACCGACAGTGCAGGGACGGAATGGGAGTTGACGGTGCCGCGTGACTGAGGACAGCCTGCCGAGCGTGATGGTGGTCGACGATCACCCGATCTGGCGCGACGCGGTGGCCCGCGATCTCGCCGAGGACGGTTTCGAGGTGGTGGCCACCGCCGACGGAGTGGCGGCCGCGCGGCGCCGGGCCGCGGTGGTGCGCCCGGAGGTGGTGCTGATGGACATGAGCCTGTCCGATGGCACCGGCGCCGAGGCCACCGCCGCGGTGCTCGAGGTGTCGCCGGACACCCGCGTGCTGGTGCTGTCGGCGTCGGCCGAGCAGGACGACGTGTTGCAGGCGGTGAAAGCCGGGGCCACCGGCTATCTCGTCAAGAGCGCCTCGAAAATCGAACTGACACAAGCGGTCCGGGCCACCGCGGCCGGGCGGGCGGTGTTCACCCCCGGCCTGGCTGGGCTGGTGCTCGGTGAATACCGGCGGGTGGCCCGGCGCACTGACGGTCCCACCTTGACCGAACGCGAGACCGAGGTGCTGCGTCACGTCGCCAAAGGCCTGACGGCCAAACAGATCGCCGCCAAGCTGTCGGTCAGCCACCGCACCGTCGAAAACCACGTGCAGGCCACCTTCCGCAAGTTGCACCTGGCCAACCGGGTGGAGTTGGCGCGCTACGCCATCGAGCACGGGCTCGACAAGGACGCCTGATGAGATCCGAGTAGTCATACTCATCCGCGCCACCCGGCGCTGGGTCACGATGTGGGCATGAGCCAACCGCACCAGGCTGCCCTGGCCCGCCTGTCGCAGGAATTCAGCGTGCTGTCCCAGCAACTGACCCGGGTCGGCGCGCAGATCGCCGAGCTGGAACGCACTCTGGGAACCCCGGCGCCAGTGCCGCCGCCGTACTACCCGCCGCCCGCGCCGTATCCGTACCCGCTGCCGCCCCCACCTGTTGCCGCACGCCCGGTCGCAGCTGCGGTGGCGCTGCCGTCCGCCCCACGCGAGGGGTGGATCGGCAAGCTGCTGGCGGCGGCGGGGGTGGCGGTCACGCTCATCGGTGTGGTGCTGCTGCTGGTGCTGGCCGCCCAGGCCGGCCTGCTGGCTCCGGGCGTCCGGGTGGCCGGGGGCGCGGTGTTGGCGGGGGCCCTGGTGGCGTCTGCGGTACTGCTGCACGGCCGCGCGGGCGGCCGGGTGGGGGCCATCGCGATGGCGGCCACCGGGATCGCGGCGGCCTACCTGGATGTGGTGGCGATGACCACCATCTACGGCTGGGTGGCCCCGGTGCCCGGTCTGGTGCTCGCGTCGGTGATCGGCGGGGGTGCCCTGGTGTTGGCCCGCCGCTGGAACTCCGAGCAGCTGGCCGTGCTGGTGCTGGGTCCGCTGGCCGTGCTGGCACCCGTCGTGGCCGATGGGCTGACGGTACTTCTGGTGGTATACATGCTGGCGCTGTCCGCCGCATCGCTGCCCGTCCAGGTGGGCCGCGACTGGCTGTGGATGCACGCCGCACGGGTCGCCGCGGTCACCGTGTCGCTGCTGCTGGCACTGCTGGCGGCCGGGTTCGGCGCCGACAGCGACGCCTATCTGCTGGGCGGCGCGTGCGGCATCGCGGCGCTGCTGGCTGTGATCAGTGCGCTGGTACTGCTGCCGGGTACGTCGCGACCGGTCGGCACGGCGCTACTGGCGACCGCCGGGGTGGTACCGGCGCTGGGTGCCGCCGTGGCGGTGAATCAGCTGCTCGCGGTGCTGCTGGCCGCCGCGGTGGCTGCGGTGCTGCTGGTCATCGTGCTGCTGCACCGTCGACTGCCCGGTGTCACCCCGGCGGTCGCGGCGATCTGGGCGGCGGCCTCTGCGGTGGCTGCGGTGGTCGCGGTGGCGGTGGCCTTCGACGGTTACATCGAGGCTCCGGTGTTCCTGGCCATGGCCGTGGTGCTGACGGTCGCCGGTCGCCACAGTGCCGTGGCGTTGTGGATCGCGGCCGCGTTCACCGCCATCGGCGCCCTCATCTACACCGAGTACGCGCCACCGGGGCATCTGGTGTACGCCACGGAACTCACTGGGCCCGAAGCGCTTTCGGTTCTGGTCGCCAGTGTTCTGCTGATCGCGGCAGCGGTGTCGCTCAGTTGGACCACCGCGCGCAGGTCGCGTGCCATCCCAGCGGTGGCGCTGGCGGTCATCGGCTACGCGGTCACCGTGTTCACCGTCACCGCCGGCGTCCTGATCGGCGGGCGCGGTAGCGGTTTCCTGGCCGGGCACATGGCCGCCACCATCTGCTGGGTGGCCATGGCGGCGGCACTGCTCTGGTACGCACAACGCACCGCTGACCGCGCCGCCAGAACCGCGCCCATCGTCGCAGGGCTGACGCTCACCGGTGCCGCGACGGCCAAGCTGCTGTTGTTCGACCTCGGCACCCTCGACGGAATCTTCCGGGTGGTGGTGTTCATCGTGGTCGGCCTGGCGCTGCTGGTCATGGGCACCGGGTACGCCCGGAGTCTGGCCCGCAACGATTCCACGCACTCACAGCAAAGGCATGCCTCACCAACCGTGACGGAGTAGACACCTCGGCGGGCATTCTTTCCCGTCCTCCGGCGTTACATTCAACAAGCACGTGAGCAGCACCGTGACCCCGCGGTCCACGTGCAGACACCGTTGTTCCGAGTGACAGGAAGGTGCCTGAACCATGGCCATCACAGCTACCACCACCAACCGCCGCGACGCCGCCGAGATCGCCGGCTTCGTCCCCACCGAGGCCTTCTACGGCAACCTGCAGCGTGTGCTCGTCGATCTGATCGAGCTGCATCTTCAGGGCAAGCAGGCGCACTGGAACGTTGTGGGCACCAACTTCCGGGATCTGCACCTGCAACTCGATGAGCTGGTGGACTTCGCCCGCGAGGGCAGCGACACCATCGCCGAGCGCATCCGCGCTCTGGACGGGGTGGCCGACGGCCGTTCCGACACCGTGGCCGCCACCACGTCGCTGCCGGAATTCCCGGCTTTCGAACACAACACCACCGAGGTGGTGGACCTGATCACGACCCGGATCTACGCGGCAGTGGCGACCCTGCGGGCGGTTCACGATGACGTGGACGCCGAGGACCCGAGCACCGCTGACATCCTGCACCAGCTGATCGACGGCCTGGAGAAGCTGGCGTGGCTGATCAAGTCGGAGAACCGGAAAGTCTGACGATTCTTGGATGAGGGGCCGTGCGGCCCGCCCGGAACTTCTCTCGCCGGGCGGGCCCCACGGGCATATCTAGGATGTGGGCATGACGACGTCGGTTGCCTGCGCGCAGTTCGCCCCCGAATTCGGTGATGTGGCCGGCAACTGTGCCGCCATCACCGACCTGATCGGTCGTGCCGTCGCCGCGGGCGCGGACGTGGTGGTGCTGCCGGAACTGGCCACCACCGGCTACATGTTCACCGACGCCGACGAAGCGCGGGCGCTGGCGTTGCCGTCGTCAGCTCCGGTGTTCGCGGACTGGGCGGCCGCCGCCGGCGACGCCATCGTGGTGGTGGGCTACTGCGAGGCCGGCGACGACGGACACGTCTACAACAGCGCCGTCATGCTCGACCGGGGCGGCGTCGTGGCCGGATACCGCAAGACGCACCTCTGGGACCGGGAGAAGTTGGTCTTCACGCCCGGCAGTGTGCTGCCGCCGGTGGTCAAGACGCGGCACGGCAACATCGCCATGATGGTGTGCTACGACCTGGAATTCGCCGAAGTCACCCGAGCGGTGACGGTCGCCGGCGCCGAACTCATTGTGGCGTCGGTGAACTGGCCCTTGTTTCCCCGCCCGGAGGGGGAGCGCCCCGGCGAGGTGATCACGGCCATGTCCACCGCCCGGCTCAACCGGGTGGCGGTGGCGGTCTGCGACCGCTGCGGTGTCGAGCGGGGCCAGCCGTGGACGGCCGGCACGGTGATCGTGGACCCCGACGGCTGGGTGGCCGCCGCTGCGGGACCGGGGCCCGAGCTGGTGCTCGCCGAGGTGGATCTGGCGCTCACCCACGACAAGTCGCTGACCGAGCACGTGGACCTGCTAGCCGATCGGCGTCTGGACCTGTACTGAGCGCCGGCCCACCAGATACCAGGTGCGCATCAGTCCCTTGCCCTTGACCGCGACGCTGCCGCGCTCCTCGAGCACAAAGTCGTCCTTGAGGCGCAGATAGATGTCCTCGGGCACCTGGATGCGGCCCACCTGGTCGGTGGTCTCCATCCGTGAGGCGACGTTCACCGCGTCGCCCCACACGTCGTAGAAGAAGCGGCTCGAGCCGACCACGCCGGCCACCACGGGGCCGGCGGCCAAGCCGATCCGCATGGACACCGCACGTCCCAGCGGGTCGGTGAGACCAGTTGCGGCGCCGGCCATGTCGAGTGCCAGGTCGGCCAGTGCCTGCACGTGGTCGGTGCGGGGGAGGGGGATCCCGCTGACCACCATGTACGAGTCGCCGGTGGTCTTCACCTTCTCCAGGCCGTGTCGGTCCACCAGGGTGTCGAAGGTGGTGTAGATGCGGTCGAGGAAGGCGACCAGGTCGCACGGCGGGGTGTCGGCGGCCCGCTCGGTGAATCCGGCGATGTCGGCGAACAGAATCGAGGCGTCGTCGTAGCGGTCGGCGATGGCTTTGCGGTCGGGGTCCTTGAGTCGGTCGGCGATGCTGGCGGGCAGCATGTTGGCCAGGAGTTGTTCGGAGCGCTGGTATTCCATCTCCATGGCGGCCTCGGCCCGGGCGATCTCGCGCAGGGCGTACCAGACCGTCGCGAATGCCAGCACGCACGACGACACCACCGAGGTCACGAATCCGACCTGCAGTGACCATTCGGGCTGGTCGCCCACGTTGTCGGGCACCAGCACCTCCAGCAGAACCACCAGCACTGCACCCAGACCCGCCAGGACCCCGGCCAGGGTGATGCGTTCGATCCCGAGGACCAGCACCAGCACCGAGGCCGAGCTGAGGTAGTAGAACTGCAGCCCGGAGGCGGTACCGATATTCCAGGTGATGAAGAAGATCGAGCCGTAGGCCACGACGACGAACGCCATGGGGGCCACCAGATCCGGAAGTGGTCGCAGCAGCGGGATGGCCAGGAAGGCCAGTCCGGTAATGACGTTGATGAGGCCGATCTGCCAGGTGCCGTAGCCGCCGAGCAGCTGCCAGAGGCCAAATCCCGCGCTGACGGTGGCCGCGATCCAGGTGGCGATCTTCAGGACGCGGAAGCGGCGGGCGGCGGAGTCGGCGTAGTGGGCGCTGCGCACCGGAACACAGGGATGCGCGTGCCGGAACCGGCCGTCGCTGAGCCGTCCCATGGTCACCACCAGCGCAGCGTAGCCCGCGGCGGCGACGAGCAACGGCGAGTTGGACCAGGTCAGGCGCTGGCGGAAACCATGGCGACCGTGTGGGCCACCACTTCCTCGAGATCGTCGCCGAGGTTGCCGGACAACCACTGCTGGGCCAGCTCGGCCATGGCGCCGGTGTAGAGCGCGGCCGCCACCTGGGTGGCCACCGCCGCGTCCCCCGGGTGTTTCTGTTCGCGCTCACTGAGAACCAGCTGGCGCAGATTCTCCTGTGCGATGGCCCGCCGCGCGGTCAGCACCGGGTTCGCCCGGGCCTCGGTGAACAGCACCCGGCCGCGGCGCGGGTCTGCCGAGCTGAACCCCAGCACGGTGCGGATGCCGGCACGCAGCCGGTCGAGATCATCGCCGCCCTCGGCGTTGGTGGCGGCGATCGCCGACTCGACCTCGGCTGCCAATCCTGCAGCGACCACGTCGTACACCGCGCCCAGCAGTTCGTCGGTGTCGGCGAAGCTCTCGTAGAAGTAGCGGGTGTTCAGTGAGCACTCGCGACACACCGAGCGCACCGAGACAGCACTCTCACCTTCGTCGCCGAACAGCGCGAATGCGGCGGCGACCAGCAGACCGCGGCGCTCAATGCGGCGGTCGGTCAGCGGGACGCCCGCCCACCTGGTGGGGCTAGTCACCGGTACATCGTAGCCGGGCAAATTCTGGCCACGGGCGTATCCAGAAGAGTAGTCTCGACCGGTATGCAACTACTGCCTCCGTTGCCCCACCAGATGATTCAGCAGCGTTTCCTGCGCTTCTACGACGACGAGATCCGCGGGCGGTACTTCCGCGGGGTGGATTTTGCCGAACCCACCGGCGACCCCGGTTGGTTCGGACCCGGCAGCGCGGTCTGGCATGTGCACTCCCACATGCCGGCCCTGGTGCTCGGCCTGCAAGCTGCGGCCTATCTCGAGCGGTTCGATCCGTCGATTTTCTGGATGGGTGTCGACCACTCCAGGATTCCGCAGCGCGACGACAACGGTGTGGCCACCGGACGGATGGACCCCGAGGGGGCGATGGTCCGGCTGGGGCATTCGGTGTCGTTCTTCACCGGCACCGCCTACGGGTCCACGTCCACCGCCGAACGATTGGCCAAGACCGTGCGCGCCATGCATCACACGGTCAAAGGCACCCGCCCCGACGGGCTGGCCTATGACGCCGACGACCCGGAGTGGCTGCGCTGGAACTACGCCACGGTGGTCTGGGGGATTGCCACCGCGCACGAGTACTACCACCCGAAACCGTTGCGCGGCAAGAAGATCGACAAGTACTACGGTGAATTTGTCAAGGTCGGGCACGCCCTGGGCGGTACCGACCTGCCGACCACGAAGGCCGAGACCCTCGCGTGTCTGGAGTCCTATCTGCCCAGGCTGGCGCTGACCTACGGTGCGGCGATGTTCACCGGCCCGAACATCAGTGGCGGCGACCTGGGCCCGCCCGGTGGTGAGGTCATCGACTGGGCGATTCGCGACATGCTGCCCAGCTGGGCCGCCGCCATGGTGATGCACCGGAACCCGAACCCGCTGGAACGGTTGGCGCGTCAGACTGCGGTGTGGTCGGTGGTCAACGGCATCCACGCGGCGATGGGGCCGCTGCCCGAATTCCGCGCCGCCCGTGAACGCGTCAGGGGTTCCGACGCCGAGCCGACCTCACCCACCTATGTCCTGGGCACCGACCCCGAACGCAGCCGCGACACCGTGGAGCAGATGGCCTGAGTCCACCGCGGCCGTCGAATCCGTCAAATATCGGCCCCGAACCGCTAGGGTTTCATTGCCAGCTGTGGCGTGAGTGGGGGGTCCTCTGTGGTGTCGCATCGTTGTAATCCTGCGGTTTTGACGTCTACTGCGGCTCTGACGGGGGTGCGCCGCAGCGTTGCGGTGGTTTTCGCTGCCGGTCTGGTGGCGGCGGCGCCGGGCATCGCGGCCGCCGAGACCGAATCCGATTCCGCAGGCACCGACACCTCGACTGCCGAGACGGCCACCGGGTCCGAGGAATCGACACCAGAGAAGCCGGACGCCGACGACACCGCCGATGCCGACGAGGACGCCGGCGAGGACTCCGACGACGAGGAGGCCGACGACGAGAGCGTCGAGACGGAGCCCGAACAGGAAACTCCGGCCGACGACCCAGATGGCCTCGACGACCGCGACAACCTCGACAACCTCGACGACCGCGACGACGAGGACGGACCCGAGTCCGAACCGGCGGCGCAGGAGGCCGAACCGACCACCTCCCCGCGTCGGGGTACAGGTGATCGCCCCGATACCTCAGAGCAGGACAACGGCGCCGATACCGACTCCGAGGCGCAACCGTCCGACGCCGAGGAGCCCGCCGCCGAGGAACCGCAAGCAAGCGAGTCCGAAGCCGAGCCGGTCGACACCCGGCCCGCGGCCCAGGTCGCCGCGCTTTCCGCGACCGGTGACCGCGCCGAGGCGCCGGTGGCCCTGAGGCGGCCCGTCACCGTCGCGTCCATGGTCACCGACGCCCTGTCCTGGGTGGGCCTGGGGCAGCTGTCCAACAATCTGCCAATGCCCGCCCTCCCGGTGCCGCGGCTGCTGGAGATGATGTGGGTGGCGCTGCGGCAAACGCAGTCGGCGTGGAACAACCAGCGACCCACGGCCCGTCCCACGCTCAGCCTGGGGGACGACGGCGTGGTGCGCGGGGAGCTCAACGCCGTCGACCTCGACGACGATGCCCTGACCTACACCGTCGTCACCCCGGCGCGCTTCGGCACGGTGGCGATCGCCGCCGACGGCACCTTCACCTACACCCCGCGGCCCGGCCTCAAAGGCATCACCGACACCTTCACGGTCACCATCGACGACGCAGCGGGCAACCCGCCGCGCATCTACGGTCTGGGGCAGCTACTGGGATTGAGCGGGCCCACCTCGGCGCGCATCTCGGTCGACGTCGCCAGCACCACCAACATCGCCAACCCCGACGTCACCCGCCCCGGCGCGGTGACGGTGCAGATGGACACCGGCGGCCGCATCTCGGTGATCAGCGGGAAGTTCACCGACACGCAGGTGCGTGACGCGGCAGGGGCAGCGGCGTTCCTCAACACCTTCGCCCCGGTGTTGGGAGCGGAAAGTGGCTTCGCCGCAACGGATTTGATCACTGTGCAACGCGTCTCGGCAGCCACTGGCGTCATCGAGGAGTTCTACCGGCTGCGCCCCAGCATCGACGGGATCGACGTGCTGGGCAGTGAAGTCGTCGTGACCACTGACGGCGCGGGCACGGTCACCGGCCTGTTCAACTACTACAACCCCGGGCTGCCCGAGGTCGACACCACAGCCGACGCCGGGGCCGGCTCAGCCGCGGCCACCCTGGCCGCCACCCGGCTGCTGCAGTCGGCAGGCCTGCGGCCCACCGCGTCGGCAGTGAAGCAGGTGCTGGGCTCCACCACCATCGACACCGACCTGATGATCCTGGCACTCGACCGTGACACCGCGCCGACGCTGGTGTGGCGGGTCGGGCTGCGTCCCATCACCGGCGCCAACGAGGCCGCCCCCGGGGCCGTCTACTACATCCACGCCAACGGCGAACAGGTCGGCACCATCCTGGGGGGCTCCGCCTCGGTGCAGGCGGCCAGCGCCATCGCCCGCGACGCGCAGGGCAAGAACCGGGTGATCAACGTCGAACCGGCCAAGTGGTGGTTCCTCTTCGACAGCAGCAAGCTGGTGGACACCCCGCGCAACCTCTCCACCCACGACACGGCCTACGGATTGTTCGGATTCGGGCAGCCGATCGGGCCCGGCAATCCGGTCACCCGGCCACCGTGGGGTTTCAGCGGCTCGGCGGTCTCCGCCCACGCCAACATGGCCACCGCCTACGACTACTACCTGGCGGTGTTGGGCCGGACCTCCATCGACGGCGAGGGCGCCAAGGTGGTGTCCACGATCGGCTACAGCCCGCGGAACTCGTTGCAGACCTATCTCTTCGGCTACGCCAACGCGTTCTGGGATCCCGACCGGCAGCTGTTCGGATTCGGCAACGCCGGGCGCTTCGAGGCAGCCCTGGACATCGTGGCGCACGAATACACCCACGGCGTCATCAGCCACATCATCGCCGACGGTGAATCGGTGCTCGACACCGGCGAATCCGGAGCGCTCAACGAGGCCTACTCCGACATCATGGGCGTGCTGATCGAGGGCAAGACCGGTTCCGGCCGCTGGCTCATCGGCGAGGACACCGCCCTCCACGCCATCCGCAACCTGGCCAATCCGCGCTCGGTCGGGACCGGCTACGTCGCGCACATGCGGGACTACTACACCGGCAGCCAGGACGACTTCGGCGAACACTGGAACAGCACCATCTTCAGCCACGCCGCCTACAAGATGATGACCGATTCCCGGACCAAGGCGGTCTCCGACGACCTGTGGGCCACCGTGATCTACCAGTCCATGTACGGCCTGGGCGCGGGCGCGAAGTTCGTCGACGGTCGCGCGGCGATCGTCGACGCCGCCGCCGACTACTTCACCGACACCGAACTGCAGGCCGTCAAGGACGCCTTCGACGCGGTGGGCATCAAGGAAGTGCCGCAGACCGCCGGTGCGGAGGTGCTGATCCTCGCCGTGTGAACGGGGGAGTGGTGGTGCCCTCGGTGAGATTCGAACTCACACTGCACGGGTTTTGAATCCGTTTCCTCTGCCAGTTGGGATACGAGGGCGTCCCTGCTGCGGGTTACCACCATAGAGGATGGCCACGCGCGAACCGTCAGAGGTTACCGATGTGGCCCTGGGCTCGCCCAATGCCCGCGCTCACGACACAATGTCGGGATGACCGCGCCACAGAGCGACGCCGACGTCGTCACCCCGCACCGAGTGCTCATCGCCGAGGACGAGGCGCTCATCCGGCTCGACCTGGCCGAGATGCTGCGTGAAGAAGGCTATGAAGTGGTGGGCGAGGCGGGCGACGGCCAAGAGGCCGTGGAGCTGGCCGAGCAGCTCAACCCCGACCTGGTGATCATGGACGTCAAGATGCCGCGGCGCGACGGTATCGACGCCGCCGCCGAGATCGCCGCCAAGCGCATCGCCCCGATCGTCATCTTGACGGCGTTCAGCCAGCGCGACCTCGTGGAGAAGGCTCGGGACGCCGGTGCCATGGCCTACCTGGTGAAGCCGTTCTCGATCAACGACCTGATCCCGGCCATCGAGTTGGCGGTCAGCCGCTTCAGCGAGCTTGCGCAACTCGAAAACGAGGTGGCCAACCTGTCCGACCGGCTGGAAACGCGCAAGCTGGTGGAACGGGCGAAGGGTCTGCTGCAGTCCAAGCAGAACATGTCGGAACCCGAAGCGTTCAAATGGATTCAGCGCGCGGCGATGGACCGCCGGACCACCATGAAGCGGGTGGCCGAGGTGATCCTGGAAACCCTGGACCCGCCCGCCGATGCCGAGCCCAGCTGACACTGCTACGGCGGCGTTAAATCACGCGGAGATTTGGTAACGGATTGGTCACGACCACGGCTGTAGAAGTCGTGTACCTGCCGAAAGGGTTACCGTCTGGTGTCGGCTGCCCCCGGGGGGTCCGGCAACCACACCGAAGTCCAATCCTGAGGAGCGTTCTCGATGATGACTGGGACTCTCGCCCGAGCCTTTGCGGTTCTGGGCGTCGCCTCCCTCGCGTTGACCGCCTGTTCGTCCAGTAGCGAGTCGACCGAAGAAACCGCGGCCTCCGAGTCCGCCGACGCCACCACCAGCGCTCCCGCCGAGGCTGAGGTCGTGTCGACGGATTGTGAACCGCCGCAGGCCACGCCGGGCGCTGCTCCGGACACCGCTCCGCTGAAGATCGGCACGCTGTTGCCGGAGACCGGCACCCTGGCCTTCCTCGGCCCGCCCGAGGTCGCGGGTGTGCAGGTGGCCATCAACGAGGTCAACGAGGCCGGTGGTGTGCTCGACCAGCCCGTCGGGCTGGTCACCGGCGACTCGGGTGACACCACCACCGACACCGCCAACGCCACCGTGGACCGCCAGCTCGCCGAGGGCGTCGACGTCATCATCGGCGCCGCGTCGTCCGCGGTGTCACTGAAGGTGATCGACAAGATCGCCAGCGCGGGCGTCGTGCAGATCTCCCCGGCCAACACCTCCGATCAGTTCGTCTGCTATCCGGACAAGGGCATGTACTTCCGTACCGCCCCCACCGACGTGCTGCAGGCCCAGGCGCTGGCCCAGCTGATCACCGGTGACGGTGCCCAGCGTGTCGCCATCATGGCGCTCAACGACCCATACGGCACCGGCCTGGCGCGCAACACCGCCAGCGATCTCGAGGCCGCGGGCATCGCCTCCGATCAGATCACCACGATCATCTACGACCCGAACGCACAGTCGTTCAATGCCGAGGTCGACCAGGTCAAGGAATTCAACCCCGACGCCGTGGCCGTGATCGGCTTCGAGGAGACCGCCAAGATCCTGACCCGTATGCACGAGGTGGGCATCGGCCCGTCAGACGGCATGTTGACCTACGGCACCGACGGCAACATGGGCAACGCGCTGGGTGAGGGCATGGGCCCGGGCCTGCTGGCCGGTATGAAGGGCACCACCCCGCTGACCGACGTCGGCCCGGAGTTCGAGCAGCGCCTGCTGGCGTTTGATCCCGCACTGGTGGACTTCAACTACGCGGGTGAGTCCTACGACGCGGTGATGATCGCCGCGCTGGCTGCCGAGCAGGCCAAGTCGACCGCCGGTGTGGACATCGCGTCCAACATCAACGCGGTCACCGCCGACGGCGAGAAGTGCACCACCTTCGTGCAGTGCCGCGACCTGATCCGCGCGGGAACCGACATCGACTACGACGGTGTGACCGGTCAGCTGGCCTTCGGGCCGGCCGGTGAGCCGTCGGTCGGTTCCTACGGCAGCCTGCTGTTCGGGCCGGACAACAAGCTCACCACCGAGGACTACATCGTCGTCGAGGGCTGAGTCAGTACCGACAAGAAACGGGCCGGAGCATTAAGCTCCGGCCCGTTTTCTGTTGTCTGAGATCAGGTTTCGCGGCTGCCCGCCAATGTGCCGAGATACAGCTCGATGACCTTCGGGTCCTTCATCAGGTTGGGCCCGCTGTCGGTGTAGGCGTTGGTGCCCTGGTCCAGCACATAACCGCGGTCGCAGATCTGCAGGCACCGGCGGGCGTTCTGCTCCACCATGATCACCGAGACGCCCGCGGCGTTGATCTTCTTGCAGCGGATGAACACCTCGTCCTGGAACATGGGGGACAGGCCCGCGGAGGGCTCGTCGAGCAGCAGCACCGACGGCTCCATCATCAGCGCCCGACCCATCGCCACCATCTGCCGCTCGCCACCGGACAGTGCGCCGGCTTTGACCTTGCGCCGTTCCGAGAGCAGAGGGAACAGCTCGCTCACGAAGTCGAAGCGTTCGGCGAACTTGGACCGGCGCAGGTAGATCCCCATCTCGAGGTTCTCCTCGATGGTCAACGACGGGAACACATTGCGGTTCTGCGGGACGTAACCCACGCCCTTGGTGACGAGTACGTGGGCCGGCGCCGACGTGATGTCCTCACCGCGCAGCGACACCGAGCCCGAACGCACGGGGATGAGCCCGAACAACGTCTTGAGCAGAGTCGACTTGCCGGCGCCGTTGGGGCCGATGATGCCGACGATCTCACCGTCGCGCAGGTAGAAGTCGCAGCCGCGCAGGATGTCGACGCCGGGCACGTATCCGGCGATCAGGCGGTCACCGCGCACCAGCGCGCCCTCGGCGAGGCGCTGGTGCTCCTCCGGGGTCGCGGCCAGTTCGGCGGGAGTGCGTTCGGTCATGACTTGCTGCCTTCGGTGGTACTCGGATCGTCGGACAGGTCGCCGCCGGACTCCAGGGCCTGGGCCTCGGCCGCCTCGATCTGTTCGGCGAGTTCGGCGGTGGCGCCGGTGGGATTGCCCTCGTCGTCGAATTCGAGGGCCTGATCGTGGTGGCTGCCCAGGTAGGCATCGACCACCGCCGTGTTCGACGAGAGGTCGTCCGGCCGGGACTCGGCGATCACCGAACCCTGCGCCATCACCACCACCCAGTCGCTGATCTCGCGGATGACATCCATGTCGTGTTCGACGAACACCACCGTCATGCCGTCATCGCGCAGCGATTTCACATGCTCGAGCAGGCTCTGGGTCAGCGCGGGGTTCACGCCGGCCATCGGCTCGTCGAGCATCACCACCTTGGGATCGGACATCAGGGCCCGGGCCATCTCCAGCAGCTTGCGCTGCCCGCCGGACAGTGAACCCGCCATGTCGTCGGCCTTGGCGTCGAGCTTGAACCGGGCGAGCATGGCACGCGCACGTTCGGTGATGGCCGCTTCCTGTTTGCGCCAGGTGAAGGGCAGCAGGGCATTCAGGATCCGTTCACCACTCTGCTGGGACGCGCCGAGCCGCACGTTCTCCAGCACCGTCATCTTCGACAGCGCCTTGGTGAGCTGGAACGTGCGCACCACACCCTTGCGGGCCACCTGATGGGGCCGCTGAGTGTGGAAGTCGACGCCGTCCATCGTCCAGGAGCCGGTGTCGGGCCGGTCGAATCCGGTGATCAGGTTGAAGAAGGTGGTCTTGCCCGCGCCGTTGGGTCCGATCAACCCGGTGATACAACCGCGCTGGATCTCGAGGTGCTCGACGTCGACGGCTTTGAGACCGCCGAACGAGCGAGAGATGTTGTCCACCACCATCACCGGATCGGGTTTGGCCGATCCGGGAACGGAGTCGATGCCGCTGAAGATCGCGGCGCGCTCGTCGGCGGAGAGCACCTTGCGGGCGGATTCGGTGTCAGCCATCGAGTTGCACCTCTCGTTTGCTGCCCAGGATGCCCTGTGGTCGGAACACCATGAGCAGCGCGATCAGGATGCCCAGCAGGATGAAGCGGATGGCACCCACCTGGGCATCGGTGAACGGCAGCAGCGGGTCGGGCCCGGCGATCGCCTGGCGCAGCAACGCATCCGGGATGGCCAACAGGAACCAGAAGAGCATGGCGCCGATCACCGGTCCGAACACGGTGGCCGCGCCCCCGAGCAGCAGTGCCCCGAACGCGTAGAACGTCTGCGCGGTCGAGAAGAAGTCCGGGTGCAGCGATTTGGTCTGCAAGGCGTTGAACACGCCACCCAGGCCGCCGATCATGCCGCCCAGCACCAGGGCCTGCAGCTTGTAGACGAAGACGTTCTTGCCCAGCGCGCGCGCAGCGTCCTCGTCCTCGCGCACGGCCTTGAGCACGCGGCCCCACGGACTGTGCGTCAGTAGGTACACGAAGCCGCACAGCACCAGCACCAGCGTCCAGCCCACCACCATGGCCCAGAGGTCGTCGCCGACGAAGCGCAGGCCGAGCAGCGAGTACTGCTTGCCGGAGTCGAAGGGGCTGAATCTGGTGAACGGATCGGCATAGCCGAACAGGCCGTTGGTGGACCCGGTGACCGGGTTGGCCACGGTGGAGCGGAACACCAGTCGCAGCACCTCGGCGGTGGCGATGGTGGCAATGGCCAGGTAATCCGCCCGCAGGCGCAGCGTCGGGATGCCGAGCAGCACCGCCAGCAGGCCCGCCCCGGCCAGACCCACCAGGATCCCCACCCACAGCGGCTGCTGGTAGGTGACCGTCATGACACCGACGCCGTAGCCGCCCACCAGCGCGAAGCCGATCTGGCCGAAGTTGAGCAGACCGGTATAGCCGAAGTGCAGGTTGAGTCCGATCGCCAGCAGCGCATAGAAGATGGCCGACGGGCCGATCAGCTGGGCCAGCGCGACCTGAAAAGCTCCTAGGATGTCCATGGGTCAGTCCTCACCCGATTCTTTCTCGGGAACCCAAAATGCCCTGGGGTCGGACGATCAGGATGACGATCAAGATCAGCAAGCCTCCGACATACTTCAGGTCCGGGTTGATCACCAGGGTCGACAACTGCACCAGCAGACCCACCACGATGCAGCCCAGCAGCGCGCCGTAGGCGGTACCGAGACCACCGAGGGTGATGCCGGCGAACATCAGCAGCAGCAGTTTGAAGCCCATCTCCCACTGCACGCGCCCGCCCAGTTCCGACATCGCCAGGAGCACGCCACCGAGGGCGGCCAGCGCGCCGCCCAGGCACCACACCAGCGTGATGACCCGCTCGACGTTGATACCCGATGACGCGGCCAGGTCCTTGTTGTCCGACACCGCGCGCATGGCCTTGCCGATAGCGGTCTTCTGCAGCATCAGTGCCACCCCGACCAGCACGACGACGCTGATGATGATCGTCATCAGGTTGATGTCGGTGATGGCCACGGGTCCCCACTGGCGTTCGGCACTCACGGGGTAGTCCGCGAACGCCTGCGAACGATCCGAGAACAGGGCCAGGATGAGGTAGCGCAGGCTGATGGCCAGGCCGATGGAGACCACCAGCTGCGGGATCAGACCCACCCTGCGTCTTCGCAGTGGTCTCCACACCCCGGCGTTGTTCAGCCAGCCCACACCGATGCCGACCACGATCGCCAGCACCGAGGCCAGCAGCAGCGGCATACCGAACGTCACGTTGAACACCCAGGCGAACACCGCTCCGATGGTGACCAGCTCGCCGTGCGCGAAGTTGGTCAGGCCGGTGGTCCCGAAGATCAGGCTCAGCCCGATGGCCGCCACGGCGATCACCAGGCCGAACCGCAGCCCGTCGATGGCCAGCCGGATGATCCGCTCGTAGAGCGGGGTCTCGATCGAGGTGCGCACCTCACCGAAGGTGAAGACGACGGTGTTGGTGCGCCCGGCGGTGATCTCGCGGTTCACGGTGCCCTGGACGCTGACGCCCTCGGGCAGGGTGTCCTGCACCACCTCGAAGGTGTAGGAGCCCACCGGGACTTCGAACGTCCAGCGACCGTCGTCACCCGATTCCCCGGACCCGGCGGCGGTGCCCGCGTCGTCGAGGGCCTGCACCGTCGCCCCCGCAACAGGTTCGCCGGAATTCACCAGCCGGCCGGCGACGGTGGCTGTCTCGGTCTGGGTGTCGGGCGCCGGTTCGGCGCCCGCGTGGCCGGCGCACAACAGTGCGGCCCATGCTGCGAACACCGTCAGCAGGACGGCGCGCACGAAGAACAAGTGCTTCACCCTTCGACCTGCCCGGCGCGCTGCGTTCTCCTCGACGAACCTGAGCGCACTACTGAACCTCCGTTGTGGTTGGTCTTCCGAGGGTATGAAGCGATGGTCGGGACTGTATAAGTTTCGGGCGCAAGAAGTGGCGTGAGGCTATTTCTCGGATGTATCGGTTGTGTTTCGTGTACCTGGAGACAACGTTGGCGTGATTTTGCAGGTGTCTGGCACTTCTGCCACTGCTGCGGCATCGTCGCTGGATGCAGCCTTGACACATGACAATTCTCATCGCTTTCCTGGTCTTGATGGCGGTGCTGGCGATCGCCGGAATCGCCAACCTGACGCCGGATACACACCGCGAGTCCACCCAGCACGGCCGCTTCGATTTCTGAACCCGTCCGGTTTCGGGCGCGCCGCCGGCGTCTACTCCCCGCATGACGGGTGATCGTTGACTATGTTTACCGTCGAAGCGGGTGATCGACTCCGGAGGGTGCACATTGCGCGGTCGCAGCGTCAGCACGACGTTGGGAATCGTGCTGACGGTGGCAGCCGTGGTGATCGTGACGGGGTGTTCCGGCCGGAGTTCCAGCGGGGATCTGCGGATCGTGGCCGTCGCCCAGATCGATCAGTCCGGCAAAACCGTCTCCGCGCAGCCGGATCCGCCTGCTCCCGCCGATCCGGCCGGTAGTGGCGACGCCATCTGCCCGCCGTTGTCCATTGCCGTCGCCGGTGCCGTGGACGGGGTGGACTCCGGGCCCGGCGTCGACATCGAGAACGGTATCCAGCTGGCGGTCGACAAACACAACGACGCCAACCCCGGCTGCCAGGTCCAGCTCAAGACCTTCGACACCCAGGGCGATCCCGGCCGGGCCGAGGAGGTCGGTCGGCAGATCGTCAACGACGCCTTCACCATCGGCATGATCGGCCCCGAGCTCTCGCAGGACGCGCAATCCACCGGCGCCATCTTCGACAACGCCGGCATGGTCGCGGTCACGGCCTCGGCGACAGCGGTGGGGTTGGCCGACAACGGCTGGCGCACGTTCTTCCGAGGGCTGGGCAACGATGGTGTCCAGGGCACCGCTGTCGGCAACTACCTGCGGCGCGAATTGGCCAGCGAGCGGGTCTGCGTCGTGGACGACGGCTCCGAGTACGGACTGGGGCTGGCGACCGCGGTCCGCGACACCCTGGGCGGTGCGGCCGATCCGCGCTGTGCTGCCTCATTGCGCGGGGACGACGAACAGTCCATCTCCGACGTGGTGGGCGCCATCCAGTCGCAGAGTCCCGACGCGGTGTTCTTCTCCGGATACGCCGCGCAGGCGGCGACGCTGGTCCGGCAACTCCGCGACGCCGGCGTGACCGCCTCCTTCGTCGGTGGGGACGCCGTGAAGGACGACCAGTTCATCGCCGAAGCCGGTGGGGCAGCGGCGGATTCGGTGCTGTCGTGCTCGTGCGCTCCCGTGCCGGAAAGGTTCGTCGAGGAGTACACCGCGCGCTTCGGCACGGAGCCTGGACCGTTCAGCGCGGGCGGTTACGACCTGGGCACCGTGCTGTTGCGGGGCATCGATTCCGGTGCCATCACCCGCCCGGCGCTGCTGGAGTTCGTGCGCAACTACGACGGTCAGGGTCTGCAGCGCCGCTACCAGTGGACCGACACCGGTGAACTGACCACCACCATGGTGTGGATCTACCGGGTGCAGGAGTAGCGCACGCTCAGCCCAGGTCGTCGACCAGCTTGCGCCCGGCGTGGAACCGTTCGTAGAGCTGCTCGTGATGGCGCAGCCGCACAGGCTCTTTCACCTCGTCGGCGGGCAGGTGCCAGAACATGTCCTTGGCGTGGTGTGTCTCGTACAAACCGGGTTGCGCATCGCGGTCGGCCAGCACATTGATCACCGCCGGCTTCCCGGACATGAGCGCGCGCTCGAGCGCAGCGGGGAACTGCCCTGGTGACTCGACCCGCTCGCCGTGGCAGCCGATCAGCTCCCACATCTGTTCGTAGGGCATGTCGCGGGTTACGTCGAAACCCCCGCGGGCATTGGGGCCGAGCACCGAGTAGTCGTCGCCATAGGCGTAGAGCTCGAGCCCACCGCACAGGGCGCTGTTGTTGTAGACCACGAACACCACGGGGATGCCGTAGCGGACCGCGACCTCGATGTCGCCGCCGCCCAGGCCGATTCCGCCGTCACCGAGGACCGACACCACCGGACGGTAGCCGCGGGCCACCGACGCACCGATCGCCATGCCGATCCCGTGCCCGAACGCCGCCGACAGCCCGGCATCCATCACCTGGCCGGTGACGGTCGGATCCAGATGCTGCACAACGTATCCGGAGGCGGTGAAGGAATCCAAGATGACCGGAACCTCCGGAGGAAGGCACTGGGCGAGTTCCTGGGAGAACACTGCCGGGTGGATCCGGGAAGTTGTGTCGCGACGGCGGTTGACATCGGCGTCCCTGTCGGCGCGCCACCGAGTTGCGAGCTCCGCCGTGCGCTGCGGCCACGGTCCGGGGCTGCGCCGGCGGCCGGATGTCTCGGTTATCGCATTGAATTGTCTGAGCACCGAACGGATGTCCGCGGTGATCTCGACGGCCGTGGGAAGATTGACACCGATATCGCTGGGGTGCTTGCTGATCTGGATGAAGGTGGCATCGCTCTTCCAATCGCCGAACCCCTCGAAGTAGTTCAGGTGCATGCCGAGTACCACCACCACGTCGGCCTCGGCCAGCACCTGCTTACGGATTGCCGCGGGCACGCCCAGGGGATGTGTCTCCTGCAGCGCGCCGCGGGCGTGGCGACGCAGATTCACCGGCACGGACATGGTCTCGGCGAACGTGCGCAGTTGCTCGGCGGCGCCATCCCAGTGCACGCCGTCACCGGCCAGGATGACGGGACGTTGTGCCGACTCGATCAATTCGAACGCGTGGGTGACGGCGTCGGGGTCACCGTCGAAGGCCGGCGGTCTGCCCACCGGACTGGCGTCTCCGGGCACGTAACCGAGTTGGTCGGTGGCGGCCATCGGCTCGTAATTGAAGACGTCGACGGGGAACTCGAGTGCCACCGGTCCGTAGGGATAGGTCATCGCTTCCCGGAACGCACGCTTGATGAACAGGTCGGCCTGTTCTGGCAGCGTGACACGCTGAAAGTACTTCGTGACCGATGACAGCACCGACTTCGCGTCGGCCTCCTGCGCGGTGTCGCGCCCGTCCTCGCGTAGCTTGTGCCCACCCAGCAACAACACGATCGGGGTGCGCGCGCCGTAGGCCATGTGCATGGCGGTGACGGTGTTGGTCATGCCGGGACCGGCGGTGGCGAATGCGATGCCGGGGCGTCCGGTGGTGCGGGCGTACCCGTCGGCGGCGTGCACCGCGGCCTGCTCGTGGCGCATCTGGAAGATCTCGATGCCTGCCCGGTACGCGAAGTCCTGAATGGGGTTGATGTGTCCGCCGAGGAGGCCGAACATTGCCTCGACACCTTCTCGCTGAAGAGCCCGTACGGCCAGTTCTGCGGGCCAGTTCTTGGGCATGTCGGTGTCCTCTCCGCTGTCATCCACGTGGATGTCCAATGTGCAAATATCAGAAAAGCTGAACAATTGATGGCGCGTTGATCTGGGTCGGTAGCAGTGCTTTCGAGCCACGCTACCGCGAAAGCTGGTCAAGATGCGGAAATCAGGTGATTGACATCACAGGATCGTATGATGATGCTAGACGCTATCCCGAGCGATCGCTCTGTCATCCGCTCCGGGGACGCCGAAGGAGATGCCATGTTGTTGACGCTGGCCGACTACCTCGACCAGGCAGCGGCGAAGAACCCCGACGGGGAAGCCTGGGTGCAGGGCGAGAGGTCGGTGACCTACGGCGACCTTCACCGGCGGTCGGCACTGGTGTCCCGGGCGCTGCAGGCATCGGGTCTGCAGCAGGAGGATCGGTGTGCGTTCCTGCTACGCAACTGCGGCGAGATCGTCGATCTCTGGTTCGGCATGGCCCGCTGCGGTGTGACGGCCGCCCCGGTCAACTTCCGATCGGTGGAACGTGAACTCTGCCACGTGATCGCGGTGTCGGAGCCGTTGATCCTGATCACCGAGACCAGCTTCCTGCCCGTGGTCGCCGCTGCACGTGAGCGCCTCACCGACCGCGCCCTTGAGTACGTCGTCATCGGCCGTCCGGATGAGATCCCGGACTGGGCAGTCCCTTACGACACGTGGCTGACCCGAGGAGGGGGGCGATCCACCGACCGGCGTCCGGTCGATCCGGAGACGCCGTTCTTCCTCGGCTTCACCTCCGGAACCACCGGCGCGCCGAAGGGGGCCCTGGTGTCGCACCGCGGACTCATCCGCAACGGCCTGTCGTTGATCGCCGAATACGGCGCACCCAGCGAGCGTGACCACCGGTTCCTCACGGTCATGCCGATGTTCCATTCGAACAGCACCTGGTTCGGCATCAGCTGCGTCATGGCGGCGGCCACCAACGTGATCGCGCCGGGACCCAGCTTCGATCCCGAGGCCATCCTGGCGACCATCGCCGCGCAACGCATCACCCACACCTCGGTGGTGCCCACCATGCTCAAGCGGCTGGTCGATGTGGGACAGGAACGCGCCAGTGCCCATGACCTGGGGTCCCTGAAGCACTTTCTGTGCGGGTCGGCTCCGATCTCAGCCGCACTCAAAGACGAGGTGGAGAGCCATCTTCGGTGTTCGGTGAACGAGGGTTACGGTGCCACCGAGACCGGCATCGTGTCCTCGCTGCGGCCAGGCGATCCACCCGACAAGAAGTCCTCGGTGGGGCGGCCGGTCATCGGGATGCAGGTGCAGATCCGGGACCCGGACGGAAAGGCCGTGCCGGCGGGCACGGTCGGGGAGGTGTGGGTGCGCGGTGAGTCGGTGCTGCTGACCGCATACCGCGGCCGCCCTGACGCCACCGCCGAGGCACTGCACCCGGACGGCTGGTGCACCGCAGGCGACATGGGCAGCCTCGACAAGGACGGCTACCTGTTCCTGGCCGACCGCAAGAACGATCTGATCATCTCCGGTGGGGAGAACGTCTACCCCTCCGAGGTGGAGAACGTCTTGCTGATGCATCCGGCCGTCGCCGAGGTGGCAGTGGTGGGGCAGGCGGACGCGCACTGGGGTGAGATCGTGCGTGCAGTCGTCGCCTGCAAGCCCGGCGCCCGCTGTGATGTTGCCGATCTGCAGTCGCATTGCCGGCGAGAACTCGCCGGATTCAAGGTGCCTCGTGTCGTCGACCTCGTCGACGAACTCCCCAAGAGCCCCACCGGGAAGATCCTGCGCCGCCTGGTGCGCATCCGTGACAACGCCGAGCAATGAAGGAAACACGATGAAGCGAAAAGTACTGACCGGGCTGATCGCCGGCGCCGTGACCGTCTGTGTGGTGACAGCCTGCGGCGGTTCGGGTGGCGATGACGGTTCCACCACCCTGACGCTGGGATCGGCAGCGGCACCCACCAACGCCATGACACCGGCAGCCGAGCAGTTCAAAGAGGCTGTCGAATCGGGCACCGACGGTCGCGTCCGGGTGACCTTGCAGCTCAACGGGGTGGTGGGGGATGAGTTCACCATGTCGGAGTCCATCCAGCGCGGGACCCTCGACATGGGCATCATCAGCGACTTCGGCCTCAGCGGCGTCGAGCCTGCCGTGTCAGTGGCCGGCCTGCCGTATCTGTTCACCGACATGGATCAGGTCAAGGAGCACTACTACAACGGGTTCCTCGGTGAGTACAGCGCCGGCAAGCTCGCCGAACACGGCATCAGGGTACTGGCATGGGGGGACAACAGCTTTCGCGCACTGTCCAACTCCGTTCGGCCCGTGGAGAACGCCTCGGACATCGAGGGACTGAACCTGCGGGTCACCCAGGTGCCGGTGCTCATCGACTACTTCGAAGCCCTCGGCGCCCGGGTCACTCCTCTGCCCATCACCGAGACCCTCACTTCGCTGCAGCAGGGACTGGTCGACGGTCAGGAGAACGGCGTGAACCTCACCGCAAGCTTCGGTTTCGGGGACGCCCAGGAGTACATGACCATCACCAACCACGCCTACAGCGCTGTCGGATTCGTCATCAACGAGCAGGCTTTCGAGGGTCTGTCGGAAGCCGACCGCCAGGTGGTGCAGGACGCTGCGACCGAGGCCGCAGCCTTCGAGGTGGAGCAGAACATCCAGGATGTGGAGACCAACCGTCAGAAGCTCGAAGACGGCGGAATCGTCTTCAGCGAACTGACTCCCGAGGCCGCCGGCGTCCTGCGTGAGCAGGCCGAGCGGGTCTGGGCCGATTCCGCCGGCAATTTCGACCCCGAGATCATGGAGCAGATTCAGACCACACTCGGTGCGCAGTGACCTCTGAGGTCCTCTTCGGCTCGGCTCCGAAGACATCCGGTGTCCGTCGGGTGGTCTGGCGGATCAGTGCAATCCTGGCCCGGACCGAACTCGCGGTCGCGACGGTGGGCCTGATCCTGCTGGTGGTGCTGATCCTGGTGCAGGCCGGCACCCGCATCGGACTGGATCTGGGCCTGTCCTGGCCCGGCGAAGCCAGTCGATACCTGTTCATCTGGTCGTCGTTCCTCGGTGGGGCAGCCGCGGTGCACTGGAAGGAGGAGATCCGCGTGGACGTCCTGACCCCCATCGTCGAGCGGGTCACCACGCCCGACCGCGCGCCCGGGGTCATCCTCACCGTCCAGCGCACGTCGGCGTTCCTGGCCGCGTGCTTCTTCACCTATCTCGCGATGCTGTGTGTGCAGCAGGTGATGTTCCTGCTCGAGGTCGGCACCGTGTCGGTGGTGATGGGATTGCCGATGTGGACGGTGGGCGCAGCACTGTTGGTGGCCGCCGTCACCAGCGTCTTCCATTATGTCGCGGTGCTGCTCAATGAGCCGCTGGCCGACGAATTGCTCACCAGGGCGGACTCCGCTGAACAGGCGGTGCCGTGAATCCCCTTGCGTTGCTCGGCGTCTTCGTGATCCTGCTGATCGTGGGGTTGGTCCTCAAGGTGCCCTTCGGTGTGACCGTCGGCGGTGCTGCACTGACTACCTTGCTGATCGCGGGCACCGATGTCCGCGAGGTACCGCAGGTCGCAACGGTGGCCTTGGACAGTTTCCCGCTGCTGGCCATCCCCGGCTTCGTCCTGGCCGGGATGTTGATGGCCCGCGGCGGGGTGTCCGCGGCCATCGTGCGGTTCGCCGCGGCGTTCGTGGGGCATCTGCGGGGCAGCATCGGGGCCATCGCGGTAACGGCGTCGGCGTTGTTCGGCACGGTGTGCGGTTCTTCCATCGCGACCATTGCCGCCGTCGGCGGTTTCATGATGCCGGAGATGGACAAGGCCGGTTACGACCGTCGTTACAGCGCCGCCCTCATCGGGGCAGCAGGTTTCATCGGGATTCTCATCCCGCCGAGTGTGCCGGGGATTCTCTACGCGGTCACCGCGGGTCTGTCGATCGCCGACGTCTGGTTGTCCACTGTGGCACCGGCTTTGGCGCTCATCGTCTTGTTCTGCATCGTCAACTACTTCCAGAGTCGCCGCGCCCACGATCGCACCGCCCGGCCTCCGGTGGCCGAATACGTCGCGGGTATCGGCCGGGCCTCCTGGCGGGTGCTGCCCGCGCTGGGAATGCCGGTACTGATCTTCGGCGGCATCTACGGTGGTCTGTTCACGCCCACCGAGGCAGCCGGGGTCACCGCGCTCTACGGTCTGCTGGTCTCGGTATTCGTCTACCGGGGCATCAAGGCCCGCGGGCTCTGGGGACTGTTCCAGAGCGCCGCGCTGATGAGCGCCATTCTCTCGGTGCTCATCTCGTTCGCCAGTGTGGCGGGCCGGATGGTGACCAATCTGCAGATCCCGGCCTCGCTGAGCGCATTCGTCAGCGAGAACATCGGCAGCCCACTGCTGTTCCTGCTCATCACCAACATCGTCCTGTTGCTGATCGGGATGTTCTTCGAGACCAACACCAGCATCCTGGTGCTCACCCCCATCTTCGCAACCGTCGCTACATCCATGGGCATCGAACCGCTGCACTTCGCGGCCATCATGCTGCTGAACCTCGAGATCGGAATGATCACACCGCCATTCGCCGGAAACCTCTTCCTGTCCTGCCGGTTGGCCGGCGTCCGTCTCGACCAGGTGGTCAAACCGTTGGTTCCCTTTTATCTGGCCGCGCTGGCGGTTCTGATCGTGACCACGCTGTGGCCGACATTCAGTATGTGGTTGCCGGAAATCGTCGGATGACCACCGACAGAGATGACCTGATGGCGGCGTTCGCGGCCGTGGTGGCCGCGTCTGGTCGGGTGCGTGACGCCCTGGTCGGTGTCAGCGGTGACGCGAAGGTGTTGCGGGAATGTGCGCACGAGCTCGACCGGGTCGCCGACCGGCTGGTGGACTCGGCGCTCGACCCCGGGGAGCCGGACGCCGTCGCCGCGCTCACGGTCGACCCGCGATACGGGATCCGGGACCGCGGCCTGACACCGCGGCACACCATCACCGGTGGCGACGGTGAGCAACTGTTCGGCGTCACCACCATCGAGCGTCACTTCGACGGCGTCGGCGCGGTGCACGGGGGCGCCATCGCCCTTCTCTTCGACGATCTTCTGGGACGCCTGGCCAATGCGGCGCCCCGGTCCATGGCGCGAACCGCGTACCTGCACCTCGACTTCCGTCACCCGGTGCCCTGGGGTAGGCAACTGCAGTTCTTCTGCCGCGTTGCCGCCGTCGAGGGCCGTAAGCGTTTCCTGGAGGGTGAGCTGACGCTCGACGGGCAGGCGCTGGCCGGTGCGGGCGGTCTGTGGGTCGAGCTCAGGCCTTCTGCGCCGGTGTGCGGTAGCGCGCGATGAGACCCGCCTTCGCCAATTTGCCGGTCGGGGTGCGGGGCAACTCGTCGACGAACTCGACGCGACGTGGCATCTTGTAGCGCGCCAGGCGGGTGCCGAGGTGGTCGAGGATGCGCTGTTCGAGTTCGCCGTCGGCCACCGAACCTGGTGCGGGGATGACGAAGGCGGCGACCGTCTCGCCGAGGTCGTCGTCGGGCACCCCGATCACCGCGACGTCGTACACCTCGGGATGCAGTGCCAGTTCGTCCTCGATCTCCTGCGGGTAGATGTTGACACCGCCGGAGATGATCATGAAGGCGGCCCGGTCGGTGAGATAGAGAAAGCCGTCTTCGTCGACGTAACCGATATCGCCTGGGGTGCTCCAGCTCTCGTGCTCGGGGTGCTGCGCCTTGCGGGTGCGTTCCGGGTCGTCGTGGTAGACGAACGGCACCTCGTCGCGGGCGAAGTAGATGGTGCCGGTGGACCCGGGCGGCAGCTCCGCCCCGTCTGCGTCACAGATCTTGATCTCGCCGAGCACCGGACGTCCCACCGAGCCCGGGTGTGTCAGCCAGTCCCGGCTGGAGATCATGGTGATGCCGGCAGCCTCCTGCGAGGCGTAATACTCTTCGAGGACCGGGCCCCACCATTCGATCATCGCGCGCTTCACCTCGACCGGGCACGGGGCCGAGGCGTGAACGGCGCACCGCATGGAGCCCACGTCGTACCGATCTCGAACCACCTTGGGCAGTTTCAGCATTCGGACGAACATCGTGGGCACCCACTGGCTGTGTGTGCACCGGTGACGATCTATCGCCGCCAGTGCGGTCTCGGCGTCGAACCGTTCGAGTACCACCACCGTGCCCCCCAGGGCGAGCACCACGATGGCAAAGCGCAGCGGACCGCCGTGATACAGCGGTGCGGGGGACAGGTAGACGGTATCGGTGGCGAAGCCGTAGCGCGGGCCGAACGAGGTCACCATCGGGTCACCCGGTTCGTGCACCTCGCGGTCGGGCAGTGCCGGCCGGATGCCCTTGGGAATGCCGCCGGTGGTCCCCGAGGAGTACAGCATGTCGGCACCGCGCGGCTGATGTGCCAGTGGTTCGGCTGACACACCGGCAAGCTCATCGTCATAGTCGGCGCACCCGTCCACGACGCCTCCGAAGGACAGTCGGACCTCCAGGGTGGGCGTGCCGCACGCCAGCGCGGCGGCCAACGCGCTGCAATCGGCCGAGGCGATGAGTGCGCGCGGCCGGCAGTTCGCCATCACTGCCAAGCCCTCGTCAGCGCCCAGGTGGAAGTTCAGCGCCGTGACGTAGAGCCCACTGCGCACCGCGGCCCAGTACACGATCAGGCACATCGCGTGGTTGGGGGAGACCAGTACGACTCCGTCTCCGATCCGCAGGCCCGACTGGTGCAGGTACCGGGCCAATCGTGCCGACTCGCGCTCCAGTTCGGCGTAGGTGGTGACCTCGCCCGAACCGTTCATGACGATCGCGGGGTGGTCAGGGCGCACAGCTGCGTGATGTCCGGGGTACATGCGACGTTCAGCGCCGGGCGGTGTCGAAGGTGCTGGGCAACAACGGAACCCGATGGCCGATCTGGGCCAGTGCCGTCTCGGTGGGCAGCGCGTCGACCACGGCCGCGCGAGCGGCGGCCAACGCGCGCGGAGTGCCGACCAGGGTCACGGCCACCACGTGGCCACGGTCGGAGGTCAGCACCACCGCGCCGTCGTCGGGGGTGGACAGCGTGAGGTGCTCTTCGCCCAGGTGCGGATCGCCGACCACCTGCACCTTGGTGTCCGCCTGATCGGTCCACATGTAGGCCGGACCCACCGTGGGAAACGGCATCTCGTCGTCGGCCTCGGATGTGCCGGCTCGCGCGGTGATCACCGCGGCCACCACCTCGGCGTGCTCGATGGCCAGCGTCCAGTGTTGTCCTCGGGTGCGCACGCCGGTGCCCGGGTCGGCCCAGGCGGCGCTGTCGCCGACGGCGTAGAGCGCCGAGGTGCCGATGACCCGGCCGTCGCTGTCGCACGCCAGGCCCTGTTCGAGGTTCGCCTGCAGCATCGGCTGGTCGGTTTCCGGGGCGCCCAGCAGCCAGTCGAGTGCCGGGCGCGCGCCGACGGCGATCACTGCGTGATCGCCGGTGATCCGGGTGCCGTCGTCCAGTTCGAGATGTATCCCGGTGTCGTCGGCGAGCCATTGTTCTGCCCACCTGCCGGTGTGCACCCGTACGCCGAGCTCGCGGTGCCGGGCGGTCAGCAGGGTCCCTCCGACGGGCCCCAGCGCCCGGGTGAATGCGCCAGGCTGGGCGTCGACCAGGTCGACCTCGAGCCCCGCCCGGCGTGCCGCTGAGGCAACCTCGCCGCCGATGAGGCCCGCCCCGACGATGAGCAGACGGGTCGCGGTGTCGAACGCGGCCCGCAGGCGCAGGACATCGTCGAGGTTGTTCACCACGTGCACCCGCGGATCGCGCGGTTGATCGGCGAGTCGGTGGGGCAGTGATCCGGTGGCCAACACCACAAAATCGGCGCTCACGGCCTCCCCGTCAGCGAGCCGGACACTGTTGGGGCCCAGGCCCACCGCACAGGCGCCGAGTCGCAGGTCGATGCCGAGCTCGTCGAGCTGGTCAGGTCCGATCAGCCGGGCCTGCTCGGCATGCCAGGTCCCGTTGAGGATCTGCTTGGTCAGCGGCGGACGGTCGTAGGGCAGCCTCGCCTCCTCGCTCAGGAGCACCACCTCGCCGGCGAATCCGCGGCGGCGCAGGGCGGTGGCGGTACGGACACCGGCCACACCCGCACCAACGATCACGACGCGCAACGGGCGGAACAGTTGAGGCTCGTCCATGTGAGCTCCCCTCGGGGTGTGGGCTCGATGTGACTGCGATCACGCACACGGTACGTCCGAACGCACGCTCGGTCAAACACGGAAAGCTGCGAGTTCAGGTGGTTGACCGAGCGTGCGTTCGGGTGTTTTGATGCTGGGGTCGTTCCCGATACCCGGAGGCCCCCATGACGCAGACGAGCGGTCCGCGCCTGCTCGACGAGGTCAGTCTCACCTCGCCCGAGTTGGCCATCGACCCGTTCCCCTACTTCGAGTCGCTGGTGGAAGACGCTCCGGTGCTGTGGAACACCACGATGAAGGCGTGGCTGGTCTCCCGTTACGACGACGTGAGTACCGCGCTGCGCGATCAGGCTTTCGGGTCTGACCGGGTGGGTCCCTACCTGGCCAGCCGGGTACCCGCCCAGGACCGTCGGCGTTTCGAGAGGATGTTCGACATCCTGGCCAGCTGGATGGTCTTCATGGGCCCGCCCGACCACACCCGGCTGCGTGGTCTGGTGCACAAGTCGTTCACGCCCCGCCGGATCAGGTTGCTGCAGGGCAAGGCCGACGAGATCGCGCAGGGTCTCGCCAACACGGTCAAACGCCGACTCGACGACGGCGAGACCGTGGATCTCATGGCTGACTACTGCGTTCCTTTCCCCGGGCAGATGATTGCCGAGATGTTCGGTGTGCCAGTCGAAGACGGTGTGCGATTGAAGGGGTGGGCCGAGGAACTGGGTCTGTTCATCAACGGGGCACTGGCCGATCCGCAGCGTAATGAGCGCGTGGCCGCGGCCATGGCCGAGTTCGAGGACTATCTGATGGAACTGGTTCTCCAGTACCGCAGACAGCCCGCCGACAACATTCTGTCGGGGTTGGTCGAAGCCAGCGACGATGCCGACGGAACGCTGTCCGAACTCGAGCTCATCGGCACCTGCATGCTGATCCTCGACGCCGGCTACAAGACCGTGCAGAACGCCATGGCGAACGCTCTGCTGACGCTGATGTCCTCGCCGCAGGACTGGCGGCGGCTGGGCTCGGACCCCACGGTGGCCGGTGCGGCGGTGGAGGAGTGTCTGCGGTTCCTCGGGCCGGGCAACGTGATCGTGCGTCGGGCCGCCACCGACATCGAACTCGGCGGTCAGCAGATCGAGAAGGGCAGCCGGGTCTATCTGCTGACCGGCGCCGCCAACCGCGATCCCAGGCGCTTCGACGATCCGCAGTCGTTCGTCATCGACCGAAAACCCAATCCGCACCTGATGTTCGGGCAGGGCATCCACTTCTGCCTCGGCACTGCGCTGGCCCGGATGGAGCTGACCTCGGGGCTGACAACGCTGACCAGGACCATCGATCCGCCCGTGCTGGCCGTGGGGGAGAGGGACCTGGCCTGGCACCGGGTGCTGATCTTGCACGGGGTCGAAGCCCTGCCGGTCAATCGCAGGCCGGCGCCATGACGGGCGAGGGGGCGGTCCGGGTCGACGTGGATGCCGGCACGTGCGTCGGGTCCACCTGGTGCACCACCGTCGCAGCCCGCACCTTCGTGATGGGGCCCGACGGCAAGGCCCATGTGGCCAGCCTCGACGGTGTCGACATCGAGGAGTTACAGGAAGCCGAAGACAGCTGCCCGGTGAGCGCGATCAGGGTGACCGGCCCACCGACCGATGAAGGAGCCTGACAGCACATGACGTTCCCGAACCGCATCACGGGCTACGCGTACTACGTGCCGGCCAACGTCCTGTCCCGAGCCACCGTCGCCGCAGCATTGGGTGCTGCCGGTGGCGGTCGCGGGGCACGCGCCGTGGCGAGCTACGACGAAGATCCCATCACCATGGCGGTGGCCGCGCTGCGCAAGTTGCCCGCGCCGCAACGGCAGGGGCCGCTCTACTTCGCCACGTCATCCCCGCCGTTCTTCGACAAGTCCAACGCGACGGTGGTGCACGCTGCCACCGGTAGCGACGACTGGCGGATGACGGCCGACTTCGGCGGTCTCCGAGGAGGTTTCGCCGCCCTGGTGACGGCGGCGGCCACCGGCGGGGTCGCGGCCATTGGGGACCAACGCTCCGGACGGGCCGGCTCCGCCGACGAGGTGGACGGAGGCGACGGCGCCGCTGCGTTCGCGTTCGCCCCGGACGGGGACGCGGTGGCAGAGATCATCGGGACCGCATCAGTGTCGCTGGAACTGATGGATCTGTGGCGCGTGCCGGGAGCTCCATTCGGTCAGACCGCCGAGGAACGCTTCTCCCAGCACGTCCTCGGTGAGGCGGTCCTTCAGGCCGTGGCCGAAGTCGGCAAGGCCAGTGGTTTCACCGATACGCCCACCGAGACCGTGGTCGCCGCACCCAGCCGCCGATTCTCCGGCGCCACAGCCGCTTCGGTGGGGGCCACCGGCGGGGGCGACACCCAGAACGGGCATCGCGACGCGGTGGGCTTCTGCGGAGCTGCTGACGTCGGTCTCCTGCTGGCGCGGGCGTTGGACGCCGCGTCCACGGGCGACGTCATCCTGGTGCTCCACGTCGGCGGTGGAGTGGACGCCATGTTGGTCCGCGCACTCGTCGACGGGCCGGGGTCGGCCAGTCTCGCCGGACGGCGCGAGATCAGCTACCCGAGTTATCTGACCTGGCGGGGACTGCTGGAACGCGAGCCGACCCGTCGTCCCGAGCGACCCGGTGCTGCGGCCGCGCCGGCCCACCGCAACGTGGACTGGAAGTTCGGTCTGACGGGCAGTCGGTGCCGCGCGTGCGGCAAGGTGTACCTGCCCGCACACCGGGTCTGCGGCGCCTGCGGTTCCGTCGACGACACCGAGGCCTATTCCGTCGCCGATCGCCGCGGCACCGTCGTGTCCCTGAGCACCGATGCCGTCTCCGACAGCCCGGCGCCGCCGGCACTGGCGGCCGTGGTGGACTTCGATGGCGGCGGACGCATCATGATGGAAGTGGCCGACGCGACGGCCGACGACCTGACACTGGGCAGTCCGGTGGAGATGACCTTCCGGCGCACGTATGCGGTTCGGGGCACACCCAACTACTTCTGGAAAGCACGCCCGGCAGCGGGCGGGGAGGAGACAGCGTCATGAGCGGCAGCCTGCGGGACAGGATCGCCATCGTCGGGATGGGATGTACCAAGTTCGGCGAGAACTGGGATTCCTCGGCCGACGACATGATGATCGACGCGGTGCACCGGGCGTTGTCCTCGGTGGAGGGTCTGGCCAAGTCGGACGTGGAGGCCTTCTGGTTCTCCACCTTGTCCACCGGTCATTCGGGGCTGCCGCTGGCGAAGGCGCTCAAGGTGGAGGCGCCGGTCACCCGGGTGGAGAACTTCTGCGCCAGCGGATCGGAGGCCTTTCGCAACGCAGCGTTCGCCGTCGCGGCCGGGGTGTATGACGTGGCCATGGCCGTGGGTGTCGAAAAGCTCAAGGACAGTGGGTTTTCCGGACTCACCTTGGCCGAGGCGCCCAGTGACAACACCGCCGCCGAGATCAGCAACCCGGCGGCCTACGCGATGCTGCCCGCGGCCTACTCCGAACACTACGGCGTGGATTCGGACAAGTTGCGCGAAGCCCTGACCCACATCGCGTGGAAGAACCACAGCAACGGCGCCCGCAACGAGCTGGCGCAGTACACCTCGGAGGTGCCGAAGGAGAAGATCGCCCGGGCACCGCGGGTGGCCGGCGACCTCAGTGTCTTCGACTGCTCCGGGGTGGCTGACGGCGCGGCGGCGGCCATCATCGTGCGGGCCGAGGACGCCTACCGCTACACCGACCGGCCCATCTTTCTCAAAGGGATGTCGCTGCATGCCGGGAGCAGCGACGGCATGGCCACCGCAGGGCATCAGCACGTCAGCTTTCCCGAGGTGATCGCGTGTGCGGCTGAGGCGTACGGTCAGGCCGGGGTCAGTGATCCGGCCACCCAGATCTCGATGGCGGAGGTGCACGACTGCTTCACACCCACCGAAATGATCCTGCTGGAAGACCTGGGATTCTCCGAACGCGGACAG